>NZ_JBEZLL010000020.1:0-176287 GCF_040652135.1 Streptomyces sp. NPDC048295
TTTCCCTTTCCGGCGAGTCCGACTCTATCAGATCCTTTCGGGCCTGATTCCCAGTCAGCGGGGTTTGTCTTCCCGGCCGTTGGGCCGTTCCGACGAGTGAGACTTTAGCGGAATCCCGGGCCCCGACGCTAATCGGGGTCACGTTCCTTCGAACGCGGATTCCTCATTTCGCACATACGCACAGAATGCCCGGCGACAGATGTCGCTGACCAGATGTGATTACTGCGGAATGGCTGTCCGGGGACCGACCGGAGTCGGCGCTCACGTCGGACAACTCGGAGCACACTACGGATCCGGGCGGGGCGTGTCAACCTCGGGCCCGGGCCGGGTCCTGGTGGAAGGCCAGGCGGTAGTCACGGGGGCTGGTGGCGAGGTGGGTGGCGAAGTGCTGGCGCATGGTGACCTCGCTGCCGAAGCCGGTGCGGCGGGCCACCTCGGGAAGGGGGAGGTCGGTGCGCTCCAGGAGCTTCTGGGCTGCGGCGATGCGTTGGGTGATCAGCCAGCGCAGCGGCGTCGTACCGGTGGTGGCCTGGAAGTGGCGGGCGAAGGAGCGGGGGGACATTCCTGCGCGGGCGGCGAGGCCGGCGACCGTGTGGGGTTCGGCCAGATGGGCCAGGGCGTGGGCGCGTACCGCGGCGAGGGTGTCCGCATCGCGGTCGGCGCGGGGGGTGGGGTGCTCGATGAACTGGGCCTGGGTGCCGGTACGGAACGGGGCGGTGACCATCGAGCGGGCGATCGTCGCCGCGGCCTCGGCTCCATGGGTGGTGCGTACGAGGTGGAGGCAGAGGTCGATGCCGGCCGCGGTGCCGGCTGACGTCCAGATGTTGTCGTCGTGGAGGAAGAGGGCGTCCTGGGTGACCTTCACCTTGGGGTGGCGGGTACTCAGGAGGTCGGTGAGGTTCCAGTGGGTGACTGCCTGGCGGCCGTCCAGCAGGCCGGCCTGGGCGAGCGTGAAGGCTCCGCCGCACAGGGCAGCGATCGGGGTGGCTCGGGCGTGGGCGCGGCGCAGGGCTCCGAGGACGGGTGCGGGGGCCGGGGTCACGTGGTCGTCGAGGCCGGGGACGACGATCAGGTCGGCGCGGGCGAGCCAGGCGAGGGTGCGGTCGGGGGTGAGGGAGAGGCCACCGCGCAGGGCGACGGGGGTCGGTCCGGCGGCGGTGCGGCGCAGGTCGAAGGGCGGGACGCCCCGGTCGGTGCGGTCGACGCCCCAGACCTCGGTGATGACCGAGACGTCGAAGGCACGGACGCCGGGGAAGCAGACGAGCGCGATGCGGGTGGGATCGGAGGTGGTCGCCATCATGGCAGTAAAGCATCGGTCGATGGCTTTTTGACCTCTGGGACGCGGGGGGTGCCGGGCGGCAGGATCTTTCACATGGAGATCGCAGAGAACGCAGCGCTGATCGTGATTGACGTGCAGAACGGCTTCGAGGAGGAGGCGTACTGGGGGCCGCGGAACAATCCGGAGGCGGACCGGAACATCGCGGGGCTGATCGATGCATGGCAGGCGAGCGGGCGGCCCGTGGTGTTCGTACGGCACGACTCGACCAAGCCCGGTTCGCCGTTGCGCACGGGGCAGTCGGGGAACGACTTCAAGGCATACGTGGAAGAGCGGCGCGGAAAGGGCAGTGGGCCCGAGCTGTTGCTGACGAAGAGCGTGAATTCCGCCTTCTACGGGACGCCCGACCTCAAGGAGTGGCTGGAGCGGAGCGGGATCCGGCAGTTCGTGGTGGCGGGGATCCAGACCAACATGTGCGTCGAGACGACGGCGCGGATGGGCGGGAACCTCGGGTACGAGGTGTTCTTCCCGCTGGATGCGACGCACACCTTCGATCTGACCGGGCCGTGGGGGTGGACGCAGAGCGCGGACGAGCTGGCACGGGCCACCGCCGTGTCGTTGCACGGCGGTGGGTTCGCGAAGGTGGTCGGCAGCGCCGAGCTGATCGCTGCGGCGGAGTAGGTCAGCCGTTGCCGGAGGCGAGTTCGCGGCTGCGGTCGCGGGCGGCTTCGAGGGCGGCGATGAGAGCGGCTCGTACGCCGTGGTTCTCCAGCTCGCGGATGGCGCTGATGGTGGTGCCCGCCGGGCTGGTGACGGCTTCGCGCAGCTTGACGGGGTGTTCGCCGCTGTCGCGGAGCATCACGGCGGCGCCGATGGCGGCCTGGACGATCAGGTCGTGGGCCTGGGCGCGGGGCAGGCCGAGCAGGATGCCGGCGTCGGTCATCGCCTCGACGAGGAAGTAGAAGTACGCGGGGCCCGAGCCGGACAGGGCGGTTGCCGCGTCCTGCTGGGACTCGGGGACCCGGAGGGTCTTGCCGACGCCGCCGAAGATCGCCTCGGCGGCGGCGAGGTGGTCGGTGGTGGCGTGGCTGCCGGCCGAGATGACGGACATGCCCTCGTCGACGAGGACGGGGGTGTTCGGCATGACCCGTACGACCGGGGTGTTCGCGGCGAGGCGGTCCTCGATGAAGGCGGTCGTGATGCCCGCGGCCGCGCTGATGACCAGGCGGTCGGGGGTGATGCGCCGGGCGAGCTCGTCGAGGAGCCGGCCCATGTCCTGGGGCTTGACCGCGAGGATGAGGATGTCGGCGCGCTCGGCGGCCTCGGCGTTGCTGACGGAGTCGACACCGTAGCGGTTGCGGAGTTCCTCGGCGCGCTCGGAGCGGCGGGTGGTGACCAGCAGGTTCCCCGGGCGCCAGCCCGCCCGGATCATGCCGCTGAGCAGGGCCTCGCCGATCTTGCCGGTGCCGAGGACTGCGACTGTCTGGGTCATGTGGTTCACCCTCCGGGCGGTGCTGACGGTTCTCGGTGCTCGGTGCTCGTGTGCGCCATCCTCGCACCGGCCCGTCAGGCGGTGCGGCGGCGGAGGGTGGCGGCGCCGAGGGCCAGGACCAGGAGGGCGCAGCCCGCCACGATCAGGACGTCGCGGACGAAGTCGCCGGTGATGTCGGTGTGGCCGAGGACCTGGTTCATGCCGTCGACGGCGTACGACATCGGCAGCACGTTCGAGATCGCTTCGAGGAACGGGGCCATCCGGTCGCGGGCGATGAACAGTCCGCAGAGCAGGAGCTGCGGGAAGATCACGGCGGGCATGAACTGGACGGCCTGGAACTCGGATGCGGCGAAGGCGGAGACGAACAGGCCCAGCGCCGTGCCGAGCAGCGCGTCGAGCAGGGCGACCAGGAGCAGCAGCCACGGGGAGCCGATGACGTCCAGGCCCAGTGCCCAGACCGAGACCGCGGTGGCCAGGAGGGACTGGACGATCGCCACGGTGCCGAACGCGAGGGCGTAACCGGCGATCAGGTCGCCCTTGCCGAGCGGCATCGCGAGGAGGCGTTCGAGGGTGCCCGAGGTGCGTTCGCGCAGGGTGGCGATCGAGGTCACCAGGAACATCGTGATCAGCGGGAAGATGCCGAGGAGCGAGGCACCGATGGCGTCGAAGACGCGGGGGCTGCCGTCGAACACGTACCGCAGCAGCGTGATCAGTACGACCGGGACCAGGAGCAGCAGTGCGACGGTACGGGCGTCGTGGCCGAGCTGGCGCAGGACCCGGGCGGCGGTGGCGAGGGTGCGTGCCGGGCTCAGGAATGCGGGTGCCGGGGACGGGTGCGGGCTCATCGGGAGGGCTCCTGACGGGTGGCGGCCTGGTCGACCAGGTGGAGGAATGCCTCTTCGACGGTGTCCGCGCGGGCGGCGGAGCGCAGCGCCCCGGGGGTGCCGTCGGCGAGGATCTCGCCCTCGCGCATGAGGAGCAGACGGTGACAGCGCTCGGCCTCGTCCATGACGTGGGAGGAGACGAGGAGCGTGGTGCCGTGGTCGGCTGCGAGGCGGTGGAAGAGGTTCCACAGGTCGCGGCGGAGCACGGGGTCCAGGCCGACGGTGGGTTCGTCGAGGACCAGGAGTTCCGGGGTGCCGAGCAGGGCCACGGCGAGGGAGGTGCGGGCGAGCTCGCCGCCGGAGAGGGCTCCGGCGAGGGCGTCGGCCCGGCCGGTCAGGTCGACCTCGGCGATGGCGCGGGTGACGGCGTCCCGGCGGGCGTCACGCTGTCGGCGGCCCGGCCGGAGGATCGCCGCGAAGTAGTCGAGGTTCTGCCGGACGGTCAGGTCGGTGTAGACGGAAGGGGCCTGGGTGACGTACCCGATGCGCGGCCGGAGGGTGGGGTGGCCCGCGGGACTGCCGAGCACGTCGAGGGTGCCGGTGACCTTGGCCTGGGTGCCCACGACGGCACGCATAAGGGTGGATTTGCCGCAGCCCGAGGGGCCCAGGAGGCCGGTGATCCTGCCGGGTTCGACGGCGAAGTCGAGGCCGTGCAGGACGGTGCGGTCGCCTCGTACGACCGTGAGGCCGTGGGCCTCGACGGCCGCACCTCGGTAATTCATCATGCGATGAATATTGATCCCGGGTTGTCCGCCCGTCAAGAGGCGTGGCCTGGGCTCACCGCCACGCTCAGGTCGACCGTGTAGCGCTCCTCGACCGTGCCGTCGGGGAAGAGTTCCGCGAGCCGGTCGCGCTCCTCGGCAAGGAAGCGTCGGGTGCCCTCCTCGCCGAGGACGAGGAAGGCGGAGTGGCTGCCGAGGTTGGCGAGGTGGGTGTCGACGGACACCCGTCGGGTCCAGGGCACCCGGCGGTGCGTGAAGTCGAGCCCGGAAGGCAGGTCGCGGGGGCGGACGGCCGAGCCGTGGGCGGAGTCGCCGGCGCCCAAGAAGCGGCGGAGCCGGGCGTCCTGGTCGGCGATCCAGGGGACGGAGTGGTCGGCGACGTTCCACCAGAGGGCGAGTGCGCCGCCGGGGCGCAGGACGCGCAGTGCCTCGGGGGCGGCGAGCGCCGGGTCCGTCCAGTGCCAGGCCTGGGCGTACGTGATCAGGTCGGCCGACGCGGTGGCGAGGGGGAGGTGGTTGCCGTCGCCGCGTACGACGGGCAGGTGCGGGAGCGAGCGGTGGAGTTCCGCCGCCATGCCGGCGCCCGGTTCCACGGCGACGACCCGTGCGCCGCGCTCGTGGAGGAGGCGGGTGGCGATGCCTGTGCCGGCGCCGATGTCGACGGCACGGGCGCCCCGGAGGGGACGGCGGGCCAGTTCCTCGACGGCGTCGAGGAGTGCGGGCGGGTAACCGGGGCGGGCCGCGGCGTACTGGGCGGCGGCGCGGTCGAAGGAGAGCGCGCGGGGCACGGGAGCGGGTGCGTCGGGACTGGTGGAGTAGGCGGGATCTGCGGGATCTGCGGGATCTGCGGGAAGCATGGGCTCATCGTGGCGCGTGCGCCGGAGCCCGCGCCGGTGATTTCCCCCTGCGCGTACCCGCGCCGGGGTGCGCGTGGCTACGCGAACCGGCGCGCGCGTGACTTCGCGAACCGGCGTGCGTGTGGCTTCCGCCCGGGGCCGTGCTACTTGCGCTTGGGGCGCTTGCCCTTGGTGTTCTTGCGGGCCGAGCGGCGCTTCTCGTACCGGGCCAGGGCCGTCTCGTACTCCGTGCGGTGCAGCTGCTCGCCCGGCGCCTCCCGGAACGTACGGAGGAAGTACGCGATCAGCGAGCCGACGAAGCCGATCGTCTTGAGGCCGCGCAGATTGGCCTCGCGCGCCGGATCGGCGGGGCGGCGGCTGAACCCCTCCCAGGTCTTGCGGAAGGCGATGGCGCTGCAGATGGCGAACATCAGGACGACCAGGATGCCGACGAAGCCGCCGACATCGGCGATCTCCAGCCCCTGGTAGGCGAAGCGGAGCACGAAGCAGGCGGCGACCGCGGCGGCCAGGGAGCCGACCGCGGCCCCGGCCCGGCGCAGCCCGTAGCCCCCGCTGTGGTCGACCCAGGTCGTACCGAAGAAGCGCAGGGGCTCGGGCCGCGGGCCGGGCGTGGTGGGGCCGGGCGTGGCACCGGCGCCGGGGGCTTCGCTGTTCTCGCTCACGAAGTCGATTATCCCCGGGCGGCCGCGGACCCGGACGCGCCGGTCGCGATCCCCTTCACGATCCCGGCCGCCGTCCCGGTCAGTCGCAGCGCGGCGCGATGTATCAGTCGCAGCGCGGCGCGATGTAGCCGTCGCTGCCCGTGTGGACGTAGGCGTCCGACACGAACTGGCCGTTGGCGATGTTGTCCCAGAGGTTGGAGGTGCCGTACGGGCCGGTGACCCGCTCCCCCGGCTTCTGGCAGTAGACCGGGACCTTCATTCCGTACGGCAGGGTCCTGACGATCCCGTACTTGGTGCCCGGTCCCGTCCGGACGTTGACGCGGTAGCCGGGCGCGATCGGGTACCGGGTGACGTCGTCGGTCCCGGCGAGCGTCTGCACGCCCTCGGTGACGTCGATCGCGTCGGCCGCGGCGGTCGTGCCGTCGGTGTGCTCGTCCATGGCCATGAGGCCCTCCCCCGTCGAGAGATGGTGTGTACGACGTGTACGACGCGCAGGCTACAAGCCCCATCCGGATCGCACGCACCATCGACTAGGCTCCGTGCGTCGCGCTTGCGGACGAACACACGGGGGTGGGCGATGCCGCCGCTGCGAGGTACCGGAGCCAATCCGGAAGCGGAGCATCCGGAGTACGCCGGGCAGTACCGTCTTGAGGCACGTCTCGGCGCGGGCGGCATGGGCGTCGTGCACCTGGCGCGCTCCGCCTCCGGGCTGCAGCTCGCCGTCAAGGTGGTGCACCAGCAGTACGCCTCGGACCCCGAGTTCAGGGCGCGTTTCCGGCAGGAGGTCGGGGCGGCCCGCCGGGTCAGCGGCGCCTTCACCGCACCGGTCGTCGACGCCGACCCGGATGCCGCACGGCCGTGGATGGCCACCCTGTACGTCCCCGGCCCCACGCTCGCCGACCAGGTGAAGCGGAACGGGCCGATGTCCCCCGCCGCACTGCGCAGGCTGACGGCGGGACTGGCCGAGGCGCTGCGCGACATCCACCGGGCCGGGGTGATCCACCGCGACCTCAAGCCGAGCAACGTGCTGCTCTCCGACTCCGGGCCCAAGGTCATCGACTTCGGGATCTCCCGGCCCTACGACAGCGATCTGCGCACCGAGACCGGCAAGCTGATCGGCTCGCCGCCGTACATGGCGCCCGAGCAGTTCCAGCGGCCGCGCGAGGTCGGGCCCGCCGCCGATGTGTTCGCCCTGGGGGCCGTGCTGGTCCACGCGGCGACCGGCCGGGGGCCCTTCGACTCGGACAGCCCGTACATCGTGGCCTACCAGGTGGTGCACGACGAGGCCGATCTGGCGGGCGTGCCGTCGGACCTGGCCCCGCTGATCGGGCAGTGCCTGACGAAGGACCCGGCCGGGCGGCCCACCCCGGACGAGATCATGACGACGCTGAGCCCGCCGTCGTACGACGCCGCCGCCTTCATACCGTCGCAGCGGCGGCCGGTCCGCGGCCCGGCGCCCGTACCGGAGACCGGGGCCGATGCCTCCTCCGACGCGGACACGCATGTGGGCGCGGCACGGGCCGGCAAGGCGGCCCCGGGCGGCGGCAAGCGGCGGTGGCTGGCGGCCACCGCGGCGCTGCTGGTCATGGGGGCCGGCGGGGTGTGGGCCGTCGGCGCGGCCGGCGGGGCCGGTGAGCCGGGCGGTACGGGCGGTACGGGCGGGGCGAAGGGTCCGGCAGAGGAGTTCGCCCCGTGGCGGACGGCCTTGCGGACCAGCGGCAAGGCGACACCGGTCTGTTCCCCGGCGGACGGTGCCGGGCAGGAGGGGCCCGGCCGGGCCGCGGGTCTGTACTGCGTGGCGGACGGCGTCGGTGTCACCCGGCTGGATCCCGCGGACGGCCGGGTGCTGTGGTCCCGGCGCGGCGCGGAGGGCGGCCCGTCGGTCGGCGTGGTGTCGGTCTCCGGCGGTCTGGTGCACACGGCGGTGCCGGGCGGGAAGCTCCGGGCGTACGACCCCGCCAAGGGCGAGCAGGTCTGGGCAGCGGACCTCTCCCCGTATGCGGGCGTCCCCTTCGACGCGGGTGACGCGCTGCTGCTGGTCGCCGAGGACGGCACCACCGAGGCGCTCGACTCCGCGACCGGTGTCTCCCTCTGGCGGCATTCGCTCGCCGGGCATCGGCGCCCGGACTACGCGCTGTACGACGCCGGCACCGGGCTGGCCTACGCGTTCGAGCACTCCGCCTACGGGTCCACCACCCTGGTCACGGCCGTCCGTGCCGCGACGGGGCGCACGGCGTGGCAGCGGCGGCTGGACGGGATGCTGACCCCGGTGGGGACCTCGGGCGGTGCACTCGTCATGACGGCCATGAACGGGGACACCCAGACCGTCGGGCTGGTCCGCTACGAGCCGAAGGAGCGGAACGTCGTACGGATGACGCTGCCGTTCCGGATGAACGAACCGGAGGTCGTGCTGGGCGGGGACACGGCCTATCTGCTGGCGCACGGCGGGAGGCTGGTCGCCGTCGACACCCGCCCGGCCGAGGGCGGCGAAACGGTCCGCTGGCAGCTGGAGACCGCCGCCGGGCGGACTTCCGCTCCCGTCCTCGGCGCCGGGGGCCGGCTGTACTTCTCGGCGGCGGACGGGCGGCTGATGGCCGTGGACACCGCGCACGGCAAGCTGCTGGGGCAGACGGGCCCACGGCTGCGGAACGGGAGGCTCACGTACTCCTCGGCGCTGCCCGCCCCGGTGGCCGCCGGCCGGACCGTCTTCGGGACCGCGCCCGACGGGTCCGTGTTCGCCGTGGACGGACAGGACCCCGCCCGCTGGTGAGAGCGGACGGGGTCCTCGTCGGTCGGCGGACCGGTCGGCCGGGCCGTACATGTCTCGGTCCGGCTCCTACAAGTGCCGACCCGGCTCCTATACGTACCGGCCCGGACGCGTCTCAGCCCAGCTTGGACACGTCGCGCACCGCGCCCCGGTCCGCGCTCGTCGCCATCGCCGCGTAGGCGCGCAGCGCCGCCGAGACCTTGCGCTCGCGGTCCTTCGGGGCGTAGACGCCGTTCAGCGCCTCGCGGCGGGTGGCCAGCTCGGCCTCGGGGACGAGGAGCTCGATCGAACGGTTCGGGATGTCGATCCTGATCCGGTCGCCGTCCTCGACCAGTGCGATCGCGCCGCCCGACGCGGCCTCCGGCGACGCGTGGCCGATGGACAGGCCCGACGTACCGCCGGAGAAGCGGCCGTCGGTCACCAGGGCGCAGCTCTTGCCGAGGCCGCGGCCCTTGAGGAAGGAGGTCGGGTAGAGCATCTCCTGCATGCCGGGGCCGCCGCGCGGGCCCTCGTAACGGATGACGACGACGTCGCCCTCCTTGATCTCCTTGCGGAGGATCTTGTCGACGGCCGCCTCCTGCGACTCGCAGACGACCGCCGGGCCCTCGAAGGTCCAGATCGACTCGTCGACGCCCGCCGTCTTCACGACACAGCCGTCCACGGCGAGGTTCCCCTTGAGGACCGCGAGGCCGCCGTCCTTGGAGTAGGCGTGCGCCAGGTCGCGGATGCAGCCGCCGGCCGCGTCCAGGTCGAGGGTGTCCCAGCGCTCGGACTGCGAGAAGGCGGTCGCGGAACGGACGCAGCCGGGAGCCGCGTGCCACAGCTCGACGGCCTCCGGGGACGGGGAGCCGCCGCGGACGTCCCAGTTCTTCAGCCACTCGGCGAGGGAGTCGGAGTGCACCGAGTGCACGTTCTCGTCGAGCAGGCCGCCGCGGTGCAGCTCACCGAGGATGGCGGGGATGCCGCCGGCCCGGTGGACGTCCTCCATGTAGTACGTGCCGCCGGGGGCCACGTTGGGCGCGACCTTCGAGAGGCAGGGGACACGGCGCGAGACCTCGTTGATGTCGTCGAGGTCGTACGCCAGCTCGGCCTCCTGGGCGGCGGCCAGCAGGTGCAGGATCGTGTTGGTGGAGCCGCCCATCGCGATGTCGAGCGCCATGGCGTTGTCGAACGCGGCACGGGTGCCGATGGAGCGGGGCAGGACCGACGCGTCGTCCTGCTCGTAGTAGCGCCGGGTGATCTCGACGACCGTGCGGCCGGCCTCCTCGTACAGCGCCTTGCGGGCGGTGTGCGTGGCGAGGACGGAGCCGTTGCCGGGGAGGGAGAGGCCCAGGACCTCGGTCAGGCAGTTCATCGAGTTGGCGGTGAACATGCCGGAACAGCTGCCACAGGTGGGGCAGGCGTTCTCCTCGATGCGGAGGATGTCCTCGTCCGAGATGCTCTCGTCGACGGCGTCGCTGATCGCGTTGATCAGGTCGAGCTTGCGGACCGTGCCGTCGACGAGGGTGGCCTTGCCGGCCTCCATCGGGCCGCCGGAGACGAAGACCGTCGGGATGTTGAGGCGCATCGCGGCCATCAGCATGCCGGGGGTGATCTTGTCGCAGTTGGAGATGCAGATCAGCGCGTCCGCGCAGTGCGCCTCGACCATGTACTCGACGGAGTCGGCGATCAGGTCGCGGGAGGGGAGGCTGTAGAGCATCCCGGCGTGGCCCATCGCGATGCCGTCGTCGACGGCGATGGTGTTGAACTCGCGGGGCACGGCGCCCGCGGCCTTGATGGCGTCGGAGACGATCCGGCCGACCGGGGCCAGGTGGGTGTGGCCGGGGACGAATTCGGTGAAGGAGTTGGCGACCGCGATGATCGGCTTGCCGATGTCCTCGCTCGCTACGCCCGAGGCCCGCATGAGGGCACGGGCGCCCGCCATGTTGCGGCCGTGAGTGACAGTGCGGGACCTCAGCTGGGGCATCGTCTCTCGCTCCTTCGACGTTAAAGACTGTCTCCGAGCGTACGCCTCCGGCTCCAAGATCTGGACACAGTGTCCGAAATGCGGGATGAATTGCTCGGTGGGTGGGCGGGGTGCCGGTGAGGTCTCAGGATTCCGTGAGGTAACGCTGAAGTGTCGGCGCGACCATCTCGATGATCTTCTCGGGGTCGGCCGAAGCCAGCGGTTCCGCCCGGATCACATAGCGGAGCATCGCGATCCCGATCATGTGCGAAGCCGCCAGTTCCACGCGGAACGTGGCGTCCGGTACGTCGAGTGCCTCCGCGACCCGCTCCAGGAGCCGGCGCAGGACGAAGCCCCTGAGGACCTCCGCCGCCGCCTCGTGCGTCAGGGCGGACCGCATGACCGCCAGCAGTGGGGCCCTGGACGCCGGGTTCTCCCATACGCCGATGAAGTAGCGGGCCAGCCGCTCCCCCACGCCCTCCGTGCTGTCGCCGAGGAGGGCCGGGATCACCAGGGCCGGCTCGAAGGAGAGCTCGATCGCGGCCGCGAAGACCTCGTCCTTCGTACCGAAGTAGTGGTGGACCAGCGCGGAGTCGACACCCGCCGCCTTGGCGATGCCCCGGACCGAGGTCTTGTCGTAGCCGCGCTCGGCGAATTCGGTGCGGGCCGCCTCCAGGATGCGGGTGCGCGCGTCGGGCCCGCTGGGTGCGGTGGTACGGGAGGGGCGGCCGCGGCGCCTGGGGCCGACGGGGCCTTTGGGCTCGCCGGGCCCCATGGGGTCGTCCGTCATTTGCGGGGTGCCCGGGTCGGGGACGACGCCAGGTGGAGCCGGGTGAAGGCCAGCGCCTCCGCCAGGTCGGCCTCGCGTTCGGCAGTGGACATGGCACGGCGGGTGTTGACCTCGATGACGACATGGCCGTCGAAGCCGGTCCGGGCCAGGTGCTCCAGCAGTTCGGCACAGGGCTGGTCGCCCCGGCCGGGCACCAGGTGCTCGTCCTTGTTGGAGCCCTTGCCGTCGGCGAGGTGGATATGGGCGAGCCGGTCGCCCATCCGCTCGACCATCGCCATGCCGTCGGTGCGGGCCGTCGCGGTGTGCGAGAGGTCCACGGTGAAATGGCGGTAGTCGTCGTGGGTGACGTCCCAGTCGGGGGCGTACGCGAGCATCTCGCGGTCCCGGTAGCGCCAGGGGTACATGTTCTCGACGGCGAACCGCACATCGGTCTCGTCCGCCATGCGCCAGATGCCGGAGACGAAGTCGCGGGCGTAGTTGCGCTGCCAACGGAACGGCGGGTGGACGACCACGGTCGTCGCCCCGAGCTTCTCCGCCGCGGCGCGGGCCCGCTGGAGCTTCACCCACGGATCGGTGGACCAGACCCGCTGCGTGATCAGCAGACAGGGCGCGTGGACGGCCAGGATCGGCACCTGGTGGTAGTCGGAGAGCCGCCGCAGTGCCTCGATGTCCTGGCTGACGGGGTCGGTCCACACCATGACCTCGACGCCGTCGTAGCCGAGGCGCGCGGCGATCTCGAAGGCCGTCGCCGTCGATTCCGGGTAGACGGAAGCCGTCGACAGGGCGACCTTCGCGTCCGGGATGCGCACCACTGGTTCTGCCACTGGGACAGCGTACGGGCAGTGGTGGGCCGCACCGGGGGGTCCCGGCGGAAAGTGAGCAGGGCCATGACGGGCGACCGGCCGCCCGGCGGCCCTCCGCGGTCCGGCGCTCAGCCCAGCGAGGCCCGCTCCGCCGGCAGGTGGTCCAGGCGGCGCAGGATGACGCCCTCGCGCAGCGCCCAGGGGCAGATCTCCAGCTCGTCGACCCCGAACAGATCCATCGCCCCCTCCGCGACCAGCGCCCCGGCGAGCAGCTGCTGGGCCCGGCCCACGGAGACGCCGGGCAGACCGCCCCGCTGCTCGGTGGTCATCGTCGCCAGCTTCGGCACCCACTCCTCCAGCGACTTGCGGGTGAGGCCGCGCTGCACGTAGAGACCGTCGGTGGAGCGCGCGGCGCCCGCGATCCTGGCGAGCTGCTTGAAGGTCTTGGACGTGGCCACGACGTGGTCCGGGCGCCCGAGACGGGTGAACTCCCCGACGCTGCGGGCGATCCTGGCCCGGACATGGCGGCGCAGCGCCTTCACCTCCGCCGGGTCCGGCGGGTCGCCCGGCAGCCAGCCGGCGGTGAGCCGGCCCGCCCCGAGCGGCAGCGACACCGCGGCGTCCGGCTCCTCGTCCATCCCGTACGCGATCTCCAGCGAGCCGCCCCCGATGTCCAGGACCAGCAGCCGCCCCGCCGACCAGCCGAACCAGCGGCGGGCGGCGAGGAAGGTGAGCCGGGCCTCCTCCGCGCCGCTCAGGACGGCGAGGTCGATGCCCGTCTCGTCCCGCACCCGGGCCAGCACCTGATCGGCGTTGCTCGCCTCCCGTACGGCGGACGTGGCGAACGGCAGGACGTCCTCGCACCCCTTGTCCTCGGCGGCCTGGAGCGCGTCGGTGATCGTCGCCACGAGCCGGTCCACACCGTCGGGGCCGATCGCCCCGTCCTCGTCGAGCAGTTCGGCCAGGCGCAGCTCCGCCTTGTGCGAATGCGCGGGCAGCGGGCGCGCGCCGGGGTGCGCGTCCACCACCAGCAGATGCACCGTGTTCGAACCCACGTCGAGGACTCCGAGTCTCATGGCAGGAACGCTACCGGGACCTCAGCCTTACTCTTGGCGCGTGCCAAAGACGAAAAAGGCGAAGCCGGGCAAAAACACGAAGAAGCAGAGAACGAAGCAGGAGATGCAGCAACAGGAAGTGAACGGACCGGACCGGTCCGAAGACGAGACGGGGATCGACTTCGCGCGCGCCTGGGTCGAGTTCCCGGACCCCGCGGACGACGAGCAGATCTTCCGCTGCGACCTGACCTGGCTGACCTCCAGGTGGACCTGCATCTTCGGCAGCGGCTGCCAGGGCATCCAGGCGGGCCGCGCGGACGACGGGTGCTGCACCCTGGGCGCGCACTTCTCGGACGAGGACGACGAGAAGCGGGTGGCGGACCACGTCGAGCGGCTGACCCCCGAGCTGTGGCAGTTCCACGACGTCGGCACCGGGACGGGCTGGGTCGAGGTCGACGACGACGGGGAACGCCAGACACGGCGCTGGAAGGGTTCGTGCATCTTCCAGAACCGGCCCGGATTCGCGGCGGGCGCGGGCTGCTCCCTGCACATCCTGGCGCTGCGGGAGGGCCGGGAGCCCCTGGAGACCAAGCCGGACGTCTGCTGGCAGCTGCCGGTCAGGCGTACGTACGACTGGATCGACCGGCCCGACGACACACGGGTGCTCCAGGTGTCGATCGGTGAGTACGACCGCAGGGGCTGGGGCCCCGGCGGTCACGATCTGCACTGGTGGTGCACCTCGGCGACCTCGGCGCACGGGGCCGGGGAGCCGGTGTACGTCTCGTACCGGCCCGAGCTCACCGAGATGATGGGCAAGGAGGCGTACGAGCGGCTCGTCGAGCTCTGCGAGCAGCGGCTGTCCTCGCTGCTGCCGATGGCACCGCACCCGGCGGACCCGGTCGATCCGGAGTGACGGCACGGGGGGGGTGAGCCCCGGCCGGCCCGCTTCAGTCCGCCGGGGTCGTGCCCGGCCCCGGGTCGGTGGGGGCTGTGGAGCCGGACGGGTCCGGTGACGGGTGGCCGGTCGGGCCGGGGTCCGTCGGCGTCGGTGTGGGCTCGCCCGGTGTCGGGCCGGTGGACGGTGTGGGGTCCGGCGAGGACGTGGGCGGCTCCGAGGGGCCGGGGGTGGCGGAGGGTTCCGCCGGGTGTCCCGGGCCGCCGGGCACGGGCGGCGCCGCCCCGTGCCCCCGGATCACCACCGCCGAGCCCGACGGGGCGAGGGCGATGCGCGCGCTCCACGGGCCGGCCGGTCCCTGTTGGTGGTCCACCAGGACCTGGACGGTGACGCTCTCGCCCGCGGCGAGCGTGCCCGAGTAGCGGCTCAGCCCCACCCAGGACGCGTCCGAGCGGGCCGACCAGGCGACGGGCGTGCCGCCCGACGCGGTCAGCCGGATCAGGGTCCTGCCGCCCGAGGAGCGGGCCTCGACGGTGAGCCCGCCGACGCCGTCCCGGCCCGGACCCGAGCTGATCACCTCCGCCGAGACGTCCGGGGCACTGCCGTCCACGAAGCGGGCGCCGGGCTGGGGGCGGGCGTTGCCCGCGTTCTCGTAGTGCCCGTCCGCGGTGCCGTCGGAGCCGTGCCGGGCATCGCTCTCGGTGGCGGTGACCGACGAGCCCTCGTGGCCCTCGCCGGTCAGCGACGCGCCGCGGTAGGCGGTCCACAGCGCGATCACCGGGGCGGCGACGACCGTCGCCACCACCGTCGTCGTGACGACCCTGGCCCGCAGCCGGTCGCGGCGCGCGGCGTGGTCCTTCGGGTCCACGGGGAAGCCCGCCCGGTCGAAACGCGGGCCGCCGGAGCGGTTGCGCCGGGCGTGGACCATCGCCACGTACGCCGAGGGCCGGGGCGCCTCGACGACCGGCAGCGCGGCGGCCGGGGTGACCGCGGCACCGGGCCACGGGCCCTCGGCGCCGGCCCGTTCGGCGGCCCGGCGGCAGCGGGGGCAGTCGTCGACGTGGCGGACGAGTTCGCGGCGCAGGGCGGCGGAGAGCAGGACGCGGTGCTCGCCGGTGAGCCGGGCGACGGTGGAGCAGTTGCCGCTCTCGACGACGGCGAGTGCGGCGCGGGTGCGTTCCACCTCGCAGGCCGCGGCGGCCAGGAGTTCCCGGGCGGCCGCCGGTTCGAGGCCCAGGACGGAGGCGACGGCGCGTGGGGGGAGACGGTGGCGCACGGCGAGTTCGAGCGCCTCGCGCTGCTCGGGGGTGGTGCCGGCGGCCTCGGGCCAGGCGAGCCGGGCGAGTTCACGGCGGTGCGCCTCGGCGGCGGCCTCGGTCTCGGGAGCGCGGGCGGGGCCTGCGGGGGCGCCGCCCGGCGTGAACGCGGCGGTGGCGGGGGTCTTCGCGGCGACGGCCGGGGGCGTACGCCGCCCCGTGCGCGCCCCCTGAGTGGCCGCTCCGCCCGGCTGCTTGCCCGGAGGCCCGCCCGCCCGCCACGTCTCCTGCTTCGACGAGAGCCTCCGCGGCTGCTTCCCGGTCTTGTGCCGGTGCGCCTGGCGGCCCTGTTTCTGCTCGGCGAGCTTGCGCAGGCACATCCATCTGGCCAGCGCGTACAGCCAGGATTTACGTTCCTCCTCGCCCGTCGGGCACCGGCCGCCCTGCCGTTCCGCGATCGCGAGGACACCGCCG
Organism: Streptomyces sp. NPDC048295; assembly: GCF_040652135.1. Lineage (NCBI taxonomy): Bacteria > Bacillati > Actinomycetota > Actinomycetes > Kitasatosporales > Streptomycetaceae > Streptomyces > Streptomyces sp. NPDC048295. The sequence goes on from NZ_JBEZLL010000020.1 coordinate 15,879, forward strand.
AGCGCCTCGGTGGCCGCGTCGTGGTCGCAGAGCACGGAGAGGCAGTAGGTGAACAGGCCGTCGAGATGGGGTTCGTAACGGGCGGGCGGCCGACGCGGCGAAGGGTCCGTCGGGAGACGGGGCGCACTGCTCCGCGCCCGGTGTGCGCCGGTGGTGTGCGTGGGGGGCTCCAGACCGCTGCTCGTCACCTTGCGACCGTAGGCAGCACAGGGCACACATTTAGCGCCTCTTCAGCACTTTTAATCCTTACGGGTGAACGTATCCCTCAAAAGGGGACAGAAATTCCCTATTTCTCCGCAAGCACCCACCATTTCGCCCTGCAGCGCCCACCGTTCCGCCGGGTGCGCAGCAGCCCTCGGAGGGCACGCACCCTCGCCGCCGGACCGGGCCCGGCGGCGTTGTCGTACCCCACCTATACGGTTGCGCCATGGCTGCCCGTACGAAAACCGCGAAGGACCGGCCGTCCTACCGCTGCACCGAGTGCGGCTGGACGACCGCCAAGTGGCTCGGCCGCTGCCCCGAATGCCAGGCGTGGGGGACGGTCGAGGAGTTCGGCGGCGCCCCCGCCGTGCGGACCACCGCGGCCGGCCGGGTCAGTGCCGCCGCGCTCCCCATCGGCCAGGTCGACAGCCGGCAGGCCACCGCCCGGTCGACCGGCGTCGGTGAGCTGGACCGGGTGCTCGGCGGCGGTCTCGTCCCGGGCGCCGTCGTGCTCCTCGCGGGCGAGCCGGGCGTCGGCAAGTCGACGCTGCTGCTGGACGTCGCCGCCAAGGCGGCGAGCGACGACCACCGCACGCTCTACGTCACCGCCGAGGAGTCCGCGAGCCAGGTGCGGCTGCGCGCCGACCGGATCCGGGCGATCAACGACCACCTCTACCTCGCGGCCGAGACCGACCTGTCCGCGGTCCTCGGCCATCTGGACGCCGTCAAGCCCTCGCTCCTCATCCTCGACTCCGTACAGACCGTCGCCTCGCCCGAGATCGACGGGGCGCCGGGCGGCATGGCGCAGGTCCGGGAGGTCGCCGGGGCCCTCATCCGGGCCTCCAAGGAGCGCGGCATGTCCACGCTCCTGGTCGGCCATGTCACCAAGGAGGGGGCGATCGCCGGGCCGCGGCTGCTGGAGCACCTCGTCGACGTGGTGCTGTCCTTCGAGGGCGACCGCCACGCCCGCCTGCGGCTCGTACGGGGCGTCAAGAACAGATACGGCGCGACCGACGAGGTCGGCTGCTTCGAGCTGCACGACGAGGGCATCACCGGCCTCGCCGACCCCTCCGGCCTCTTCCTCACCCGGCGCGACGAGCCCGTGCCCGGCACCTGCCTGACCGTCACCCTGGAGGGCAAGCGGCCGCTCGTCGCCGAAGTCCAGGCGCTGACGGTCGATTCCCAGATCCCTTCGCCCCGGCGCACCACCTCCGGCCTGGAGACGTCCCGGGTGTCGATGATGCTCGCGGTCCTGGAGCAGCGCGGCCGGATCAGCTCGCTGGGCAAGCGGGACATCTACAGCGCGACGGTCGGCGGTGTGAAGCTCTCCGAGCCCGCGGCGGACCTCGCGGTCGCGCTGGCCCTGGCCAGTGCCGCGAGCGACACCCCCCTGCCCAAGAACCTGGTGGCGATCGGCGAGGTGGGCCTCGCGGGCGAGGTCAGAAGGGTCACGGGGGTCCAGCGCAGGCTGGCCGAGGCGCACCGCCTGGGCTTCACGCACGCGCTGGTCCCGACCGACCCGGGGAAGGTCCCGGCCGGTATGAAGGTCACAGAAGTCGCCAACATGGGCGATGCGCTGAGAGTCCTCCCACGGCGCTCTCGCGCACAGGCCCCCCAGGAGGAGAGCGCACGCCGGTAGACTTTGCCCTGGTCTCGCCCGTCCGTACGAACGGTACGAGGGACGTAAGGGCACCGCAAACCTGTGACCGGAGGAGTGCAGTGGCAGCCAACGACCGGGCAGCATCGCCCGGAAAGTCCGGCCAAGGCACCGGTAATGAGGCGCTCATGCGCGCCTCGCTGAGCGCCGTGGCGCCCGGAATGGCGCTGCGGGACGGTCTGGAGCGCATCCTCCGCGGCAACACCGGCGGGCTGATCGTGCTCGGCATGGACAAGACCGTCGAGTCGATGTGCACCGGCGGATTCGTGCTGGACGTGGAGTTCACCGCGACGCGCCTGCGCGAGCTGGCCAAGCTCGACGGCGCACTGATCCTCGACAAGGACATGACCAAGATCCTGCGCGCCGGCGTGCAGCTGGTGCCGGACGCCTCCATCCCCACCGAGGAGACCGGCACCCGCCACCGCACGGCGGACCGGGTCTCCAAGCAGTGCAACTTCCCGGTCGTCTCGGTCTCGCAGTCGATGCGCCTGATCGCGCTCTACGTGGACGGGGAGCGCCGGGTCCTGGAGGAGTCCGCCGCGATCCTCTCCCGCGCCAATCAGGCCCTCGCCACCCTGGAGCGGTACAAGCTCCGGCTCGACGAGGTCGCGGGCACGCTCTCCGCGCTGGAGATCGAGGACCTGGTGACGGTCCGGGACGTCACGGCCGTCGCCCAGCGGCTGGAGATGGTCCGCCGGATCGCGACCGAGATCGCGGAGTACGTGGTCGAGCTCGGCACCGACGGCCGGCTTCTCTCGCTCCAGCTCGACGAGTTGATCGCGGGCGTCGAGCCGGAGCGCGAGCTGGTCGTGCGCGACTATGTGCCGGAGCCGACCGCGAAGCGGTCCCGCACGGTCGGCGAGGCGCTGACCGAGCTCGACGCGCTCTCCCACACCGAGCTGCTCGAACTCCCGGTCGTGGCACGGGCCCTGGGCTACAGCGGCTCGCCCGAGACGCTCGACTCGGCGGTCTCGCCGCGCGGCTTCCGGCTGCTGGCGAAGGTGCCGAGGCTGCCCGGGGCGATCATCGACCGGCTGGTGGAGCACTTCGGCGGTCTGCAGAAGCTGCTCGCCGCCAGCGTGGACGATCTCCAGACGGTGGACGGCGTCGGCGAGGCGCGCGCCCGCAGCGTGCGCGAGGGGCTGTCACGGCTGGCCGAGTCGTCGATCCTCGAACGGTACGTGTAGAGCCGGTACCAGCAGCGGCGCGCAGCGTGACCGGGGCCCGGGAGACCGGGCCCCGTCGCATGTCCGGGGCCCGCCCCGGCGCCCCCTGCCCGGCGCCGGGCCCGCGCGCTCAGTCCTTCGCGAGGACGAACGAGGCGCGCTGCACCGGCTCGCCCGGCGCCTTCGCCTCGACCAGATACGTTCCGGGCCCCGCCGTCCCCGCGGGCGGCGTCGCGCACTGCGGGGAGCTCTTCCTGCGGTCCCACTCCACGGTGTGCACGACGGTCTCGCCCGCCGGGACCTTCAGCAGCAGGACGGCCGCATCGCGCGGGCAGTCCTTGGAGGACCACACCTGGTTGTCGTCGCCGCCGGCCTCGGTGATGGTGAGCACCGCGCTCTTCGGCCCGAGGTCGGCCTTGCAGGTGGTGGCCGAGGTGTTCTTGACGACCAGCTTGAACTTCGGCTTCTCGCCGGGGCTGTAGCTGAGCTCGGTGCTCAGGTTCAGGCGCAGTGCCGCGGGGGTGCAGTCGGGGAGCGGGGAGGAGGCCGGGACCTGCTGGCCGGCCGTCCAGCCGCTGCCGTTCGCGCCACCGGCTCCGGTGCCCGCTCCGCCATCGGCGCCCGTACCGCCGTCGCCCGCTCCGCCGTCGGAGCCCGCGCCCGTGCCGCCGCCGTGACCGCCGTCACCGCCCGAGTCGCCCGACTCGTCGCGTCCGCCGGGCTGTTGGCTGATGGCCGGGCCCGAACCTCCGGGGCCAGGGGTGATCTCGCGTACGGGACCGGACCCGGCGGGCCGGGAGTCGTCCTTGGTCTTCTCGCCCCCGCCCGAGGTGACGATCCATACGATCAGCAGCGCGAGCAGCGCGACGAGCGTCGCCGCTACGGCCCTCCGGCGCCAGTAGATGGTGGAGGGAAGCGGACCGATCGGATTACGCAAAGATCCCACGGCTCAAACTCTACGAGAGATCGGCGCCAACTCCCGCCCCACCCGCCGCCCCGGGCCACAAGTTTTACGGATCATCATCCCGGACGGCCCGTTCCGGGCCCGTGGCGCCGCCGAGTTGGCCACCGGGCATCGCCCGGATGAACTCCCGGTTTCATTGACTACCCTCTGTCACATGGATAGTTCAGTTACGGCCCCGCTCTACCGGGACATCACCGACTTCGCACATGACATGCCGTCATGGGTGCAACATCTGGCCGAGATATGGACGGAGCTCGGGCTCCTGGTCTTCGGGGTCCTGTTCATCACCGGCTGGTGGCGGGCCCGGAGTCAGGACGACCGCGCCCTGGCGCTGGCGGTGCTCGCGCCCGTCGCGACGGCCTTCGGCTATGTGGCCAGCGAGGTGCTCAAGTCGATGGTGAACGAGGAGCGCCCGTGCAGGTCGGTCGCCGGAGCGGCGGCCTCGTTGGTGACCTGCCCGCCGACCGGTGACTGGTCCTTCCCCAGCAACCACTCCGCGATCGCCGGCGCGGCGGCCGTGGCCCTGGCGATCGCCCGGCCCCGGCTGGCCTGGCTCACGGTGCCGCTGGCGCTGCTGATGGCTTTCTCCCGGGTCTTCGTCGGCGTGCACTATCCGCATGACGTGGCGGTCGGGCTGCTGCTCGGCGCCGCGGTCTCGGCCCTGGTGGTCGCCGTGCTGCGCCGCCCGGCACAGTCGCTCGCCCGGACGGTGCGCGGCAGCGGGGCGCCTGTGGCCGCCTGGGCCTCGGGGCCGGGCACGCCCCCGGCCGGCCGCTCCCACCGACGGGCCAAGCGGCACTGACGGCCCCTGGCAGCCGGGGCCGGCCCCCTTGGGCCGGTTGCCGGACCGCCGGGGCGCGGACGGGTGGCATTATCACCCCAAGGGCCCTCAGCGGGGGCGACACCACCGTGCACGGAACCATCGTGTGTCCTTCCGTGCCAGGATCGGCGGTGCGATGACTGCCATGACTGCGACACAGACGCCCCCCGCCTCCCTCCACTCTCCCGTCATCGGGTGGTTCGACCAGCACGCCCGCGATCTGCCCTGGCGCCGCCCCGAAGCGGGCGCCTGGGGTGTGATGGTGAGCGAGTTCATGCTGCAGCAGACCCCCGTGAGCCGGGTCCTTCCGGTGTACGAGCAGTGGCTCGCCCGCTGGCCCCGCCCCGCCGACCTGGCCGCCGAACCGCCCGGCGAGGCGGTCCGCGCCTGGGGCCGGCTCGGCTACCCGCGCCGGGCGCTCCGCCTGCACGGGGCCGCGCAGGCCATAACGGAACGGCACGGCGGCGACGTACCGAGCGAGCACGCCCAGCTGCTCGCCCTGCCCGGGATCGGCGAGTACACCGCGGCGGCCGTGGCCTCGTTCGCGTACGGGCAGCGGCATGCCGTGCTCGACACGAACGTCCGCCGGGTGTTCGCCCGCGCCGCGACCGGGATCCAGTACCCGCCGAACGCGACCACCGCCGCCGAACGCAAGCTGGCCCGCGCGCTGCTCCCCGAGGAGGACGAGCGGGCGGCCCGCTGGGCCGCCGCGACGATGGAGCTCGGAGCCCTCGTCTGCACCGCGAAGAACGAGGACTGCGACCGCTGCCCGATCGCCGGGCAGTGCGCCTGGCGGCTGGCCGGGAAGCCCGCCCACCAGGGGCCCCCGCGGCGCGGTCAGACCTATGCCGGTACCGACCGGCAGGTGCGCGGCCGGCTGCTCGCCGTGTTGCGCGAGGCGATGACACCGGTGCCGCAGTCGGCGCTGGACGCGGTGTGGGACGAGCCGGTGCAGCGCGCCCGCGCGCTGGACGGCCTGGTCGCCGACGGCCTGGTCGAACCGCTGGCCGGCGGGCAGTACCGGCTGCCGCTGAGCTGAGCTCCGTACCGGCGCCTCTCCGCCGCTGTTACACAACCGATGGACAGCCGTGCGTCGGCGTATGGCTGCTCCGCACAACCCCGTGACAACAGCTCCGTAGCGTCTTCTCCGTCAGCCCGACCGAACGATGGCTGACGGCGGAACCACGGGGATCCACGGGGACGGAGGCGGTTGGAATGGCGCACGGCGAGGTGCTCGCATTCGAGGACTACGTACGCACTCGGCACGACGCGCTGCTGCGCAGCGCGCGACGGCTCGTCCCGGACCCCGTGGACGCGCAGGACCTGCTCCAGACCGCGCTGGCCCGTACGTACGGCCGCTGGGACGGCATCGCCGACAAGTCCCTGGCCGACGCCTATCTGCGCCGCGTCATGATCAACACCCGTACCGAGTGGTGGCGGGCCCGCAAGCTGGACGAGGTCCCCACCGAGCAGCTGCCCGACGCGAGCGTCGAGGACGGCACCGAGCAGCGCGCCGACCGCGCCCTGCTGATGGATGTGCTGGGCGTACTGGCTCCCAAGCAGCGCAGCGTCGTCGTGCTGCGACACTGGGAGCAGATGAGCACGGAGGAGACGGCTGCGGCGCTCGGCATGTCGGCCGGTACGGTGAAGAGCACGCTGCACCGTGCGCTGGCACGGCTGCGCCAGGAGCTGGAGAGCCGTGAGGCGGCGAGCAGCGAGGCCCGGCTCCACGAGGAGCGGGACCTGGCACCCCGCCGCGCTCCGGCAGCCGTCCGGACGCGGGCGGCCAGGCATACGGACGAACGGGGGCGGGAGCGTTGCGCGGCCTGACAGCCAGCGACGGCGACGGCGGTGACCGTGGCGGTGAAAGAGACGACGGTGGCCGAGCGGCCACCGTCGGACGTGGCCGGGTCCTGACCGGCTGGGCGGCGAGCGCCACGACCCTGGTCGGCCTCGCCGCCTTCGGGCTGCTCATCGTCGGCTGCTCGACCGGCGGTACCGGCACCCGGGACGAGGGCCCGGCCGGCACGCAGCCGGTGGCCCAGGTCACGCCCGGCACCGGACCGACCTCCTCCGCGAAGCCCGCCGCGCGGATAGATCCCGTGACGCTGCTCAAGCACGACCCCAAGGTCAGCGAGCGGGTCAGAACGGATCTGAAGCCCTGCACCGGCTCCGCGTACCCGGTGGACACCTCCTACGGCACCATGACCGGGGGGCCCTCGCCCGATGTCGTGGTGAACGTGATGACCTGCGGCGACTCGGTGGGCGTCGGCACGTACGTGTACCGCCCGCGGACCAACGGCCAGTACGAGAACGTGTTCGCCATCGAGCAGCCCGCGGTCTACGGCACCATCGACCGCGGCGATCTGGTGGTGACGACCCAGGTGTACGAGAAGAAGGACTCGGTCTCGTACCCCTCCGGCGAGGAAGTGATCACCTACCGCTGGGCGGGCAGCCGGTTCAACGAGCACGACCGGGTGCACAACGACTTCAACCGAGCAGTCGGCAGCGGCGGTACGGACCTTCCGGGGGCCGCCGACCCGGCGGGGAACTGAGAGCAGTCTGATGGCCGAGACCCACGTCCTGTTCGTCGAGGACGACGATGTCATCCGCGAGGCCACCCAGCTGGCGCTGGAGCGCGCCGGCTTCGTGGTCACCGCCATGCCCGACGGCATGTCGGGCCTCGACGCCTTCCGGGCGGACCGCCCCGACATCGCCCTGCTCGACGTGATGGTGCCTGGACTCGACGGGGTCAGCCTCTGCCGTCGTATCCGCGACGAGTCGACGGTGCCCGTGATCATGCTGTCGGCCCGCGCGGACTCGATCGACGTGGTGCTCGGTCTGGAGGCCGGCGCGGACGACTACGTCACCAAACCCTTCGACGGGGCGGTCCTGGTCGCCCGGATCCGTGCCGTACTGCGCCGTTTCGGCCATGCCTCGGGCGGGCAGCCGGGCACCGGGGAGCCGGAGTTGCAGCCCGCCGGCGGGGTGCTGGTCTTCGGTGATCTGGAGGTCGACACCGAGGGCATGGCGGTCCACCGCGGCGGCGAGCAGGTGGCGCTGACCCCGACCGAGATGCGGCTGCTGCTGGAGTTCTCCGCGGCGCCCGGCACGGTGCTCTCCCGCGACAAGCTCCTGGAGCGGGTCTGGGACTACGGATGGGGCGGTGACACCCGGGTCGTGGATGTCCATGTGCAGCGGCTGCGCACCAAGATCGGCCAGGACCGGATCGAGACGGTCCGCGGCTTCGGCTACAAACTCAGGCCATGAAGCGGCCCGCCCTGCGGACCGGAGTCCGCTGGAAGATCAGCATCGCGATCGCCGCGGTCGGCGCGCTGACCGCGGTCGCGCTCAGCTTCGTCGTCCACAACGCGGCCCGGGTCTCGATGCTGGAGAACGCCCGCGAGGTCCAGCTGGAGCGGCTGACGTACGCCCAGCTGCTGTACGAGGCGACGAAGACGAAGAAGGCCGACCCCCGGTTCGGCGCCAAGCTCAACGACCCGACCATGCCGCGCAGCCTGCGCGCGGAGACCGCCAGGAACCGGCGCGCCACCCATGTCGAGGTGACCAGCAAGGGGGTGCCCGATGTGTGGGCGGCCGTGCCGGTCGGCCACGGTGACGTGCTCTCGCTGCACACCCGGTTCGCGGGCCGCAACTCCACGATCATGCGCGATCTCGACCGGGCGCTGATCATCGGCTCGGTCTCGGTGGTCTTCGGCGGCTGTGCGCTGGGGGTGCTGATCGGCGGGCAGCTGTCGCGCCGGCTGCGCAAGGCGGCGGCCGCGGCGGGCCGGGTCGCGCAGGGCAATACGGAGGTACGGGTCAGGGAGGCCGTCGGCGGTGTCGTCCAGGACGAGACCGATGAGCTGGCCGGTGCGGTGGACGCGCTGACGGACGCGCTGAACGCGCGGATCGAGGCGGAGCGCCGGGTCACCGCGGACATCGCGCACGAGCTGCGTACGCCGGTGACCGGTCTGCTGACGGCGGCCGAGCTGCTGCCGCCCGGCCGCCCCACCGAGCTGGTACGGGACCGGGCGCAGGCGATGCGCACGCTCGTCGAGGACGTGCTGGAGGTGGCCCGGCTGGACAGCGCGTCGGAGCGGGCCGAGCTCCAGGAGGTCGCGCTGGGCGAGTTCGTCAGCCGGCGGATCGCGCTGCTGGACCCGGATGTACGGGTGCGGGTGGTGCATGAGTCCTGGGTCAACACCGATCCGCGGCGCCTGGAGCGCATCCTCGGCAATCTGCTGGGCAACGCCGCCAAGCACGGGGCCACCCCGGTGGAGGTCACGGTCGAGGGCCGGGTGGTCCGGATCCGCGATCACGGTTCCGGGTTCCCGGCGGCGCTGCTGCGCGAGGGGCCGAGCCGGTTCCGTACCGGAAGCAGTGACCGGTCCGGACAGGGGCACGGTCTCGGGCTGACCATCGCGGCCGGTCAGGCCCGGGTCCTCGGGGCCCGGCTGACCTTCCGCAACGCGGCGCCGGAAGGGGCCGCGGAGGGCACGGGCGGGGCGATCGCGGTGCTGTGGCTGCCCGAGCACGCGCCGACGAACACCGGCAGCTTCCCGATGCTCCAGGTGTCCGAGCAGCGCGGCCCGGACAGCGACGAGGCCCGGGGCGCGGAGGCCGGCCGCGGGCGGACCGACGCCTGAGCCGGACACGGCAGGAGGCTACGGGGGCCGAGGGGCCGGGTACGGCAGAAGGCCACCGGGGCCGAGAGGTCCGGTACGGCAGAAGGCTCCCGAAGGGGTCCGTACGTCGAAGGCTTCCGGGGCCGGAGGGGCCCGGGTACGACAGGAGGCCACCGGGGCCGGAGGGGCCCGCCGATACAGCGGAAGGCTCCCGGGGGCGTGCCCCGGGAGCCTCCTTCGTACCCGCTCCGGATCAGACGGCCTCGGCCTGCTGGGTGACCGGACCCGCTCCGCGCAGCGGTACCTCCTTGACGAAGACCGAGGCGACCAGGGCGATCAGGCCGACCGAGGCGCCGACGAGGAACGCGATGTGCGTGCCGGACGACACCGCGAACTGGTAGGCCTCGCGGGCCGCCTCCGGCAGCTTCGCCAGGCTCGCCGCGTCCAGCTGGGCGGACCTGGCGGTGGCTGCCCCGCCGCCGCGGGCGACCATCTCGTCCTGCACCCGCCCGGTGAACAGCGCGCCCATGATCGCGACGCCGAAGGAGCTGCCGAGCGTACGGAAGAGGGTCGTCGCGGAGGAGGCGACGCCCATGTCCTTCATCTCCACGCTGTTCTGCGCGACGAGCATCGTGATCTGCATCAGGAAGCCCATGCCCGCGCCGAGCACCGCCATGTAGACGCCGGAGGTGAACCGCGTGGTGTCGACGTCCATCCGCGAGAGCAGGAAGAGGCCGATCACCATCAGCGCGGAGCCCACCACGGGGAAGATCTTGTACTTGCCGGTGCTGGTGGTGACCCGTCCGGCGACCAGCGAGACGACCATCATCGACAGCAGCATCGGCAGGAGCAGCAGACCCGAGTTGGTCGCCGAGGCGCCCTGGACGGACTGCTGGTACAGCGGCAGGAAGAGCACCGCGCCGAACATCACGAAGCCCGTCATGAAGCCGACGACGGACATCAGGGTGAAGTTGCCGTTGCGGAAGATGTGCAGCGGGATGATCGGTTCCGCCGCCTTCGTCTCGACGAAGACGAAGCCTGCGAGCGAGGCCACGCCGATCGCGATGAGCTCCATGATCACGGCGGAGTTCCAGTCGTACTCCGTACCGCCCCAGGTGGTCACCAGCACGATCGCGGTGATGCCGAGGGTCAGCAGCCCCGCGCCGAGGTAGTCGACCTTGGCCTGGGCCCCCTTCCGCTTCGGCAGGTGCAGCACGATGGTGACCATGGCGAGGGCGACCGCGCCCAGCGGCAGGTTGATGTAGAAGCTCCAGCGCCAGCCGAGGTGGTCGGTGATGGTGCCGCCGACCAGCGGTCCGCCGATCATGGCGATGGCCATGACACCGGCCATCATGCCCTGGTACTTGCCGCGCTCGCGGGGCGGGACGAGGTCGCCGATGATCGCCATGACGCCGACCATCAGGCCGCCCGCGCCGAGTCCCTGGACCGCCCGGAAGCCGATCAGCTGGCCCATGTCCTGGGCCATTCCGCTCAGCACCGAGCCGATCAGGAAGATCACGATGGACGTGAGGAAGATGCCCTTGCGGCCGTACATGTCGCCGAGCTTGCCCCAGATGGGGGTGGAGGCGGCGGTGGCCAGGGTGTACGCGGTGACGACCCAGGACAGGTGCTCCAGGCCGCCGAGGTCGCCGACGATGGTCGGCATGGCCGTGCCGACGATCAGGTTGTCCAGCATGGCGAGCAGCATCGTGATCATCAGGGCGAGCATCACCACCCGGACACTGCGCTGCGGCGTCTCGGGTATCCCGGACGGCCGGTCGGCGACGGCCGCCGCCCCGCCGCCCGCCTTCTTCAGATCGGACATTGTCCCCACTCCCCTGATCCCCTGTCGGTCCCCTGTGCGGCCGGGCACTTACTTGCCGCCCGGCTAGTAACTACACTGGGGAAAGTAGACCCCCAACTAGCCGGGCGTCAAGTAAGTTTCCAGCAAAGGAGAGCTCATGAGGAGCACGCCGCAGCGGCGCCGGGGCAACACGCGCCAGCGCATTCAGGACGTCGCTCTGGAGCTCTTCGCCGAACAGGGCTACGAGAAGACCTCGCTCCGCGAGATCTCCGAGCGGCTGGATGTCACCAAGGCCGCGCTGTACTACCACTTCAAGACCAAGGAAGACATCCTGGTCAGCATCTTCGACGACCTCAACCGTCCGGTCGAGGAGCTGCTGGCCTGGGGCAAGGAGCAGCCGCGCACCCTGGAGACGAAGAAGGAGATCCTCAGCCGCTACAGCGAGGCCCTGGCCGCCGCCGCCCCACTGTTCCGCTTCATGCAGGAGAACCAGGCGGCCGTACGGGACCTGAGCATCGGGGTGACCATCAAGGAGCGCGTCGTCGCCCTGGTCGACCTGCTCCAGGAACCCGGCGGCTCGCTGGCCGACCATGTGCGCTGCTCCACCGCGCTCTTCGCGACGCACGCGGGCATGTTCGCCCTCAAGGACCTCGAAGGCGACCCCGAGGAGAAGCGCAAGGCCGTCCTCGAAGTCGCCTTCGAACTGGTCACCCGGGCCCACGGCCGGGAGTCCGCGGAGTAGCGGAGCCGTCCCGGCCCCGGCCGTCCGGTCGGATCAGACCCGCACGCCCTTCTTGTGCAGGAAGCCGACCGGGTTGACCGCGGAGCCGTAGTCGGCGGTGTGCCGGATCTCGAAGTGCAGGTGCGGGCCGCTGGAGTTGCCGGTGTTGCCGGAGAGCGCGATCCTGTCGCCCGTCTTCACTGTCTCGCCGATCCGCACGTCGATCTTCGACAGGTGGGCGTACTGCGAGTACGTGCCGTTGGCGTGCTTGATCACGACGGCGTTGCCGTACGCGGGACCGTCGCCGCCGCCGTTGGGGCCGGCCTTCACGACGACGCCGGTGTGCGCGGCCTCGACCTTGGTGCCGACCGGCACGGCGAAGTCCTGGCCGGAGTGCTTGTGCGCCCAGCGGCTGCCGTCGTTGCCGAAGCTCGCGCTCAGCTCGTAGCGGCTCACCGGGGCCTCCCAGCCCTGGGCCTTCTTCAGCGCGGCCTTCTTCGCCGCGGCCGCCTGCTTGGTCGCCGCCGCCTTCTTGGCGGCGGCCTTCTCGGCGGCCTTGCCCTGCGCGGCCGCCTGCTGGGCGACCGATTCGGCCGCGCCGCTGGTGATCAGGTTCGCGGAATCCGGGGCACCCGCCGAGCCGGCCGCGAACGCAGCGCCCACACCGAGAACCATCGATGTTCCCAGGCCCGCCGCCAGGACGGCTCCACGGACACGGGACAGGGACGGGCGGCGGGAGTGCTGGAACGAAACGCGCTTCGACATAAGCGGAGAACCTCCGGAGATGACTGGACCCGGCGCTCCGGCCGGGCTGGCCATTCCTTGGTAACCCGCACTCCGGCCATTGCTCAAACACCTCATCTACGAACAAAAGCCGTATCCGGAGCCTCGGGAATCAGCCACCGCGGGTTGGGGGCGAGCCACGCCCGGGCCCGTCGAAACTCTGATTCGGGACAGGTTTAACCCCAGTTCCAAACCTCCCGAAACGGACAGATCCCGCCATCCGGGCTCGGCTCCCTCCGTGCCCGGGAGCTCCTTCCACCGCAGGGCCGAAGGCCCCCGCAGCGATCACCACCCGCTCTCCTACTGCTCCTAGTAGGCCCTGAAAGGGCTGTGCGCCTTGTCACCGCCGGTGGGCCCGAAGGCTGTCCGTTTCGGGACCTTCGGCCTGCGCGACGGCCGGGCCGACACGACGACCGGAGCAACTCCGGGGCTGCCGGCCATGGCCGGTGACACCGCAGGCACCGGTGACACGGACGGCACCGAGTTCGCCGATGCCGTCGAGTCCACGGCCTCGACGCGGCCCTCCTGCTGGACGCCGTCCCGGTGCGCTCCGTCCCCCGTTGCGGCTCGGCACCCTCCACGCCGGGCACGAGGCCCCCGGATGCGGGATCACCGGCTTCCCCGGCATCCAGCGGTACGGCCCCCCGAGCGGCATCCGGAGGCCGGCCGGTACACGGCCGCCGCCCTGCCGATGGCCGGACACCTGCGCGGACCGCCGGTCTGCGAGCCGGACGGCCCGCCGCCTACGGGAAGCGACTCGGAGCCCCGCCACTGGGCGGTATGTCCGGCGGCCCGGCCCTTCGCCGGGAACGTCCTCGGCGGCATCCCCCCGGCGGATCCCACGGCGGATCCTCCGGCAGCGCGGCGGCCGGCACGTGGAGTGCGTACGGCTCACTTCGCTCGTCGCCTCGCGTCCGTTCGAGCTCGTCCACCGGCAGACCGGCAGACCGGCACGACACGGCGCCACGAGCGGATCCATGGCCGCTTCCCTAGGGAAGCCCGGTACGGGGAGGTCCGCGTGCCGGGTGGCCGTCGCCGGCCGGGCCACGCTCACGGGCGGCGAGGGCCTCGACGTGAACCGCCCGCCGCTCCATGCCAGAAGGGGCTGCCCCGGACCGTTCGCACGGTTCCGGGGCAGCCCCTTCTACTTCTGCTCAGGCGCTCGGGGGCGTCCTCACACGTCCTTCGACATGTTCGGGCCCGCGCCGCCTGCCGCCTGCTCGATCGGGGGGACGTCGGGCAGCGCCGACTTCTCCTCGCCGCGGAAGGTGAAGGTCTTCTCCTCACCCTCGCCCTCGGTGCCGACGACCACGATGTGACCGGGGCGCAGCTCACCGAAGAGGATCTTCTCGGAGAGGATGTCCTCGATCTCGCGCTGGATCGTCCGGCGCAGCGGCCGGGCGCCCATCACGGGGTCGTAGCCCTTCTTCGCCAGGAGCGACTTGGCCTCCGAGCTCAGCTCGATGCCCATGTCGCGGTCCTTCAGTCGCTCGTCCACCTTGGCGAGCATGAGGTCGACGATCTGGATGATGTCTTCCTCGGTGAGCTGGTGGAAGACGACCGTGTCGTCGACACGGTTGAGGAACTCGGGGCGGAAGTGCTGCTTGAGCTCTTCGTTGACCTTGTTCTTCATCCGCTCGTAGCCGGTCTTGACGTCACCCTGGGCGGCGAAGCCCAGGTTGAAGCCCTTCGAGATGTCCCGGGTCCCGAGGTTGGTCGTCATGATGATGACCGTGTTCTTGAAGTCCACGACCCGGCCCTGGGAGTCGGTCAGGCGACCGTCCTCCAGAATCTGGAGCAGGGAATTGAAGATATCGGGGTGGGCCTTCTCGACCTCGTCGAAGAGGACGACGGAGAACGGCTTGCGGCGCACCTTCTCGGTGAGCTGGCCACCCTCTTCGTAACCCACGTAACCGGGGGGAGAACCGAAAAGACGGGAAACCGTGTGCTTCTCGCTGAACTCCGACATGTCGAGGGCGATCAGCGCGTCCTCGTCACCGAAGAGGAATTCGGCGAGCGTCTTGGAGAGCTCCGTCTTACCGACACCGGACGGGCCGGCGAAGATGAACGAGCCACCGGGGCGCTTCGGGTCCTTCAGACCGGCTCGCGTACGGCGGATCGCCTGCGAGAGGGCCTTGATGGCGTCCTTCTGCCCGATGACGCGCTTGTGGAGCTCGTCCTCCATGCGCAGCAGACGGGAGGACTCCTCCTCCGTCAGCTTGAAGACCGGGATGCCGGTGGCGGTGGCCAGGACCTCGGCGATCAGCTCGCCGTCGACCTCGGCCACGACGTCCATGTCGCCGGCCTTCCACTCCTTCTCGCGCTTGGTCTTCGCGGCGAGGAGCTGCTTCTCCTTGTCGCGGAGGGAAGCCGCCTTCTCGAAGTCCTGGGAGTCGATGGCCGACTCCTTGTCGCGGCGGACGCCCGCGATCTTCTCGTCGAACTCGCGGAGGTCCGGCGGCGCGGTCATCCGGCGGATGCGCATCCTGGATCCGGCCTCGTCGATCAGGTCGATCGCCTTGTCCGGCAGGAAGCGGTCCGAGATGTACCGGTCGGCCAGCGTCGCGGCCTGGACCAGCGCCTCGTCCGTGATGGAGACGCGGTGGTGGGCCTCGTAGCGGTCGCGCAGACCCTTGAGGATCTCGATGGTGTGCGGCAGCGAGGGCTCCGCGACCTGGATGGGCTGGAAGCGGCGCTCCAGCGCGGCGTCCTTCTCCAGGTGCTTGCGGTACTCGTCGAGCGTGGTGGCACCGATGGTCTGCAGCTCGCCGCGGGCCAGCATCGGCTTGAGGATGCTGGCGGCGTCGATCGCGCCCTCGGCGGCACCCGCACCCACCAGGGTGTGGAGCTCGTCGATGAACAGGATGATGTCGCCGCGGGTGCGGATCTCCTTGAGGACCTTCTTCAGTCGCTCCTCGAAGTCACCGCGGTAGCGGGAGCCGGCGACCAGCGCGCCGAGGTCCAGGGTGTAGAGGTGCTTGTCCTTGAGGGTCTCGGGCACCTCGCCCTTGACGATGGCCTGCGCCAGGCCCTCGACGACCGCCGTCTTGCCGACGCCGGGCTCGCCGATGAGCACCGGGTTGTTCTTGGTGCGGCGGGACAGCACCTGCATGACCCGCTCGATCTCCTTCTCGCGCCCGATGACCGGGTCGAGCTTGGATTCGCGAGCGGCCTGGGTGAGATTCCGGCCGAACTGGTCGAGCACCAGGGACGTGGAGGGCGTGCCTTCCGCGGGGCCGCCCGCGGTCGCCGCCTCCTTGCTGCCCGAGTACCCGGAGAGCAGCTGGATGACCTGCTGCCGCACCCGGTTCAGGTCGGCACCCAGCTTCACGAGGACCTGGGCGGCGACGCCCTCGCCCTCGCGGATCAGGCCGAGCAGGATGTGCTCGGTGCCGATGTAGTTGTGGCCGAGCTGGAGGGCCTCACGGAGCGAGAGCTCCAGGACCTTCTTGGCCCGGGGCGTGAAGGGGATGTGCCCGGACGGGGCCTGCTGGCCCTGGCCGATGATCTCCTCCACCTGCTGGCGGACCGCCTCGAGCGAAATCCCGAGGCTCTCCAGGGCCTTAGCGGCGACACCCTCACCCTCGTGGATAAGGCCCAGGAGGATGTGCTCGGTGCCGATGTAGTTGTGGTTGAGCATCCGGGCTTCTTCCTGAGCCAGGACGACAACCCGCCGCGCGCGGTCGGTGAACCTCTCGAACATCGTTAATCGCTCCTCAGAGCGGTCAGGCAGTAAGGGGTCGGTCCCCTCCCTGTCCTTCCGCAGCTTAGTCCCGCAAGCGGGGACCGCTCATTCCAACTGCCGACACCGTCCTTGGCCTCCTGCCCCGAACGCTGACAACTTCTCCAACCCGATGGTGCGAGACGATGTTCCCGCAGGCCAGGCAGATACCCCTTTCGCCAGTACGCCGATGGCGAACGTGGGATGCCCGAACCTGCGTGTCGCCCCTCCCCACTAGGGATGTCTTACCCGCAATTAGAGACAGTCCATGCGGCGCGCGCCGGTTCCCTCCGCTACGGGCGAACACATTCGCGCTCCCGAATGCGTCCCTACGCCCCCATCCCGGACACATGACGTATCCGATCGCGGACTCTGCGTAACCCCGGGGGTCTCCGTGCCGTTCTTCCGGCATGGCCATCACCGTCCCGCCTCCTGTGCCGTCGGTCACCGGTGCGTCCAAGAGCGGCGACTGCGCCCGGTGGGCACAGTGGTACGAACGCGAGCTCGGCTGGGCGACGGCGGGCACCGCGCCGGTGCGCCTGCTGACCGGGGTGCGGTTCGACGTGCTCCAGGTCCCCGCGGCCGCCGGTCACGCGGCGCTGCGGCGGCTGGACCGCACCGGACCCGTGGCGCTCTCGGGTGCGCGGATGAGCCTGCTGGTCGCGGCGGGGAGCGCCGAAGAGCTGCCCGGGCTGCTCGACTGGCTGGAGTGGGGAGGCGTCGCCCTCTCCCTGACCGCCATCGGAGCGGGCGGCCGGATCACCGCGCCGGTGCCGCCCGGACGGATGGCGGGCCGGCCGGGGGCCGCCGCATGGCTGCGGCCCCCCGGGCCACGACACGAGGAAGGGTCGGGACTCCCGGCCCTCGCCGGCCTCGGGAGCAGGGGTGGGGATGCTCCCGATCTCGTACGGCTGGTGGACGCGGTGGCGACGGAATGCCACCGGGCCCGGTTGATGCGTGCCCGAACGGGGCTGTCGGCGGATGGGCCGACAGCTCAGCCGTTGGCCTTCTCGTAAGCTTCGCGGATCTCCGCGGGAACACGGCCGCGGTCATTCACATTGTGGCCGTTCTCGCGGGCCCACTTACGGATCTCGGCAGTGTCCTTGTTGCCACCCGTAACGGCGCGACCCTTGCCGCGACCGGACGCCGCGCGGCCACCCGTACGCCGGCCACCCTTGGTGTACGGCTCAAGAAGACCACGGAGCTTGTCCGCGTTGCTCGTCGTGAGGTCAATCTCGTACGTCTTGCCATCGAGAGCGAACGTGACCGTCTCGTCCGCCTCGCCGCCGTCGAGGTCATCGACAAGAAGGACCTGAACCTTCTGTGCCACTGGATTCCCTTTCATCGAAAATGCAGTACGCGGAAAGGAAACCGCTTTTCCCCGGAAAACACAAACCCCCGGGAGAGGTTCAGGATCACGGGAAGACGGGAAACATGCGCGATTCGGACATAGGGTTCCGGCTTCTTGTGGCGGGCGCAGATGGCGGTCACAGATGCAGAAGCATCCGGCTGTTGCCCAAGGTGTTCGGCTTCACTCGTTCGAGACCCAGGAACTCCGCTACACCCTCGTCATAGGAACGCAGCAGCTCACTGTAGACATCTCCGTCGACCGGCGTCTCTCCGATCTCCACGAAGCCGTGCTTCGCGAAGAAGTCCACTTCGAAGGTGAGACAGAAAACCCGCCGCACACCCAGCCAGCGCGCGGTCTGCAACAACTTGTCCAGCACTTGATGGCCGACTCCGGCACCCCTGATGCTGTGATCGACGGCGAGAGTACGCACTTCGGCGAGGTCTTCCCACATCACGTGCAGCGCGCCGCAGCCGATGACCCGGGCGTCCTCGTCGCGTTCCGCGATCCAGAACTCCTGGATGTCCTCGTAAAGCGTCACGGTCGCTTTGTCGAGCAGGATGCCTTCACGTACGTACCCGTCGAGGAGACCGCGGACCGATCCCACATCGCTGGTCCTGGCACGTCGGACTGTGATGGCCGTGTTTATGGCTGGCGGTTCGGTACGGGAATCGGCGTACGGAAGCTCTGAGGACATACCCCGACGCTATCGCCCGGCCTCCGGGGCCGCCCCATCGGCCGGATCTCCGGCCGCTTCTCCGGCCGCTTCACCGGTGACCGCATCGGCTGGTTCACCGGCGGGTTCGCCGGGCGGGGGCCCGGGGGTTCCGGACAGGTCGGGCTGCACGATCCGCATGGCGTCCCGGAGGGCCTCGCGCTGCTCGGCGGACATCATGCCGAAGAAGGCGACAAGTGCGGCCGCGGGGTTGTCACTGCGCGACCAGGCTTCGTTCATCAGTGCGGCCGAGTAGGCGGCGCGGGTGGAGACCGCCGTATATCTATATGCGCGGCCGTCGACTTCCCTGCGTACCCAGCCCTTCTGATGGAGATTGTCCATTACCGTCATGACGGTCGTGTAGGCGATGGAGCGTTCCTGCTGAAGGTCCTCAAGGACTTCCCGCACGGTGACCGGACGGTTCCATTGCCAGACCCGTGTCATCACGGCGTCTTCCAGATCTCCCAATTGACGGGGCACGATGTCACTTTAGTGCCAGATGCCTGGAATGACCGGTTATTCGTGCAGCAAAGCGCGAAAGGGCGCACGGCTCGGGTCGAGCCGTGCGCCCTTTCGCGTGCTGCGGGACGGCGGGGTCAGGCGCCGTCGGTCCGCGGGGCCTGCTGGACCGACTCGGCGCGGCCGATCGCCAGGTCCACGGCCGCGTCCTCCTTGGCCTTGTTGGGACCGCCCTGGCTCTTGACGATCGTCACGACGAGGCCGATGAAGAAGGCGGCCATCACCACGGGGGGCACGAGCGCGGATACATAGTCCATGACGTCCAGAGTAGCGAGGCCGGTACGGACTTCCGCGGCGCCCCTCCACCGGGACCTTTCCGGCGGATCGGGGCCGGACGGGCCCCGGGGCCTCTCGCTCCGGCCCCGCGGGCCCGGCACGATCCGGGCCGGAGGCCCTAACCCGCGGCGCGCTGCTGCGGCGGCGGCGGCACCGGGCGGCGGCGCGGCGGGAAGACCTCCGAGGGCTTCGGCGCCGGACGCCCGGGCACCCGGCCGGGCCGGGCGGGCTCCGCCGGGGCCTTGGGCCGTTCGGGTTCGGCTTCGGCGGCCCGGCCGCCGGGCAGGGCGAGGAGCCTGCTGCGCGGCGCGGGGGCCTTGACCGATACGGCCCGCCCGGCGAGGCGGGCCTGCACCGACCGTTCCGCGAGCACCTGACAGCGCTCCAGGAGCGCCGCGGCCAGCGGTCTGTGGCGCAGGGCGCGCAGCGCGGCGAGGTCGTCGGGACCGGGGTCGTATCCGCCTGCCAGAGCGTCCTGGAGCAGCTCCAGATAGCCGCTGACGGAGCCGGGGAGGGCGTTGCGGTAGCGGACGAGATCGGCGAGGAGGAACGTGCGCAGCCGTCCCGCCTCGCCGACCGCCTCGTCCACGGCGCCGGCCAGCCGCAGACAGTCCTGGACGTCCTCGTCCGGCAGGGGCATGGGGTGAAGGGCGATGGCGAGGGCACGTCGGAGCACCCGCAGCTCGTCCGCGCTGAACGCCATGCCGCCGCGTGATCCGTAAGGCGTGGGCATGACGCAACAATACGTGCTAAATGGACAAAATCGGCTTAACTGGCCGTCGGCGGCGCGGCGGCGGGCTCGCTCCCCCGTGGGCCGTTCCCGCAGGTACACCGCCTGTCCGCTACATCCGGGACACGTTCCGCTCGTAGACCAGGCGCAGGCCGATCAGGGTGAGCCAGGGCTCGTGCTCGTCGATCACGGAGGACTCGCCCAACACCATCGGCGCAAGGCCGCCCGTCGCGATGACGGTGACGTCGTCGGGGTCGGCCGCCAGCTCCTTCTTCATCCGCGCGACGACGCCGTCCACCTGGCCGGCGAAGCCGTAGATGATGCCCGACTGCATCGCCTCGACCGTGTTCTTGCCGATCACGCTGCGCGGCCGGGCCAGCTCGATCTTGCGGAGCTGGGCGCCCTTGACGCCGAGCGCCTCGACCGAGATCTCGATGCCGGGCGCGATGACACCGCCGGTGTACTCGCCCCGGGCGGAGACCGCGTCGAAGGTGGTGGCCGTGCCGAAGTCGACGACGATCGCCGGACCGCCGTAGAGCTCGGCGGCGGCGGCCGCGTTGATGATGCGGTCCGTGCCGACCTCCTTCGGGTTGTCCATCAGGATCGGCACCCCGGTCTTGATGCCCGGCTCGACGAGCACGGCGGGGACGTCGCCGTAGTAGCGGCGGGTCACCTCGCGCAGCTCGTGCAGGACGGCCGGGACCGTGGAGCAGATCGCGATGCCCTCGATGCCGTCGCCCAGCTCCATGCCGAGCAGCGGGTGCATGCCCATCAGGCCCTGGAGCAGCACGGCGAGCTCGTCGGCGGTGCGGCGGGAGTCGGTGGAGATCCGCCAGTGCTCGACGATCTCCTCGCCGTCGAACAGGCCGAGGACGGTGTGCGTGTTGCCGACGTCGATGGTGAGCAGCATCAGGCGTCGGCCCCGTCGGTGTCGCGGAAGTCCAGGCCGATGTCGAGGATCGGCGAGGAGTGGGTGAGCGCGCCGACGGCCAGGTAGTCGACGCCCGCCTCGGCGTAGGCGCGGGCGGTGTCGAGGGAGAGCCGGCCGGAGGACTCCAGGACCGCGCGGCCGCCGGTCAGGGCGACCGCCTCGGCCGTCAGCAGCGGGGTGAAGTTGTCCAGCAGGATCAGGTCGGCGCCCGCGTCGAGCACCTCGCGGACCTGCTGGAGGGTGTCGACCTCGACCTCGATCGGTACGTCAGGGAACTCGTCCCGTACCCGCTTGAAGGCCTCGGCGACGCCGCCCGCCGCGATGACGTGGTTGTCCTTGACCAGTGCCGCGTCCGACAGCGACATCCGGTGGTTCACGCCGCCGCCGCAGCGCACCGCGTACTTCTCCATGGCGCGCAGGCCCGGGGTGGTCTTGCGGGTGTCGCGGACCTTGGCCTTCGTGCCTTCGAGGACATCGGCCCAGGCGCGGGTGGCGGTCGCGATGCCGGAGAGCCTGCACAGCAGGTTGAGCGCACTGCGCTCGCCGGTGAGCAGGTCGCGGGTGCGGGTGGTGACGGTCAGCAGCTTCTGGCCGGGGGCGACGCGGTCGCCGTCCTCGACGTGGCGCTCGACCGCGAACTCCTCGGTGCAGACGATGGACAGGACGGCCTCGGCGATACGCAGACCGGCCACGACGCCCGCCTCGCGGGCGGTGAAGTCACCGGTGGCCACGGCGTCCTCGGAGACGGTCGCGACGGTGGTGACGTCCACCCCGCCGTCCAGGTCCTCCTCGATCGCGACGTGCGCGACGTCCTCGACCTGGACGGGGTCCAGGCCCGCGTCGGCGAGGAGCTGGGCGAGGGCGGGGTCGAGGCCGCACTCCAGCGGGTCGAGCTCGTAGAGCTCGTCCCCGCCGCAGCCGCAGCCGTCCCCGCAGCCGCCCGCGGACGGTGCGGGCGCGCCGATCCGGACCAGCGGTACGTCCACGGGTGTGGGGCGCGGATTCTCTTCGGGCGTGCTCACGGTTACGGCTCCTCGGTGACGTCGGCGGGGTGGGTGGGGGGTGCTGCTGCGCAGTCTGGTGCCTGCGTCGGGTGTACGGGCCCGAATGCCTGGGTCTCCGTCCGACGGAGGACCGGGCGGCGCTCCGGGGTGAGCCGCACGACGAGGTGACGGCGCCAGTTCTCGTCGTCGCGCTCGGGCCGGTCCTCGCGCCAGTGGCAGCCGCGGGTCTCCTCGCGCTGCCGGGCGGCGGCGACCAGGACGCGCGAGACGAGCAGCAGGTTGGTGGCCTCCCACGCCTCGACGCCGGGCACCGCGACCTTGGGTTCGTCCGCCTCCACGGCCAGGGCCGCGCTGGTGTGGAGGGCCTCCAGCTCGTCGGCGGCGTCGGCCAGGCTCTCGGCGGAGCGGAGGACCCCGGCGCCCCGGGTCATGATGCGCTGGATCGTGGACCGGGCCTCCGGGGCGAGCAGCGGGGAGGGCGCGCGCTCGTCGCCGGTCTCCGCGGCGCCCGCGCGGGGCCGGTCCTCGACGATGTCCGCCGCGATGCGCTCGGCGAAGACGAGGCCCTCCAGGAGGGAGTTGGACGCCAGCCGGTTGGCGCCGTGCACGCCGGTGCAGGCGACCTCGCCGCAGGCGTACAGACCGGGCACCGTGGTACGTCCCCGCAGATCGGTGCGGATGCCGCCGGAGGCGTAGTGCGCGGCGGGGGCCACGGGAATCGGTTCGGTGACCGGGTCGATGCCGTGGGCCCGGCAGGCCGCCAGAATGGTGGGGAAGCGCCGCTCCCACATCTCGGCGCCGAAATGGCGGGCGTCGAGGTACATGTGCTCGGTGCCGTGCAGCTCCATCCTGCGGGTGATGGCCTTGGCGACGATGTCGCGCGGGGCCAGCTCCGCCAGCTCGTGCTGCCCGAGCATGAAGCGCGTACCGGACGCGTCGACGAGATGGGCGCCCTCGCCCCGTACCGCTTCCGAGACCAGCGGCTGCTGGCCCTCGGAGCCGGCGCCGAGGAAGAGGACCGTCGGGTGGAACTGGACGAACTCCAGGTCGGAGACCTCCGCGCCGGCCCGCAGCGCCAGCGCCACGCCGTCGCCGGTGGAGACCGCCGGGTTGGTGGTGGCGGAGAAGACCTGGCCCATGCCGCCGGTGGCGAGGACCACCGCGGGGGCGTGGACGGCGCCGACCCCGTCGTGCTGGCCCTCGCCCATGACGTGCAGCGTGACGCCCGCGGTGCGTCCTTCGGCATCGGTGAGGAGGTCCAGTACGAGCGCGTTCTCCACGGTGTGCAGGGCTGCCTCGCGGACCGCCTCGACCAGGGCGCGGGAGATCTCGGCGCCCGTGGCGTCGCCGCCCGCGTGGGCGATGCGGCGGCGGTGGTGGCCGCCCTCGCGGGCCAGCGCGATGTCGCCGCTCTCCGTGGTGTCGAAGTGCGCACCGGTCCCGATCAGCCGGCGCACCGCGCCCGGGCCCTCGGTGACCAGCATCCGCACCGCCGCCTCGTCGCACAGACCGGCGCCCGCGACCAGGGTGTCGTCGAGGTGCTGCTCGGGGGTGTCGCCCTCGCCGAGCGCGGCCGCGATTCCGCCCTGCGCCCAGCGGGTGGAGCCGTCGTCGAGGCGGGCCTTGGTGACGACGACGGTGGCGAGGCCCGCGGCGGCGCAGCGCAGCGCGGTGGTGAGACCGGCCACGCCGGAGCCGACCACCACGACGTCGGCGTCGATGGACCAGCCGGGGGCGGGGGCGGTCAGCCGTATTCCGGTCACGTGTCGGCTCCGAAGGTCAGCGGGATGTTGTCGATGAGGCGGGTCCTGCCGACCCGTGCGGCGACGGCGAGGACCGCCTCACCGGTGGTGCGGTCGTCGGGGATCTCGGTGAAGTCGGCCGGGTCCACCAGCGCCAGGTAGTCCAGGGCGAGCGGGGGCTGCGCGCCCGCCGCGTCGTCGAGGACCAGGAGCGCGGCCGCCCGTACCGCCGAGGGGCCGTCGACCGGTCGGGCCAGCGCCACCGCCTGGGTGTCGGCGGCGGCGCGGGCCTCGCCGAGCGCGGTGAGCGCGGCGGCCCGGCCGGTGGTGGCCGAGGTGGTCCGGGCGCGGGCGTGCAGCGCCTGCTGGGCGGCGAGCCGGTCGCGGGCGGCGAACAGGGCCCGGGACAGGGCGAGGGCGGTGTGCCGTTCCTCCGGGTCCAGGAAGCGGTTGCGGCTGGAGAGCGCCAGGCCGTCCGGCTCGCGGACCGTCTCCACGCCGACGATCTCCACGGGGAAGTTCAGATCGCGCACCATCCGGCGGATCAGCGCCAGCTGCTGGGCATCCTTCTGCCCGAAGAAAGCGGCGTCGGGGCGGGTCAGGTGGAGGAGCTTGGCGACGACGGTGAGCATGCCGTCGAAGTGTCCGGGGCGCGAGGCCCCTTCGAGCCGCTCGCCCATCGGGCCCGCCGATATCCGGACCTGCGGCTCGCCGCCGGGGTAGACCTCGTCGACGGATGGTGCGAAGACCGCGTCCGCCCCGGCGGCGCCCGCCACGGCGAGATCGGCGTCGAGCGTGCGGGGGTAGCGGTCCAGGTCGGCGGCCTCGCCGAACTGGAGCGGGTTGACGAACACGGTGACGACCACCTGGCCGTCGGGGCCCGCCGCCGCGCGGGCGGCGCGGATCAGGGCGGCATGGCCCTCGTGCAGGGCGCCCATGGTCATGACGACGGCCCGCGGCCCCTCGAAGGGGGCGAACGCGGCGAGCTCGGCCGCGGTACGGAGCAGGGGGGCCGCGGGCCCGTGGGACGCGGCGGGGCGGGGAGTGCCGGTCGTGTCGGTCATCGGGGCTCCTGGGATCCGGTGCCCGTGCCGTCGGCCAGGACCCCGAGCAGGTCCTCGGCCAGCTCCGGCTTGAGCATGCCGTGGGCGAGGGCGCGGTCGGCGGTGGCCCGGGCCATCGCGACGTATCCGGCCACGGTCTGCGGGGCGTGCCTGCGCAGCTCGCCGATGTGCGCGGCGACCGTGCCGGCGTCGCCGCGGGCCACGGGGCCGGTCAGCGCGGCGTCGCCGGAGCGCAGGGCGTTGTCGAGCGCGGCGCCGAGGAGGGGGCCGAGCATCCGGTCGGGGGCGGTGACCCCGGCCGCGCGCAGCAGCTCCATCGACTGGGCGACCAGGGTGACCAGGTGGTTCGCGCCGAGGGCGAGCGCCGCGTGGTAGAGCGGACGGGACTCCTCCGCGATCCATTCGGGCTCGCCGCCCATCTCGATGACCAGCGCCTCGGCCGCGAGCCGCAGCTCCTCGGGGGCGGTCACGCCGAAGGAGCAGCCGGCCAGCCGCTGGACGTCGACGGAGGTGCCGGTGAACGTCATCGCGGGGTGCAGGGCGAGCGGCAGGGCGCCGGCCCGCAGGGCCGGGTCCAGGACGCCGGTCCCGTACCGCCCCGAGGTGTGGACGATCAGCTGTCCCGGCCGCACCGCGCCGGTCTCGGCGAGGCCCTCGACCAGGCCGGGCAGGGCGTCGTCGGGGACGGTCAGCAGCACCAGCTCGGCGCGCGCGAGAACCTCGGCGGGCGGCACCAGCGGTACGTCGGGCAGCAGGGCGGCCGCTCTGCGCACGGAGGCGTCGGAGACACCCGATACGGCGACCGGCCGGTGCCCGGCGAGCTGCAGGGAGGCGGCGAGAGCGGGGCCGACGCGGCCCGCCCCCACGACGCCGACCGTGAGGCGGGCGGGGCGGTCCCTCGCGTCGAGGGGGTCATGGGGGGCTTTTGCATTCACGCGGCGATGGCCTTCCGTTCCAGTCCGCAGGGGGTACCGGACGACTTCTCTGCATGCTACGCCAGCGTTTCGTCCGGGCTCCTGGCCGTCCACAGCCTGTGGGTGAAGTCCGGACGGAAGGCGCGGCCCGGAGCCGGGAGCGCCCGGAAAACCGGGTGGGCCGGTGGTGCGGGCTGCGTGATGATCGTCCCATGACAGACACAGCAGACACGGGCGGGCAGCCACGGCCGGAGGCGCAGGAGGACGTGCGGGAGGAGTCCCGGGAGGAAGCGCAGCGGGCGCGCAGGACCAAAGCCTGGGCCGCGGCCGAACGGGTCCTGATCCGGCCGGCCATGAACCTCTCGCTCGGTGAGCGGCTGGCCGCGCTGACGGCCGGGGCCGGGTCCGTCACCGATCTCGACCGCCCCGCGGACATCTACGGCGACGGTGTCGTCGCCGAGCTGGAGGAGCGGATCGCGGGCCTGCTGGGCATGGAGGCCGCGGCGTTCTTCCCCACCGGGACGATGGCCCAGCAGGTCGCGCTGCGGTGCTGGGCCGGGCGGACCGGCAACGCCACCGTGGCGCTGCATCCCCTCGCCCACCCCGAGGTGCACGAGCGCGGCGCGCTGGGGGCGGTGAGCGGGCTGCGTACGGTCCATCCCACGCACGAGCCCCGGCTGCCCACGGCTCAGGAGATCCGCGACTTCGACGAGCCCTTCGGCACGCTGATGCTGGAGCTGCCGTTGCGCGACGCCGGTTTCGTCCTGCCGACGTGGGAGGAGCTGGAGGACGTGGTGGCGGCCGCGCGGGAACGCGATGCGGTGGTGCACATCGACGGCGCGCGGCTGTGGGAGTGCGCCCCCCACTTCGGGCGGGAGCTGCCGGAGATCGCGGCGCTCGCGGACAGCGTGTACGTGTCGTTCTACAAGACCCTCGGCGGGATCTCCGGAGCCGCGCTGGCCGGTCCCGCCCCACTGGTCGAGGAGGCCCGCACCTGGCGCCACCGGTACGGCGGGCAGCTCTTCCAGCAGTTCCCCGCGGCGCTCGCCGCCCTGATCGGCCTCGACCGGGAGCTGCCTCGGCTGGATGCGTACGTGGCGCAGGCGAAGGTGGTGGCGGGGGCGCTGGCCGAGGGCTTCCCGGCGGCCGGCACCCCGTGGTCCCGGGTGCATCCGGAACCGCCGCACACGCACCAGTTCCAGGTGTGGCTGCCGTACGGGGCGGACGTGCTGACGGAGGCGGCGGTGCGGCAGGCGGAGGAGACGGGCGTGTCCCTCTTCCGCAAGTGGTACCCCGCGGCAGCCGGGCCGCCCGGACTGTCGTTCACCGAGGTGACGGTGGGCCGGGAGGGCCTGGAGTGGACGGCCGGGGATGTACGCGACGCCGTACGGGAGTTCGTGGAGCGGCTGGCCTAGAGGGACCCTGCCGGGCCGGCGGGGGAACGGCCGGCGGTTCCACGACCGCCGGTCCCGCGGATCCGGGTGATCAGGGAACGCAGGGCCGCCCGCCGGCGACCGCGCGCCGGGCGGCCCGCGATCACCGCCTCGAAGCGGGCCCGGTCACGCGCCTCGCGCACCACGGCCCAGTCGTGCCGGCCCGGCAGTGGCGGCGGCGGCTCACCCCGCCCGGCCGCGCGGTAGCTGTCGAACATCTGCTGCTGGATGGCGTCCATGGCCACAGCGTGGGCCGGTCCGGCCCGCCCGGCCCGCCGATTGACGACCCCCGTCAAATGGCGCGATGCCTTCCGCGGCCACCCCGCACTATGGAGGGGTGAGCGTGCACATCGACATCGCCGGGCTGGCGCCCGACCGCATCGTCTTCGAGACCTCCCCCCTCGCCGAGCTGGGGCTGGCCCTGCACGCCCTCTCCGAGCCGGGGCACCACCCGGGCCTGCACGGCTGGGCGACGGCGACCTCCAGCGCCCTGGACCCCGATCTCGCCGACCGGCTGCACGAGGCCGACTTCCTGTGGCGCCACACGTTCTCGGACGTCTTCATGCCGTTCGCCGGGATCCGCGGCGGCAACGGCCGGACGGGCGCCGACCTCGCCGAGGACCTCGACATCCTCGACCGGCTGGACGACGAGCGGTTCGTCGCCGCCGCCCTGGAGTTCACCTGCACCAGTCTGTACGGGCAGGGCGCCCCCTCCCCGCTCGACGACCCGACGATGCGCGCCCGCGCCCTGGAGATGGCGGCGGCGCGCGGCCCCCGGCAGGTGGAGTTCACCCAGCAGCTGCTGGCGGACCCGGCCCCGGTGCGGGCCTGGGTGCGGCGCCTGTTCGAGGACTGCGACCGGGCGTTCTTCGCGGACACCTGGTGCCGGGTGCGGGTCCAGCTGGTCGCCGACGCCCGGCACAAGACCGACCTGCTGCGGCGCAAGGGGATCGGCGAGGCGATGGGCGCGGTCTCCACCGCGCTGACCGTCGACGAGACCGTCACCCGGATCAGCGCCGACAAGCTCAGCGAGGGCCGCACCAGCGCCGTCGGCCCCGGGCTCACCCTCATCCCGTCCACCTTCGGCTGGCCGCACCTCAATCTGCTGCACGCCCCGGGCTGGCGCCCGGTGATCCACTACCCGGTGCACCAGCCCGAGCTGCCGTCCCCCGCCTCCGTGGAACTGCTCCAGCTGCGCATGGAGGCGCTGGCCCACCCGATGAGGATGCGGCTCTGCCGCCACCTCGCCCGCTCCCCGCACACGACCGGCCAGCTCGCCGACACGTACGGCATCACGGCCCCCGAGGTCTCCCGGCATCTCTCGGTGCTGAAGAAGGCGGGCCTGGTCACCACCCGGCGGCGCGGCCGGTACGTACTGCACCAGCTGGACCTGACCTCGGTGGCGCGGCTCGGCAGCGACTTCCTGGAAGGCATCCTGCGCTGACCGGAAGGCGCCCCGGGCCCCGGCAGCGGCCCGTCGCCCGCCCAGGCCCCGGGAACGGCCCGTCGGCCCGACCGCCCCGCAGGCCCGACCGCCCCGCCGGTCAGACCGCCCCGCCGCCACCGGCCCGGACCAGCCCCGTCTCGTACGCGAGGACCACGACCTGCACCCGGTCGCGCAGGTTCAGCTTGGTGAGGATGCGGCCCACATGCGTCTTCACCGTCGCCTCGGAGAGCACCAGGCGCGCCGCGATCTCGCCGTTCGACATGCCCTGGGCGACCAGCAGCATCACCTCTCGCTCGCGTTCGGTGAGCTTGGCGATGTCCTTGTGCTGCGGCTCGCCGGCGCCGCTCGGCAGCATCGGCGAGAAGCGGTCGAGCAGCCTGCGGGTGGTGGACGGGGCGACGACGGCGTCACCGCTGTGCACGGAACGGATCGCGGCCAGCAGCTCGGCGGGCGGCACGTCCTTGAGCATGAAGCCGCTGGCCCCGGCCTTCAGTCCGGAGAAGGCGTACTCGTCCAGGTCGAACGTGGTCAGGATGAGCACCTTGGGCGCGTCCGGCTGCGCGCAGATGCGCCGGGTGGCCTCGACACCGTCCAGCCTCGGCATCCGCACATCCATCAGCACCACATCGACGGCGGTGGAGCGAAGGTTCTCGATCGCCTCCGCGCCGTCGCCGGCCTCGGCCACGACCTCCATGTCCGGCTGGGCGGCGAGCACCATCCGGAAGCCGGTGCGCAGCAGCACCTGGTCGTCGACGAGCATCACGCGGATCGCCATGAGGGGTCCTGTCTCCTGTCTGATGGGGCGTCGGCTCCGACGCCTAGTGGGCCGGCTTGAGCGGCAGCAGCGCGCTGATCCGGAAGCCGCCGCCGGGCCGCGGCCCGGCGTCCAGCGTGCCGCCGACCATGCCGACCCGCTCGCGCATACCGATCATCCCGTGGCCCGCGCCGTCGGCGCCGCCGTCCTCGTACAGTTCGTGCGCCGCGCCCCGCCCGTCGTCCTCGACCAGCAGCCCGAGCCCGTCGTCGAAGTAGACCAGACGCACACTGGCCCCCGCGTCCGGGCCGCCGTGCTTGCGGGTGTTGGTCAGGGCCTCCTGCACGATGCGGTACGCGGTCAGCTCGACCCCGCTGGGCAGCGGGCGCGGGGTCCCCTCGATCTTGAAGTCGACGGCCAGGCCGGTCTGCCTGACCTGTTCGATCAGATCCTCGATCTGGTCCACATCGGGCTGCGGGACGTACTCCCCGCTCTCCTGCGCGTCGCCCGTCCGCAGCACCCCCAGCAGCCGCCGCATCTCGGCCAGTGCCTGCCTGCCGGTGCTGGAGATGGTCTCCAGGGCCTGTTTGGCCTGGTCGGGGGCCGCGTCCATCACGTACGCCGCACCGTCGGCCTGCACCACCATCACCGACACGTTGTGCGCGACGACGTCGTGCAGTTCACGGGCGATACGGGCACGCTCGGCCGCCACCGCGACCTTCGACTGCGCCTCGCGCTCCCGCTCCAGCCGGGCGGCGCGCTCCTCCAGCTGGCTGAAGTAGGCGCGCCTGGTCCGCATCGAGTCGCCGAGCACCCAGGCGAGCACGAAGGGAACGGTCAGCACGACGGCGATGAAGACTTCCTCGGCCCAGCCGGTCCGCGGCACCTCCGCAGGCCAGCGCAGTTTGGACAGGGTCGCCGCGCCCAGGCTGCAGACCAGCGCGAGCCGGGACGCCCAGCGCTCCCCGACGGTGGCCACGGTGAAGACGATCACCAGCATCGCGAAGTTCATGACCCCGGGACCCACCCCGGTGACCAGCTGCGCCACCCCCATCGCGATGGCGAGCAGCAGCATCTTCTCCGGCGCGCGCCGGCGCAGGGAGACCACCGCGCAGAGGCCGAGGACGATCGGAACGGCGGCGACGCGCTCCTTCGTGCTTTCCCCCAAACCGACCATGGACAGGCCGGAGAGCCCGAGGAGGACGACGGCCCAGAAGGTGTCGACGCCCGTCGGGTGTCTGCGGAGGAAGTCGTAGAGGCGCTGCACGTAACCCAGCGTAGGGACAGGCGAGGGGCGCCCGGGTCAGCCGAAGGGCCGATCCGGCTCCGGAGACCGTACTCCCCAAGGTGGAGACTTGGACACGTGACGGACGAGTGGCGTGGGTGGCAGGAGGCGGCGGAGACCGCTTTGTACGGGGACGGGGGGTTCTACCGGAGCCCCGAGGGGCCGGCGGGCCACTTCCGTACCTCTGTCCACGCCTCCCCGCTCTTCGCCTCCGCCGTCGCCCGGCTGCTGGTCGAGACGGCACGGGAGCTGGGCACCGGCCCGGTCGACCTGGTGGACCTGGGCGCCGGGCGGGGCGAGCTGCTGACGGGGGTGCTGGCGGCGCTGCCGGCCGCCGGCGGTCCGGCCGTACGGGCGTACGCCGTGGAGCTGGCCGGACGTCCGCCCGGACTGGATCCCCGGATCGAGTGGTGCGCCGAACCGCCGCAGGGGACCCGCGGCCTGCTGTTCGCCAACGAGTGGCTGGACAACGTCCCGACCCGGATCGCCGAGACCGACGCGGACGGGGTCGCCCGCTACGTCCTCGTCCGGCCCGGGGACGGTACGGAACGGCTCGGCGAGCCGGTGACCGGGGCGGACGCCGAGTGGCTGCGCCGCTGGTGGCCCTCGGCCGGACCGGGCGGCCGCGCCGAGATCGGCCGCCCCCGCGACGAGGCCTGGGCGCGGGCGGTGGCCACGCTGAGCGGGGGGCTCGCGGTGGCGGTGGACTACGCCCATGTGCGCGAGGCGCGGCCCCCGTTCGGCACCCTGACCGGCTTCCGGGCCGGCCGCGAGGTCCGGCCGGTCCCGGACGGCAGCTGCGACCTCACCTCGCACGTGGCGCTGGACGCGTGCGCGGCGGCCGGGTCCGGTGACGGTGCGCCGCCCGAGCTCCTGAGCCAGCGCGAGGCGCTGCGCCGCCTCGGCGTCAGCGGCGAACGCCCGCCCCTGGCACTGGCCTCGGCCGACCCGGCCGGTTACGTACGGGCGCTCGCCTCGGCGGGCGAGGCGGCGGAGCTGACGGCCCGGGGCGGCCTCGGCGATTTCGGCTGGCTGATGCAGCGCAGGGGCTGAGAACGGGCGCCCTGGGCTCGGCGCCCCGGCCCGGCCACGCGATACTGGCCGCATGACGGAGACGACGGTCGGCATCGGCGGCGCGGCGGAGAGCACCGACATGGTGCTCAACATCGGCCCGCAGCACCCCTCCACCCACGGTGTGCTCCGACTGCGCATCGTCCTGGACGGCGAGCGCATCCAGCACGCCGAGCCGGTCATCGGCTACATGCACCGGGGCGCCGAAAAGCTGTTCGAGGCCCGCGACTACCGGCAGATCGTGATGCTCGCCAACCGCCACGACTGGCTGTCGGCGTTCTCCAACGAGCTGGGCGTCGTGATGGCCGTGGAGCGCATGCTCGGCATGGAGGTCCCGGAGCGCGCGGTCTGGACCCGCACTCTGCTCGCCGAGCTGAACCGGGTCCTGAACCATCTGATGTTCCTCGGCTCGTACCCGCTCGAACTCGGCGGGATCACCCCGGTGTTCTACGCCTTCCGCGAGCGCGAGGAGCTCCAGACGGTGATGGAGGAGGTCTCCGGCGGCCGGATGCACTACATGTTCAACCGCGTCGGCGGCCTCAAGGAGGACCTCCCGGCCGGCTGGCTCGGCCGCGCCCGGGACGCCGTCGCCTCGGTCCGGTCCCGGATGGACGTCTACGACGACCTGGTGCTCGGCAACGAGATCTTCCGCGGCCGCACCCGCGGCGTGGGCGTGCTCTCCGCAAAGGCCGTGCACGCGTACGGGGTGTCCGGGCCGATCGCCCGCGCCTCGGGCGTCGACTTCGACCTGCGGCGCGACGAGCCGTACCTCGCGTACGGGGAGCTCCAGGACACCCTGAAGGTGGTCACCCGCACCGAGGGCGACTGCCTGGCCCGCTTCGAGTGCCTGCTGGAGCAGACGCACAACGCCCTGGACCTCGCGGACGCCTGCCTGGACCGGATGGCCGCCCTGGCCCCCGGTCCGATCAATCAGCGGCTGCCCAAGGTGCTGAAGGCCCCCGAGGGCCACACCTACGCCTGGACCGAGAACCCGCTCGGCGTCAACGGCTACTACCTGGTGTCCAAGGGCGAGAAGACCCCGTACCGGCTGAAGCTCCGCTCCGCCTCGTACAACAACATCCAGGCGCTCACCGAACTGCTGCCGGGCACGCTGGTCGCCGACATGGTGGCGATCCTGGGCTCGCTCTTCTTCGTCGTCGGCGACATCGACAAGTAGGCGACATCGGCAAGTAGCGTCCGCCCCGGGGACCGGGGCGGACGCCTGTGCTACGAGATCGCGCTGCGCAGCTCCACCACGTCCAGCTGCTCGGTCACGTCGTGCGCGGTCAGGTCGATGACCTCGCCCACGACGCGCTCCGGGGCCGCGTCCGTACGGTGCGCGGCCAGCGCCTCCTCGCCCACCACGTCGGCGAGGTCCTCGTCCTGCACGGACTCGATCGCGGCGCGCGCGGCCTTCTGCGTACCGAAGAAGTCGAAGCTGCCCTGCGGCACCGGGTGGCGGCGGGAAGCCGCGTACGGAGCGACGGCGGTGGCGGCCGGTGCGGTGCGCGCCGGGGGCAGCGCGGCGGACCGGCGGGGCGCGGGCAGGGCGGCCGGCGGGCGCAGATGCTGCGCGCCGGTCCGGTCCTCGTCGGCGGCGTGCCTGCCCTGCCGCTCGTCCGCCTCCCGGGACCGCTCCTCCAGGTCGCGCTTCCTGGCCTGCTCGGCGGTGCGGCGCGCCTCCTGGAGCGCCCCGTTGCGCGAGAGGTCCTCCAGCGCCTGGGCGGCCCGCAGGTAGGCGGCCGGCGTCGGCGTGCTGCGCGCGGCGGGCAGCTCCCGGGGCGCGGCGGCGGCCTCGATGGCGAGCTGCCTGCGGCCCTCCAGCGCGCTGGCCCGCTCGGTCTCGGCGTTGGCGTACCGGCGCAGCAGCGCGGCGTGCTCCCCGCGGAGGTTGGCGAGCTCCACGCGCTTGCGGCGGAGCTTCGTCTCCAGCCGGGTGCGCAGCTCCCGCGACTCCTCCAGGTCGGCCTCCAGCTCGGCGAGCCGCTCCTCGGCCCGCCACTCGTCACCGGCGCGGGCCCGCGTCAGCTCCGCGACCCGGCGGCCGGCCTCCCGGTCCCAGCTGCGCATCAGATACGCGCCGGTCACGGCGGCGGCCGCCGAGGCGGTCACCAGACCGCGCAGGACCAGGGGCTCGGCGAGCAGCCAGGCGCCCGAGGCACAGAGAACCGAGACTCCGACGACTGCCGACGACGGAAGGATTCTGTGCAGAGGTGGCGAATGGCGATGGCGTCCACGTGGCATGGCCTGAAATTTACCGTGTGTACGGGGCACTTGGGGGGCCGCCCGCCAATCTGTTCCCTGCCGGTTACCTGACGGCCCCCTTTCCGCCCCGATTCCTACTTCTCGACCAGGCCCTTCGAGCGCAGATAGTCCTTGGCCACATCGGCGGGCTTTGCGCGCTCGGCGTCGACCTTGCGGTTCAGTTCCGCGAGATCCTCGGTGGTGAGCGCCTTGGTGAGCTTGCCGAGTGCGTCGGCAATGTCCTGGGAACCGGCGTCCTTCGCATTGAGGACCGGCAGCACGTTGTCGGCGTTCTGGAGCTTCTTGTCGTCCTCCAGGAACACCAGGCCGTAGCTGTCCAGCACCGCGTCCGTGGTGGTGGTGAGGACCAGCTGGTCCTTGCCGTCCTTGACCGCCTGCTTGGACTGCGGCGTACCGACTCCCTTGGGGTCTATACCGGTGACATTGATGCCGTACGTCTTCTTCAGACCGGGTGCGCAGAAGGGCCGCACCTCGCACTCGTCTCCCGCCGCGATCTTCACTCCGGCCTTCGACCTGCCGAGGTCCGAAAGGGTCTTGAGCTTGTTCTTCCCGGCGAATTCCTTGGTGACCGCGAAGGCGTTCTGGTCGACGGCCGCACCGGCCGGGAGCACCTTCAGTCCGCGCGGGGTGGCGAGCTTCTCCAGCGCGGCGACGGTGGCCGCCGTGTCGCCGGAGGCGACCGGCGCCTTCTCGGCCTTCTTCGAGCCGTTCACCTTGGCATTGAGGAATTCGGCGATCGTCGCCGCGTATTCGGGGACGACGTCGATCTCGCCCTTCTCCAGGGACGGCTCGTACAGTTCCCGGTTCGCCACCGTGGTGACCGAGGTGCTGTATCCGGCGTCGCCCAGGATCTGCGCGTACAGCTCGGCGAGCACCTTGGACTCGGTGAAGGAGGCCGCGCCGACGACCAGCGAGCCCTTCTTGCCGGAGCCCGCGGCGCCGCCGGAGGACGCCGGGCCCCCCTTGTCCTTCTCCAGGCTGTCGCCGCCGCAGGCGGCGAGCGAGCCGGCCAGCGCGACCATGCCGATGACCGCGCCGGCTATGCGCGAGGTCTTGCTCATTGTCGTTCTCCGTCCACGGCCGCAGGGGCCGTACGAGTTCACAGCAACAGGTCTGTACGTGATGCGATCGGGGAATCGCGGACCGGGTTCATGGGGCGCTCGCGCCGCCGTCATGCCGTCCGGCGGCGGCGCAGCGGTGACAGCAGCCGGTCCAGGCCCACCAGCACCGCCTCCACCAGCAGCGCGAGCACGGCGACCAGCACCGCCCCCGCGACCACCTGCGGTGTGTTGTACGTGTTGAAGCCGGCGGTGATGATCCGGCCGAGGCCGCCCTGGCCGACCATCGCGGCGATCGTCGCCGTGGCGACCACCTGGACCGCGGCGGAGCGCAGCCCGGTCATGATCATCGGGTAGGCCAGCGGGAGTTCGACCCGGAGGAAGAGCTGCCGCCCGGACATCCCCATGCCCCGCGCCGCCTCCCTCACCGACCGGTCGACCTCCGTCATCCCGACATAGGCGTTGGTCAGCAGCGGCGGCACGGCGAACAGCACCAGCGCGATGACCGTCGGCACATATCCGGCGTTGCGCAGCGGCGAGACCATGAAGAGGGCCAGCACCGCGAAGACCGGCACCGCCCGCCCCACATTGGAGAGGTTGACGGCCAGCGCGCCCCCCTTCCCGACGTGCCCCAGGTACAGCGCGACCGGCAGCGCCACCGCGCACGCCAGGGCGAGCGCGACGCCGCTGACGTACAGGTGCTCGGCGAGCCGGTGGGCCGCCCCGCTCTCCCCCGACCAGTTGGCGCCGGTGGTGAGCCAGGTCCATGCCTCGCCGAGAACTCCCATGGGTCAGACCGCCTTTGCCACGGTGTCCGCGTCCGCGTGCGCGGCGCGTATTCGGGTCCAGGGGGTCACCAGCCGCTGCACACCGAGCAGCAGCAGATCCGCGACGACCGCGAGCAGTACGCACAGGACCGAGGCGGTGAGCACCTGGGCCTTGAAGAAGCTGGGGAGCGCGTCCCCTATGAGATTGCCGAGGCCGCCCCTGCCGATGATCGACCCGACCGTCGTCAGCGCGATCGTCGACACCGTGGCGATCCGCACCCCGGCCATCACCGCGGGCATGGCCAGCGGCAGTTCGACCTCCCACAGCAGCCTGGCCGGTCCGTACCCCATCCCTCTCGCGGCCTCCTTCGCCTCCTGGGGCACCGCTTCCAGGCCCGCCAGGATGTTCCGCACGAGAATGGTCAGCGAATACAGCACCAGGCCGGTGACCACCAGCGCGGCCGAGAGCCCGAACAGCGGCAGCAGCAGCGAGAACATGGCGAGCGAGGGCACGGTGT
The DNA here is from genome assembly GCF_040652135.1 of Streptomyces sp. NPDC048295. Classification (NCBI taxonomy): domain Bacteria; kingdom Bacillati; phylum Actinomycetota; class Actinomycetes; order Kitasatosporales; family Streptomycetaceae; genus Streptomyces; species Streptomyces sp. NPDC048295. Next base: position 52,185 of record NZ_JBEZLL010000020.1, read on the forward strand.
AGAGCACCGTCGTCAGACCGAGCACCGGCCCGGCGAAACGGCGGCTGCGGCGCGCGAGCAGCGCCAGCGGAAAAGCCACCAGGAGCCCGATCACCACCGAGACCGCGGTGATCCAGATGTGCTGGACCGTCGCATCGGTCAACTCCTGGCTGCGGGAACGGAGATACTCCCCGCAGATCCAGTCGTTCGTCACCAGGCAGTTCTGTCCCGCGGCCATCCGCCCCCACCTCCCGTTCACCGCTTCGTACGTATGTCTGGCGACCCTATCCTCGACCACCGACAATCGCCGGAGCCGTTGTATTTCAGCAACATGTCCTTCACAGAACACGCGCCACAATGGGGAACCATGATCCGATTCGAGCACGTCACCAAGCGGTACGCGGACGGCACCACCGCCGTCGACGGCCTTTCCTTCGAGGTCGCCGAGGGTGAACTGGTCACGCTCGTAGGGCCGTCGGGGTGCGGCAAGACGACCACCATGAAGATGGTGAACCGGCTGATCGAACCGACCGAGGGCCGGATATTCGTCGACGGGGACGACATATCCGCCATCGACCCCGTCCGGCTGCGCCGCCGTATCGGTTATGTGATCCAGCAGGTGGGACTCTTCCCGCACCGCACGATCCTGGAGAACACCGCGACCGTCCCCCATCTCCTGGGCTGGAAACGGGGAAAGGGCCGGGAACGCGCCGCCGAACTCCTGGATCTTGTCGGACTTGACCCTTCCGTTTATGGCGACCGCTATCCGGAACAGCTCTCCGGCGGTCAGCGCCAACGCGTCGGGGTGGCAAGGGCGCTGGCCGCGGACCCGCCGGTGCTGCTGATGGACGAGCCTTTCGGCGCGGTCGACCCGGTCGTACGGGAACGGCTGCAGAACGAATTCCTGAAACTTCAGGAACAGGTCCGTAAAACCGTCCTGTTCGTCACGCACGACATCGAGGAAGCGGTCCGGCTCGGCGACCGGATCGCCGTCTACGGACAGGGCACCATCGAGCAGTTCGACTCCCCCGCCACCGTGCTCGGCGCGCCCGCCACCCCCTATGTCGCGGACTTCGTCGGCGCCGACCGGGGGCTCAAGCGGCTCTCCGTGACCCCCATCGAGGAGGGCGACCTCGACCAGCCGCCGGTCGTCCACCTCGACGACTCCCTGGCACGGGCGACCGAGCGGCTGCGGGCCGAGGGCGCGCGCTGGGCCGTCGTCCTGGACGGCCGGGACAATCTGCACGGCTGGATCCCCGCCGACGCCACCGGGGCCGGGGCCGGGGACACGGTGCGCGCGCACGCCCGCAGGATGGAGGCCTGGCTGCCGGTCGGCGCCCCGCTCAAGCAGGCGTTCGCCACCATGCTCCAGCACGACGCGGGCTGGATCGCCGTCATCGACGAGGAGAGCACCGGCCGGTTCCTCGGTGTGCTCACCCCGGCCCGGCTCCACGAGGCGCTGCGCCGCTCGATCGACGCGGACGCCCAGGACGTGCCGCGCGCCGAGGTGGCGGTCGAGACGGTGGAGAGCGTCGCCAAGGCCGCCGCCCGGTGAACCGGGCGGTCCCGGCACGCCGCGCGGCGGCCCGTGCCGGTTCCTGCCCCGGCCCCGCTTCAGTTCTCGCTGAGCCGGCTGCTCAGCCAGTCCAGCGCCGAGGGGATCTCCCGCCGCCAGGTGTTGAAGTTGTGCCCGCCGCTGTCGAGCACGATCGACGAGACCTGCGCGGGCGACTTCACCTTGGCGATGAACTGCCGCGTGGTCAGGTAGTTCCCCTCTCCGTGCCTGGAGGTCGTGACGAGGAAGGACGAGTCGGGCTGCTTCGGCATGTGGTCCAGAGTCCACATCAGATCGGCGCGGTCACGCGCGCTCTGGTCGCCGTGGAAGAGATCGCCGGTCGTCGGGTCCTCGGCCGCCTTGTAGTACGCGGAGAGCCCGACGCTCGCCCCGAACCGGCCCGGGTGGTGGAGCCCGATCTTCAGCGCGCAGTACCCGCCGGTCGAGTTGCCGATGATGCCCCAGTTCCGGGCCAGCGCGCCGACCCGGTACGACTCCGAGATCACCTTCGGCAGGTCCTCGGCGAGATAGGTCTCGGTCTGCGGCCCGCCCTTGATGTCCACGCACTCGGTGTCCCGCGGCGGCGCGACCGTCGGCCGCAGCATCACCAGGATCATCGGCTGGGCCCGGCCCGCCTTCACCCGCTCGTGAGCGGTCCGCGGGTACCCGAGGCTCTTCAGGAGGTTCTCCGAGACGCCCGGGTAGCCGGTGAGCACGACGACCGCGGGGAACTTGCGGCGGGCGAAGGCCGGCTGGAAGTACTCGGGCGGCAGATACACGTACGCCGAGCTCTCGATCTTCGACTGCCGGCCCGCGATCACGACCTTGTCGATCCGCCCGGCAACCGTCGGCCGCGAAGCGCCCGGCACGTCCGGCCGCTCGATCCCGACCCGGACGATGTTCTTGGAGGCCAGCGTCCCGGCCGCGTGGTCCGTGACCACGCCCAGATCCTGCTTCTGGCCGAACAGGTCGGCCCACGAGCCGTAGAAGAGGAAGGAATTGTTCGCCACCAGGCCCACCGAGACGAAGATCGTCACCTGGGTCGCCAGCAGCAGGCCGACCCTGCCGAGCACCGCGGAAGCGCTGCGACGGGCCAGTCGGGGCCAGAGCCAGACCGTGGCGGCGAAGAACACCACGGCCAGCCCGATGGCCAGAACCAGAAATGTCTTACTGGTAAGACCCATGGAGGTGAGCTTTCTTGTCTGGAAATTTCCGGCTGTCGGGTGAACCCGCGGCCCGGAAGCCTCGTCCTACAGGTCGCACGTCGTCCGGAGGGTTACCACCGAAGGACCGAATAACCTCTCGCGGAACCACGGGAAGCGATGTCTATCACGCTAGATGGGGATAAATCGGGATCGGTTCCGAGTCACGTACGCAAGTTCGTACGCGGCCCGCGCCCCGAGTCCGTGCCGACGCTGGTCGGTACCGCCTGCACCGCCGTCGGCCTGATCGATGTCGCCGCCGGTGTCTTCCCGCGCTTCCGGCACAGCCGGATGCACACCCTCGCCGAGGTACTGCCCGGCGCCCTCGGGCCGTTCGCCGCCGCCCTCTCACTGAGCGCGGGCGTCCTCCTGCTGCTGCTCGCCCACGGCCTCAAACGGCGCAAGCGGCGGGCCTGGCGGGCCGCCGTCGTGCTGCTGCCGGCCGGTGCGCTGGCCCAGTTCACCTACCGGCACTCGGTCATCGGCACGCTCGTCTCGCTGGCGCTCTGCCTGCTGCTGGTCCGTCACCGCGGCGAGTTCGCCGCGCTCCCCGACCCCCGGAGCCGCTGGCGGGCCCTGGCCAACTTCGTGCTCCTCGGAGCGGGGTCGCTGGCCCTCGGCCTGGTCGTCGTCAGCGCACACCCCGGCCGGGTCGTGGGCAGCCCCAGCATCGCCGACCGGCTCCAGCACGTGCTGTACGGAATGCTCGGCTTCGAGGGGCCCGTCGAGTACGCCGGCGACACCTCCTGGACCGTGGCGTACTCCCTCGGCGCCCTCGGCCTGCTGACCGCCGTCACCACCATCTACTTCGCCTTCCGCCCCGAACACCCGGCCGCCCGCCTCACCGAGGACGACGAGGCCCGGCTGCGCGCCCTGCTGGAGAAGCACGGCGGCCGCGACTCGCTCGGCCACTTCGCGCTCCGCCGCGACAAGGGCGTCGTCTTCTCCCCCAGCGGCAAGGCCGCCGTCTGCTACCGGGTCGTGTCCGGGGTGATGCTGGCCAGCGGCGACCCGATCGGCGACGTGGAGGCCTGGCCCGGCGCCATCGAACGGTTCATGGACGAGGCCAGGGCCCACTCCTGGACCCCGGCCGTGATGGGCTGCAGCGAGACCGGCGGCGAGGTCTGGACCCGCGAAACCGGACTCGACGCCCTGGAACTCGGCGACGAGGCGGTGGTGGATGTCGCGGATTTCTCGCTCGCCGGGCGCGCGATGCGCAACGTACGCCAGATGGTGAAGCGCATTGAACGGCTCGGCTACGAGACCCGGGTCCGGCGCGTGAGCGACATCGGCGAGGCCGAACTCGCCCGCATCCGGCGCGCCGCCGCCGACTGGCGCGGCACCGACAACGAGCGCGGCTTCTCCATGGCGCTCGGCCGGATCGGCGACCCGGCCGACGGCGACTGCGTCATCGCCACCGCCCACAAGGCCGACGAGCACACCGCCGACTCCCCCTACGGCGACCTGAAGGCCGTACTCCACTTCGTCCCGTGGGGCCACGACGGCATGTCCCTCGACCTGATGCGACGCGACCGCTCCGCCGACCCCGGCATGAACGAGCTGCTGATCGTCGCCTCCCTCCAGGAAGCCCCCCGGCTGGAGGTCGAACGCGTCTCGCTCAACTTCGCGATGTTCCGCTCGGCGCTCGCCCGGGGCGAGAAACTGGGCGCGGGACCGGTGCTGCGGACCTGGCGCGGACTGCTGATCTTCCTCTCGCGCTGGTTCCAGATCGAGTCGCTGTACAAGTTCAACGCCAAGTTCCGGCCCCGCTGGGAGCCGCGCTTCGTCGTCTACCGCGCCGCCCGCGACCTGCCCCGCATCTCCCTCGCCGCCATGCAGGCGGAGGGCTTCGTGAACCTCGCCCTCCCCTTCGCCCGCCGCTTCCCGGCCCGCCGGCCCCGCCCCTGCGCCCACACCCCGGCGCCCGGACAGGAGCAGCACGCCCGCGCGGCGTAGCGACGTACGGGGCCTACGCTGGTCGCATGAGTACGTTGCGTGGACGAGGCACGGTCCAGGGCCTGCCGGAGTGGGACCGCTGCGCGGTCATGGGTGTCGTGAACGTGACCCCGGACTCCTTCTCCGACGGGGGCCGCTGGTTCGACACCACGGCCGCGGTCAAACACGGCCTCGACCTGGTCGCCGAGGGCGCCGACCTGATCGACGTCGGCGGCGAGTCGACTCGCCCCGGCGCCAGCCGCGTGGACGCCTCGGAGGAGCTGCGGCGCGTGATCCCGGTGGTCAAGGGCCTGGCCTCCGAAGGAGTCACGGTCTCCGTGGACACCATGCGGGCCCGGGTCGCCGAGGAGGCGGTCGCGGCCGGTGCCGCCCTGGTCAACGATGTGAGCGGCGGCCTCGCCGACCCCGACATGATCCCGGTCGTCGCCGCGGCCGGCGCCCCCTTCGTCGTGATGCACTGGCGCGGCTTCAGCGAGTCCATGAACAGCCGGGCGGTGTACGGGGACGTCGTCGCCGAGGTCGTCACGGAGCTGCGGGAACGGATGGACGCCGTGGTCGCGGGCGGTGTCGCCCCGGAACGGATCGTGATCGACCCCGGTCTCGGCTTCGCCAAGGACGCCTGCCACGACCTCGCCCTGGTCGCCCACCTCGACGAGCTGCACGCCCTGGGCCGACCGCTGCTGGTCGCCGCCTCCCGCAAACGCTTCCTCGGCCATGTACTGGCCGGCGGGGGCGCCGCACCCCCGCCCGCCCGCGAACGCGACGCCGCCACCGCGGCGATCTCCGCGCTCTCCGCCCACGCGGGCGCCTGGGCCGTCCGGGTCCACGAGGTACGGGCCACGGCCGACGCCGTACGGGTCGCCCGCGCCGTCGAGGGAGCCGCGTGACCGGGCCCCGCGACGAGCACGCGGAGGCGGCCGCCGACATCGCGGCCGTCGAGGGGGCCAACACCGCCTTCTACGAGGCGATGGAACGCGGCGACTTCGAGGAGCTCTCCGGGCTCTGGCTGCCCGGCGAGGACCTCACCGTCTCCTGCGTCCACCCGGGCTGGCCGGTGCTGACCGGCCGCGGCGAGGTGCTGCGCAGCTACGCGCTGATCATGGCGAACACCGAGTACATCCAGTTCTTCCTGACCGACGTCGGGGTCTCGATGACCGGCGACACCGCCCTGGTGACCTGCACGGAGAACATCCTCAGCGGCGGCCCCGCGGAGGACGGCAACGCGCTCGGACCCCTGGTCGGCCAACTCGTCGTGGCCACCAATGTGTTCCGGCGCACACCGGACGGCTGGAAACTCTGGTCCCACCACGGCTCGCCCGTACTGACCGAAACCGGTGAGGAAGAGGACGAGGAGACACCCTCCTGACCCGGTGGCCGAGCGGCCGCACCCCCGCAAGGGGGTTGGATCCGGGAAGCGCGGGTATACGCGGCTACCAGTCCCGTGAGGCCGCTCCCACGGCCACCCACGGGCGAGCACTGTCGGTGCTCGCAGGTAGATTCGGAAGAGAGCACCTTGCCGTCCGCACGCGGCCCCGTGTCTCTACGCCCAACGACAGCAGGAGTGATTCGCGTGGATCGTGTCGCGCTGCGCGGCCTCAAGGCCCGTGGACACCATGGCGTCTTCCCCAAGGAACGGGAAGAGGGCCAGACGTTCATCGTGGACCTGGTGCTCGGCCTGGACACCCGCCCCGCGGCGGCCGCCGACGACCTGACGAAGACCGTGCACTACGGCGTCGTCGCCGAGGAGGTCGTCGAAGTGGTGCAGGGTGAACCCGTCGATCTGATCGAAACGCTCGCGGAGCGCATCGCCCAGAAGTGCCTCAAGCACGAAGGAGTCGAGGAGGTGGAGGTCGTGGTGCACAAGCCGGACGCGCCGATCACCGTCCCCTTCGACGATGTGACCATCACCATCACCCGGAGCCGAGTATGACTGCGTTTTCCACCGAAGGGCAGAGCGACCCGACCGTACAGCCGGTGCCCGCCTCCGTGGTCGAGCAGGTGGACGCGGCGGACGTCACCCTCTCCAACCCCAAGCGCGCCGTGATCTCCCTGGGCTCCAACCTCGGCAACCGCCTGGAGACCCTCCAGGGCGCCATCGACGCCCTGGAGGACACCCCCGGCCTGCGGGTCAAGGCCGTCTCCCCGGTGTACGAGACGGAGCCCTGGGGCGTCGCCCCCGGCTCCCAGCCCTCGTACTTCAACGCGGTGATCGTCGTGAAGACGACGCTCCCCCCGTCCTCCCTCCTGGAGCGCGGCCAGGCCATCGAGGAGGCCTTCGACCGGGTCCGCGAGGAGCGCTGGGGCCCGCGCACCATCGACGTCGACATCGTGGCGTACGCGGACGTCGTCGCCGACGACCCGGTGCTCACCCTCCCCCACCCCAGGGCCCATGAGCGGGCCTTCGTCCTCGCCCCGTGGCACGACGTCGACCCCGATGCCCAGCTGCCCGGCGCCGGACCCGTCACGGAGCTGCTGGCCGGGATCGGCCGGGACGGCGTGCTGCCCCGGGCCGATCTGGAACTCCGTCTGCCCGAGTAGTCGTTAGGCTCGACGGAAACGGATCACCGGCGCCGCGGTCTCCCGGCGACGGTGACCACGGGCGACACGGACCACTGGCGGCGAAGGGCGGACCACTCGGTGAAGCAACTCAGGCTCGGGGTACTGGCCGGCCTCTTCGCCGCGGCCGGGGTGATCTCCTGGGGCGGCGCCCGCCTCTGGGACTCCCTGGGCAATCTGCCGAGCGTCCCCCTCGCCGCGCCCATCGTGCTCGCCGTGATCGCCGTCATCCTGCTGGCGACGGCGCTCTCCATCCGTTCCCGGCTGCGCGCCCAGCGCGAGCGCCGGCCGGGAGCCAAGGGCGTCGAACCGCTGATGGCGGCCCGGGCGGTCGTCTTCGGCCAGGCCAGCGCCCTGGTCGTCTCCCTGGTCTCCGGCATGTACGGCGGCATCGGCGTCTTCCTGCTCGGCTCCCTCGACATCCCGGCCCGCCGCGACCAGGCGATCTACGCGGGCTTCGCGGTCCTGGCCGGCATCGCGGTGATCGCCGCCGCCCTCTGGCTGGAACGCATCTGCAAGCTCCCGGACGACGAGGACAACGACAAGAGCTCGGCGGCCGCGTAGGGCTGTCCGGCGGACGGCCCAGGGCCTCCGAGCTCTTGTCGCGCGACTGCGCAGGAGTTCGTCAGCGCGCCATGATCAGGCTCATGGCCTCGGCACGTGTCGCGGGGTCGCGGAGCTGTCCGCGCACCGCCGAGGTCAGCGTCTTCGCCCCGGGCTTGCGGATGCCCCGCATCGACATGCACATGTGCTCGCACTCGACGACGACGATGACCCCGCGCGGCTCAAGGATCTCCATCAGTGACTCGGCGATCTGCGTGGTGAGCCGCTCCTGGACCTGCGGGCGCCGGGCGTAGACATCGACCAGCCGGGCCAGCTTGGAGAGGCCGGTGATCTTTCCGCTGGTGGCCGGGATGTACCCGACATGCGCGACGCCCCGGAACGGCACCAGATGGTGTTCACAGGTACTGAACACTTCGATGTCCTTGACCAGCACCATCTCGTCGTGACCGAGGTCGAACGTGGTCGTGAGGACGTCCTCGGGCTCCTGGTGGAGCCCCGCGAATATCTCCTTGTACGCCCGTGCCACCCGCCCCGGCGTCTCGCGCAGCCCCTCGCGGTCCGGGTCCTCGCCCACCGCGATGAGGAGTTCGCGGACGGCTGCCTCGGCCCTCTTCTCGTCGAACTCGCCGATCGAACCCTGGCCGTCCAGCGTCACCGGGTCGGTCATCTGTGCCTCGTTCCTCTGAGCTGTCACCCGCGCATACCTCCGCACGGGCGTACGTAAAAGCCGCGCCCCCACAGGCTAGAACCTGTGAGGGCGCGGCTTCCATTCCGGGCCCGGTGGGACTCCCGTGAAAGGGGCCACACCGGGGAACGGGACCTCAGCTCTCGGGGTGGTCCTCCGGGACGACCTCGGTGGCCGGGACGGTGTCCGTGGGGACGGCCGTTCCGTTCGCCGTGGTGGCGCCGTTGGTGAGGGCGAGCTCCTTCGGCGAGAGCACCGGCGGCCGCGTCGACGGCGTACGCCGCGCGGAACCCGTCCATGCCGGACGGGCCGGACGCTTCACGATCGGGGCGAAGATCTCGGCGATCTCCTCCTTGCCGAGCGTCTCCTTCTCCAGGAGCTGGAGAACGAGGTTGTCCAGCACGTCGCGGTTCTCGACGAGGATCTCCCACGCGTCGTTGTGGGCGGTCTCGATGAGCTTCTTGACCTCTTCGTCGACGAGCGCCGCGACCTCTTCCGAGTAGTCGCGCTGGTGGCCCATCTCCCGGCCCACGAAGGGCTCAGTGTTGTCGCCGCCGAACTTGATCGCGCCGAGCCGCTCCGTCATGCCGTACTGCGTGACCATCGCGCGGGCCGTTGCGGTGGCCTTCTCGATGTCGTTCGCGGCACCGGTGGTCGGGTCGTGGAAGACCAGCTCCTCGGCCGCGCGCCCGCCCAGCATGTAGGCCAGCTGGTCGAGCATCTCGTTGCGCGTCGTGGAGTACTTGTCCTCCTCCGGGAGCACCATCGTGTAACCGAGGGCGCGGCCGCGGGAGAGGATCGTGATCTTGTGGACCGGGTCCGCCTGGGGGGAAGCCGCCGCGACCAGGGCGTGTCCGCCCTCGTGGTACGCGGTGATCTTCTTCTCCTTCTCGGACATGATCCGGGTCCGCTTCTGCGGGCCCGCCACGACGCGGTCGATGGCCTCGTCGAGCATCTTGTTGTCGATCAGCTTCAGATTGCTGCGCGCCGTGAGGAGCGCCGCTTCGTTCAGCACGTTCGACAGGTCGGCACCGGTGAAGCCGGGCGTACGACGGGCGACGGCGCCGAGATCGACGTCCTTCGCGACCGGCTTGCCCTTCTGGTGCACCTTGAGGATCTCCAGCCGGCCCTGCATGTCCGGCCGGTCGACCGCGATCTGCCGGTCGAAGCGGCCCGGACGCAGCAGCGCCGGGTCGAGGATGTCCGGCCGGTTCGTGGCGGCGATCAGGATGACGCCGCCCTTCACGTCGAAGCCGTCCATCTCGACGAGCAGCTGGTTCAGCGTCTGCTCGCGCTCGTCGTGCCCGCCGCCCATTCCGGCGCCGCGGTGCCGGCCGACGGCGTCGATCTCGTCGACGAAGACGATCGCCGGGGCGTTCGCCTTGGCCTGCTCGAAGAGGTCACGGACCCGGCTGGCACCGACACCGACGAACATCTCGACGAAGTCGGAACCGGAGATCGAGTAGAACGGGACGCCCGCCTCGCCGGCGACGGCGCGTGCGAGCAGCGTCTTGCCGGTACCGGGAGGCCCGTACAGCAGGACGCCCTTGGGAATCTTGGCGCCGACGGCCTGGAACTTCGCCGGCTCCTGGAGGAACTCCTTGATCTCCTGGAGCTCCTCGACGGCCTCGTCCGACCCCGCCACATCGGCGAACGTCGTCTTCGGCGTGTCCTTGGTGATCAGCTTGGCCTTGGACTTCCCGAACTGCATGACCCGGGAGCCGCCGCCCTGCATCTGATTCATCAGGAACAGGAAGACGACCACGATCAGGACGAAGGGCAGCAGGGAGAGGAGGATCGAAATGAACGGGGACTGCTTGGACGGCGAGACCGTGTAGCCCTTGTCGATCTTGCCGCTCTCGAACTTCTGCTGCAGCGTGTCGGCCAGCTGGACACCCTGGTCGCCGATGTAGCTCGCCTGGAACTTGGTGCCGGACTCGCCCGAGAGCTCCTGGCCCTTCTTCAATTCGATCTTGATGATCTGGTCGTCACCGGTGGTCAGCTTGGCCTGCGCCACCTGGTCCTTGCTGATCGCCTGGATCACCTTGCCGGTGTCCACCGATTTGTAGCCGCCCGACGAGCCGACGACTGTCATCAACACGACCACGGCGAGGACGGCCAGCACGATCCACATGACCGGCCCACGGAAGTATCGCTTCACGTCCATCCATACGGGGCGAATCCGCCCCGTCCCTCCTGCCCGTAGGTAAATGCTGCTGTGAGAAAAGACTGTTCTTCGGACGGTACCCCAGCATTGTCACCTGCGACCGCCGGGGACGTCTGTCAAAACCCGCCTTCGAAGACTCAACGGCGGGAATCCCGTGAAAGGTTCCCGCCGCCCGCTCCGGCCGGTCCGGGCACCCCGGGTCCGGGCGAAGGGCTCCGGTAGGAGGTCAGCCCCCGTAGACGTGCGGGGCCAGCGTGCCGACGAAGGGGAGGTTGCGGTACTTCTCGGCGTAGTCGAGCCCGTAACCGACGACGAATTCGTTGGGGATGTCGAAACCGACCCACTTGCAGTCGAGCGCGACCTTGGCCGCGTCCGGCTTGCGCAGCAGGGTGCAGATCTCCAGGGAGGCGGGCTCGCGCGAGCCGAGGTTCGACATCAGCCACGACAGGGTCAGGCCCGAGTCGATGATGTCCTCGACGATCAGGACGTGCTTGCCCTTGATGTCGGTGTCCAGGTCCTTGAGGATCCGGACCACTCCGGAGGACTGGGTGCCCGCGCCGTACGACGAGACGGCCATCCAGTCCATGGTGACGGGGGTGGACAGCGCGCGCGCCAGGTCCGCCATCACCATCACTGCGCCCTTGAGGACGCCGACGATGAGCAGGTCCTTGCCCGCGTACTCCGCGTCGATCTTCGCGGCCAGCTCGACGAGCTTCGCGTCGATCTCTTCCTTGGTGAGGAGCACCGACTGAAGGTCGGTGCCCATGTCCTTCTCGTTCACCCGCGTCTCTTTCTCTGCCTGCCGGGTCCGGGGTGTTGCCCCGCACCTGCGCGGCCGCTCGCCTGCATGTCAGCCGCTTGTGCTTCAGCTCTGCCGAATGACCAGTCTGCCACCCTGCCGCATGGCTTCGACGCGACCGGGCAGGTTGATGGCGCGCTGGCCGCGCCAGCCGGTGATCAGACGGTCGACTTCCTCGATGTGCCGGGCGAAGAGCGAACCGGCCGGGGAACCCGCCTCCATGGCGGCCCGGCGCAGGACCCGGCGGCGCACGGCGGGCGGCAGCGCGTACAGCTTGGCGCACTCCAGACGGCCCGCGTCGTCCCGCACGGTGCGGTCGGCCTCGGCGGCCCAGGTGTCCAGTGCGTCGGCGTCGTCGCGGGAGAGCTGGGCGGTACGGGCCAGGGCCTCGACGACCCCTTTGCCCAGCGCCTTCTCCAGGGCGGGCAGGCCCTCGTGGCGCAGCCGGGAGCGGGTGTAGGCGGGGTCGATGTTGTGCGGGTCGTCCCAGACGGGCAGGGACTGGACGAGGCAGGCCTTGCGGGCGGTCTGCCGGTCGAGCTGGAGGAAGGGGCGGCGGTAGCGGCCGGCCGGTCCGGACGCGGCGGCCATGCCGGAGAGCGAGCGGATGCCGGAGCCGCGGGCGAGGCCGAGCAGGACCGTCTCGGCCTGGTCGTCGCGGGTGTGTCCGAGCAGGACGGCGGCGGCGCCGTGCCGCTCGGCCGCGGCGTCCAGGGCGGCGTAGCGGGCGTCCCGGGCCGCGGCTTCGGGCCCGCCTTCGTGGCCGACCTGCACGGCGACGGCCTCGACCGGGTCGAGACGCATGTCGGTGAGGCGGTCGACGACCTCGGCGGCCCGGTCGTCGGAGCCGTCCTGGAGGCCGTGGTCGACGGTGATCCCGCCGGCCCGGACGTCGAGTTTGCGGGCCTCGAAGGCGAGGGCGGAGGCGAGGGCCATGGAGTCGGCGCCGCCGGAGCATGCCACCAGCACCAGCGGGGTGCCGGGGCGCTCGGGGAGTGCGGCGCGCTGCCTGCCCGCACCGGCTTCGGCGAACTCGGGGTGCGGGGTGCGCCGGGTGTGTTCGGCGCTTCGGGTGTGTTCGGTGAGTACGTCGTGGAGTACGCGGCGGACCGCCAGGCGTATCGCCGCGACCGCAGGATGGGGACCCATGTCCGGTGCCCTTCGTGGAGTTCGGTGAGGTGCCTCGAAGTGCCGGACAGGACGTGTGCCGTCACTCAGAGTGCGTCGATGGTGACAGAGGCAAGCCGTTCATCGAGCATTGCACGCCTTCCCATGCCCCTACGGTCCCTCGGATGGGTGATTACCGGCGCGTTTTCTTCCTGTCGCCCACCGTCGGACCGGTCGCGGTCAGGACTCTGCCTTACGGTGCACCCTCGCGATCCAGTCCGCGGGCTTCGCGATCTCCGCCTTGGTGGGCAGGGTGTTCGGCGAGGTCCAGACCCGGTTGAAGCCGTCCATGCCGACCTCGTCGACCACGGCCCGGACGAATCGCTCGCCGTCGCGGTACTGGCGCAGTTTCGCGTCGAGGCCGAGGAGCTTGCGCAGCGCCTGGTCGAGGCGGCCGGCGCCGCGCGCCCTGCGCTGCTGGAACTTCTCCCGGATCTCGCCGACGGAGGAGACGACCTCGGGGCCGACGCCGTCCATCACGTAGTCGGCGTGGCCTTCGAGCAGGGACATCACGGCGGTGAGCCGGCTGAGGATCTCGCGCTGGGCGGGTGTCTGGACGAGTTCGACGAGGCTGCGGCCGCCGTCCTCGCCGTCCTCGCCCTCGGGGCGGCCCCCGGCCAGGGACTGGGCCGCCTCGCGGAGCCGCTCCAGCACGGTCACCGGGTCGACGTCGGTCTCCTCAAGGAATGACTGGATCTCGCCCTGAAGGTGGTCCCGTAGCCAGGGCACCCCGGTGAACTGGGTGCGGTGGGTCTCCTCGTGGAGCGCGACCCAGAGCCGGAAGTCGTGCGGGTCGACGTCCAGTTCGCGCTCGACGTGCACGATGTTCGGGGCGACGAGCAGCAGCCGGCCGCCGCCGTCGGCCGAGGCCGGGAGTTCGCGGGTGGCCGGGGCGAACGTCTCGTACTGGCCGAGGACGCGGGAGGCCAGGAACGACAGGAGCATCCCGACCTCGACGCCGGTCACCTTGCCGCCGACCGCGCCGAGCACCGCGCCGCCGGGGCCGCCCGGGCGCCGGTCCTGCATCTTGCCGAGCAGCGGGCGGAGCAGTTCGCGGAAGCCCGCGACATTGGCCTTGATCCAGCCGGCCCGGTCCACGACCAGGACCGGGGTGTCCTCGGGGTGGGCCCCCTCCGGGATCATCCGGGTGAAGGCGCGGACGTGCTCCTCCGAGGCCTTGGCATGCCGGCGCAGCTCCGCGACGACCTCGCGGGCCTCCTCGCGGCTGATCTCCGGCCCCGGCCGCACAAGTCGGGTCGCGGTCGCGACCGCGAGATTCCAGTCGACCATCTCGGCACCACCGATGCTCGTCATGCGTCAACCGTACGTGCTCGGGTCCGTCCGCGGTGTGGTGTTGACCGGCTCGGTGGGGGCGGGAGGAGAGGGCTGTGGCGTGGTTCCCGGCGGATCGGCGCGCGGCGTCGGATGCGGTGCGTCGCATGGCCGGGGAGCGCTCGCGCACGGGGTGTGTGCGGGTGTTCCGACGGCGCGGCGGGGTGCCGTGGCCGGCGTCGCGCGCCCGCCGGGGTCACGGGGCGGCCCTCAGCGCTGTGGCGAGGCGGTCGAGGGCGGACTGGGCACCGGAGGGGGAGGTGGTGCCGGACGCCAGGAAGGCGAAGGCGAGCAGGCGGCCCTGCCGGTCGACGACCGTTCCCGCGAGGGTGTTCACGCCGGTGAGGGTGCCGGTCTTGGCGCGGATCAGGCCGGTGCCCGCGGACCTGCCGGTGTAGCGGTCGCTGAGCGTGCCGCTGAAACCGGCCACGGGCAGGCCGGTGAGGACGGGGCGCAGTTCGGGGTGGTCCGGGTCGGCCGCGCGGGCGAGGAGGCCGGCCAGCAGTCCGGCGGTGACCTTGTCCTTGCGGTTCAGTCCGCTGCCGTCAGCGAGGTCGGCGCCCTTCAGCGGCAGGCCGAGCTTCTTGAGCTGTGCGGTGACGGCCCGTCGGCCGCCGTCGAAGTCGGCCGGTTCGCCCGCGGCGAGGGCGGTCTGCCGGGCGAGTGCCTCGGCGATGTCGTTGTCGCTGTTGGTCAGGGCGCGTTCGACCAGGGCGGAGAGCGGGGCCGAGCGGTGTTCGGCGACCTTCTCGGACCCGGCGGCCGGGCGGCCGGGCTTCGGGCCGGACCCGGTGGCGATGCCCGCGCCGTGGAGGAACCTCGCGAAGGTGCGGGCGGTGTCGCCGGCCGGGTCGTCGCTGCGCGGGGCGGGGCCGCTGTCGGTGCTGTCGAGCCTGCCCTCGTCGGTCATCAGGGCGCTGACGGGCGCGATGTTCTCGTTGGGGCCGATCGGGTGCCGGGCGGGGCCGGAGTAGCGGGAGGTGTCGTACGCGAGGCGGACCTTGTCGACGCCGCGGTCCTTGAGGGCGCGGGCGGTGTCGGTGGCCAGCCCGCGCAGGGCGGCCTTGTCGAGGGTGGGGTCGCCGCCGCCGGTCAGGACGATGCTGCGGGAGTCGGCGGAAGCCCGGACGGTCGTGGCGATGCGGTACTCGGGGCCGAGGGCGCTCAGGGCGGCGGCCGTGGTGGCGATCTTGACGGTGGAGGCGGGCGTCATGGGGGTGTCGGTGCCCTGGCCGTACAGCCGCTCGCCGCCGGCGGTGTCGATCACGACGGCGGTGCGCCGCTTGCCCAGGGCGGGGTCCTTCAGCAGCGGGCCGAGGGCGGAGCGGAGCGCGGCGGCTGCGCCGTCCGGGGCGGAGCGGGCGTCGGGGGCGGAGTTGTCGACGGCGGCGGAGAGGGGCGCGAGGACGGCCGGGGCGCTGGGTGCGGGGGAAGGTCCGGCCGGCGCGGCGGGCTCGTGATGTGCGCCACCTGTGCGGTCCCTGGCGGCGGCGAGGTCCGCCTCGGCCTTACGCTGACCCGAGTCCCAGGGTCCGGCGGCAAGGACGACGCCGGCTGCGAGCGCCAGGCCGAGGCCGGCGGAGACGGCGGTGAACTGCCGGTCGTTCAGTCCCTTCAACCTGATCACGGCGGCCCGAGGGGTGAGCCGGCTCAGTTTGTCCAGCGGGTTGACCGACGGTCTCTTCACCGGCTCGTCCACCGTTGACCAGCCCCTTTCGCGAGCACACATCTGCGTGGGGGACACTTAATCACCAGTCGTATGTGTTGATCATGGAGGAGCCACCCGTGGAGTTCGACGTCGTTATCGAGATCCCGAAGGGTTCGCGGAACAA
Organism: Streptomyces sp. NPDC048295; assembly: GCF_040652135.1. NCBI lineage: Bacteria > Bacillati > Actinomycetota > Actinomycetes > Kitasatosporales > Streptomycetaceae > Streptomyces > Streptomyces sp. NPDC048295. Next base: position 67,979 of record NZ_JBEZLL010000020.1, read on the forward strand.
GTACGAGGTGGACCACGAGACCGGTCGGATCCGTCTGGACCGTCGACTCTTCACCTCGACCAGCTACCCGGCGGACTACGGCTTCGTCGAGAACACCCTCGGCGAGGACGGCGACCCGCTGGACGCGCTGGTCATCCTGGAGGAGCCGACCTTCCCCGGCTGCCTCATCAAGTGCCGCGCCATCGGCATGTTCCGGATGACGGACGAGGCCGGCGGCGACGACAAGCTGCTGTGCGTGCCGGCCTCCGACCCCCGGGTGGAGCACCTGCGCGACATCCACCACGTGTCGGAGTTCGACCGCCTGGAGATCCAGCACTTCTTCGAGGTCTACAAGGACCTGGAGCCGGGCAAGTCCGTCGAGGGCGCCGACTGGGTCGGCCGCGCCGAGGCCGAGGCCGAGATCGAGGCCTCCTACAAGCGCCTTGAGGCGCAGGGCGGCGCGCACTGACCCGAGGGTCGTGACCCGGTTCCGTTTCCACGGTTCCGGGCAGGTAACGGGCGGTACTCCTTCCGAGGGGTGCCGCCCGTTCCGTATGCCCCGCCGGTCCGCGCACCGGCCTCCTGTCGTCCACGGGCGGCCCTCCCTCGTCCCCGCCCCGGCCCGTGGCCATACTGGGCACAAAGGCGCAGCCGACGAGGAGCGAGATCAAGTGGTGGCGGAACAGGGCGGTCCCGAGGACCAGAAGCCCCAGTCCGACGAGGCGCGCAGCGCCTTCGTCCCGCCGGCCGGGGTGGGGCGGCGCGCGTCCGCCTCCGAGGACGACCAGCCGACGTCGGAATTCGCCATTCCGGCAGGTCTGGCGGCCGAGCCCCAGGGGTCCGCAGCGGGTTCCGCTTCCGGTTCCGCCCCGGGTTCCGCCCCGGGAGCGGGTTCGGGTTCGGACACGATCGGTTCCGCCTTCGCCCCGCCACGCACCTACAGCGCCCAGCACTCGCCGCCCGCCTTCACTCCGGCCCACGGCAGCCCGATGATCCGGCTGACCAAGGAGGCGCCCTGGCAGGACCGGATGCGCACGATGCTGCGGATGCCGGTCGCCGAGCGCCCGGCGCCCGAGACGGTGCAGAAGCCCGACGAGACGGGGCCCGCGGTGCCGCGCGTGCTCGACCTGACGCTGCGCATCGGCGAGTTGCTGCTGGCGGGCGGCGAGGGCGCCGAGGACGTCGAGGCGGCCATGTTCGCGGTGACCCGCAGCTACGGACTGGACCGTTGCGAGCCCACGGTCACCTTCACCCTGCTGTCGATCTCGCACCAGCCGTCGCTGGTCGACGACCCGGTGACGGCGAGCCGTACCGTACGCCGCCGCGCCACCGACTACACCCGGCTGGCCGCCGTCTTCCGGCTGATCGACGACATCACCACCGAGGACGTCGAGGTCTCGCTGGAGGAGGCCTACCGGCGGCTGGCGGAGATCCGGCGCAACCGGCATCCGTACTCCGGCTGGGTGCTGACGCTGGCCGCCGGCGGTCTCGCGGGGGCGGCTTCGGTGCTGCTCGGCGGTGGTCCGCTGGTGTTCCTGGTGGCGGCGGTCGGCGCGATGCTCGGCGACCGGCTCGCCTGGCTGTGTGCCGGGCGGGGGCTGCCGGAGTTCTACCAGTTCGTGGTGGCGGCGATGCCGCCGGCCGCGCTGGGGGTGGCGCTGACCCTCACCCACTGGTCGGACGTACGGCCGGCCGCGGTCATCACCGGTGGGCTGTTCGCGCTGCTGCCGGGGCGGGCCCTGGTGGCGGGTGTGCAGGACGGGCTGACCGGTTTCTACATCACCGCGGCCGCGCGGCTGCTCGAAGTCATGTACTTGTTCATCGGCATCGTCGTCGGTGTGCTGCTGGTGCTGTATCTGGGGCTCCAGCTGGGCGCCCAGCTGAACCCCGAGGCCAGGTTCATCGCCCATGACCGGCCGGTGGTGCAGATCCTGGCGTCGATGGCGCTCTGTTTCGCCTTCGCGATCCTGCTCCAGCAGGACCGGTCCACGGTGCTGGTGGTGACTCTCAACGGCGGTGTGGCCTGGGTGATCTACGGGGCGATGGCCCGCACCGGCCATATCTCGGCGGTGGCGGCGACGGCGACGGCGGCCGGTCTGGTGGGCCTGTTCGGGCAGTTGCTCTCGCGCTACCGGTACACCTCGTCGCTGCCGTTCATCACGGCGGCGATCGGCCCGCTGCTGCCCGGTTCGGCCACGTACTTCGGTCTGCTCGCCGTGGCGCAGGGGCGGGTGAACGCCGGGCTCGCCTCGCTGTCGACCGCGGTGGCCACGGCGCTGGCCATCGCGATCGGGGTGAATCTGGGGAGCGAGATCTCCCGGCTGTTCATGCGGGTGCCGGGAGCGGTCGGCGGGGCCAACCGCCGCGCGGCCAAACGGACGCGCGGCTTCTGAGCTCCTCGGCGGGCGGGGCGTACGTCAGCGCTTGGCGTGCCGGCCGCGCTGGCCCGAGGACGGGCCGCCCCCGGCGGACGGGCCGGGGCCCTCGCCGCCGGCCGCCGCTTCCTTCTTCGACTTGGAGCGGGCCCGCAGGAACTCGATCGCGATCGGCACCACCGAGATGAGCACGATCAGGATGAGCATCGCCTCGATGTTCTGGTGGACGAAGTCGATCTTGCCGAGGGCCGAGCCGAGCAGCGTGACGCCGACGCCCCAGAGCACTCCGCCGATGATGTTGAACACGATGAACGAGCGGTAGTTCATCCGGCTCACACCGGCGATGATCGGGGTGAACGTACGCACCACGGGCACGAAGCGGGCCAGGATCAGCGACTTCGGGCCGTACTTCTCGAAGAATTCGTGCGCCTTCTCGACGTTCTCCTGCTTGAAGAGGCGGGAGTCCGGGCGCTTGAAGAGCGAGGGGCCGACCTTGCGGCCGAAGAGATAGCCCACCTGGTCACCGATGATCGCCGCCAGTGCCACCAGGAGGCAGACCAGCCAGAGCGGGGTGTCCAGCTGCTTCGTGGTCACCAGCAGACCCGTGGTGAACAGGAGCGAGTCGCCGGGGAGGAAGAAGCCGATCAGCAGTCCGGACTCGGCGAACACGATGAGGAGGACGCCGGGAAGTCCGAAGGTGTTGATCAGATAGTCCGGGTCCAGCCAGCTCGGGCCGAGCGCAAGCGTATTCAAGGGTCCGGGGCTCCTGGATCGATCGATGGCGGCTGCGTGGCCGCCCAAAGCTATCAACGCAGGATGACACCCCCGGGTTCCAGATGGCCCCCGCGAGGAAGCACACCGGGCCGGCCGGGGATGCACTCCGGATCAACCGGGACAAAGCTGTCCCCAGGAGGTGCCACGCGATGGGCATCGAGGATTACGGCGGCGGACAGACGGAACGGTCGGACGTCCTGGTCGTCACCACGAACGACGTACCGGGCTACCAGGTGACCCGGGTGATCGGAGAGGTCTTCGGCCTCACGGTCCTTCCCCAAGCTCTCGGCTGCGCTCGAACAGGGGAGACCCCGTCCGCCATCCGGGCCGCCGGATCGGCGCCGGGCTGAAGTCCATGATCGGCGGCGAGCCGAAAGGGCTGACCAAGACCCTCGTCGAGACCCGTAACCAGGCGATGGAGCGGCTCATCGAGCAGGCGAAGGCCCGGGGCGCCAACGCGGTGCTGATGATGCGCTTCGACGTGACCGAGGCGGCCGACGTGGGCACGGAGGTGTGCGCGTACGGCACCGCGGCCGCGATCAGCCGCGGCTGAGCGGGCACAGCCGCGGGGGTGGGGCGCCCGCCCGGCACCCCCACCCCCGCGGCACTCACGCCAGGCGCCGGGCGTTGGCGTCGATCGCGTCCCGCAGATGCTCGGCCAGGCCCGGCCGCATCGAGTCGTAGAAGGCGCGGAACCGCTCGTCGGACACGTACATCTCGCCGAGCCCCCGGTGCATCTCGGCGGAGCACTCGTAGAACCACTTGCCGATGTGGAGCCGGTGGGCCTCGGCCAGCTCCATCGCCCGCTCGCCGGTGGCCGGCTCCCCGGCCTCCATCAGCGCGTCGTAGGCGGCGCCCCATTCGGCGACCTCCGCCTGCATCCGCTTCCAGTCGTCCTTGGTGTACCGGGCGGCCCGGCGCTGCGACTCGGCGTACGCGTCGGTGCCGCCCCAGCGGCGTTCGGCCTCCTCGGCGTGCTCCTCGGGGTCCTTGCCCCCGAAGACCTCGAACTTCTCCTCGGGTGTGAGGTTGATGCCCATCTTCCGTGCCTCCATGGCTGTCTCGACGGCGTCGGCCATCCTTCGCAGCTCGGCGATCCGGTCGGACAGCAGCCGGTGCTGGCGCCGCAGATGCTCCTGCGGGTCCGCCCGCGGATCGTCGAGCAGTACCGCGATCTCGTCGAGCGGGAAGCCGAGCTCCCGGTAGAACAGGACCTGCTGGAGCCGGTCGAGGTCGCCGTCGTCGTAGCGGCGGTGCCCGGACCGGCTGCGCCCACTGGGCGAGAGCAGTCCGATGCCGTCGTAGTGGTGCAGGGTGCGCACCGTGACTCCGGCGAATCCGGCGACCTGTCCCACGGGGTACTCCATGACTCCCCCGCTCCCTTCCTCGATCGGGTACGTCCCGAGCCTGGGTCCTGACGTGACGTGAGGTGCAAGCCCGAATGGCCGCCACTCCAGCGCCATTCGAGGGGTTATGTACCTTTTACGCCGTTATGGTGATCCGGTGGCCACCGAATCCTCCGCCCTCGCCGGATCCGCTCCCGAATCCACCCCCGTACGACGGCTGCTGCCCGTCATCGTGCCCGCCCTGACCGTCGGGATCCTCTGCGCCCTCATCCTGCTCGGCGTCAGCCTGCTCGCGGAGAGGCTCCAGGCCGTGCTCTGGGAGACGCTCCCCGACGCGCTCTCCGTAGGCCGCTACTCCGCGCTGTGGATGATCGTGATGCTCACCGCGAGCGGGCTGGTGATCGGTCTGCTCATCCGGGCGGTGCCCGGTCACGCGGGCCCCGATCCGGCGACCACCGGGCTGGTCGATCCGCCGCTGCCGCCGGGCGTGGTCCCGGGGCTGCTGCTCGTCACGGCCCTCACCCTGGCGGGCGGGATCAGCCTCGGTCCGGAGAACCCGATCACGGCCGCCAACATCGCGCTGGCCTTCTGGCTCGGCCGCCGCTTCCTGCCGGGCACACCGGCGGAGCTCTGGCTCGCGCTCGCCGCGGCCGGCACCATCGGGGCGCTCTTCGGCACCCCGGTCGCCGCCGCGCTGATCCTCACCGAGACCCTCACCTCGCGCGCCGGACCGGGCGCGCTCTGGGACCGCCTCTTCGGCCCGCTCGCGGCGGGTGCCGCGGGCGCGCTCACCATGACCCTGCTGGCCCACCCCAGCTTCGACCTGTCGCTGCCGCCCTACACCCGCCCGCACTGGGGCGATCTGCTCTCCTCCGTCGTCATCGCGCTCGCCGGGGCGGCGCTCGGACTGCTGGCGGTGTACGCGTTCCCGTACGCGCACCGGTACTTCCTGGCCCTGAAACACCCGGTCCTGGCACTGACCGCGGGCGGGCTGCTGCTCGGCCTGCTGGGCGCCCTGGGTGGCCATCTCACCCTGTTCAAGGGGCTCGACGAGGTGAAGGAGCTCGCCGCCGACCCGAGCCGCTGGACGGCCGGGCAGTTCGCGGTCATGGCCGTGGTGAAGACGGCCGCGCTGCTGATCGCGGCGAGCTGCGGCTTCCGGGGCGGGCGGATCTTCCCCGCCGTCTTCGCGGGGGTCGCGCTGGGGTTCTGCGCCCACGCCCTCGTCCCGGCGGTGCCTGCGGCGCTCGCGGTGACCTGCGGGGTACTGGGGATCCTGCTGGCCATCACCCGGCAGGGCTGGCTGAGCCTGTTCACCGCGGCGGTGCTGGTCGGCGACGCGGCCGTGCTCCCGATGCTGTGCATCGCCTCGCTGCCCGCCTGGCTGCTGGTGACCGGGCGGCCGCAGATGCAGCTGCACGAGGACGGTACGCCGCTGAGGTGAGCCGGGCCTCCCGCCCGGCGCGCCGGATGCCCGGCTCTTCCGTATCGTCGCATCCGTATGGATTCGTCCCGCCAGGTCCGTCGGAGGTCTCCGCGATGCCCACGCCCGTCAACGTCGCCGTCATCTACTACTCGTCGACCGGAACCGTCGCCACGATCGCCAAGGCCATGGCGCAGTACGCCGAGAAGGCCGGCGCCGAGGTGCGGCTGCGCAAGGCCGGTGAGCTGGCCCCGCAGGCGGCCATCGACTCCAACCCGGCCTGGGCGGCCAACGCGAAGGCCACCGCCGACATCGCCGTGGCCTCGCCGGACGACATGATCTGGGCGGACGCGGTGATCCTCGGTTCGCCGACCCGGTTCGGCAACGTCACCTCCCAGCTCAAGCAGTTCCTCGACACCCTCGGCGGCCTCTGGCAGGCGGGCCACCTCGCGGACAAGGTCTACAGCGGCTTCACCTCCACCAGCACCGCCCACGGCGGCCAGGAGTCCACACTGCTCGCGCTCTACAACACGGTCCACCACTTCGGCGGCATCCTGGTCGCCCCCGGCTACACGGACCCGTCGAAGTTCGTCGACGGCAACCCGTACGGCACCTCGCACGTGGCCGGCCAGGGCGACATCCCGGTCGGCGAACAGACCCTGACCGCCGCCCGGGTCCAGGCCGAGCGGGTCGTGAAGTTCACCCGGGCCATCAAGGACGGCCTCGCCGCCGGGAACTGACGGCACCGCACACCGACCGGACCCCCGCGGGTCGCACAGCACCGCCGAGAGCCCAGAAGGACTGTCCGCCGATGCCTCTCCACAAGGGTTCGCCCCGGACCACGAAACCCTCCGACGCCCACCGCAGGCTCGCCCTCAACCCGTTCTACGGGGAGGCCGACCCGGCCGCCGGCATGGAGTCGGCGCCGCCCCGGCACAAGCTGCCCGACGGGCCGATGCCGCCGGCGACCGCGTACGGGCTGGTCCACGACGAGTTGATGCTCGACGGCAACTCACGGCTCAACCTCGCCACCTTCGTCACCACCTGGATGGAGCCGCAGGCCGGGGTGCTGATGGGCGAGTGCCGCGACAAGAACATGATCGACAAGGACGAGTACCCGCGCACGGCCGAGCTGGAGCGGCGCTGCGTGGCGATGCTCGCCGACCTCTGGAACGCCCCCGACCCCTCGGCGGTCGTGGGCTGTTCGACGACGGGGTCCAGCGAGGCCTGCATGCTCGCGGGGCTGGCGCTGAAGCGCCGCTGGGCGGCCAGGAACGGCGACCGCTATCCGGCGACCGCCCGGCCGAATCTGGTCATGGGCATCAATGTGCAGGTCTGCTGGGACAAGTTCTGCACCTTCTGGGAGGTCGAGCCGAGGACGGTCCCGATGGAGGGCGACCGCTTCCACCTCGACCCGCAGGCCGCGGCCGACCTCTGCGACGAGAACACCATCGGCGTCGTCGGCATCCTCGGCTCCACCTTCGACGGCTCCTACGAGCCGGTCGCGGAGCTGTGCGCGGCGCTGGACGCCCTCCAGGAGCGCACCGGTCTCGACATCCCCGTCCACGTCGACGGCGCGTCCGGAGCGATGGTGGCGCCGTTCCTGGACGAGGACCTGGTGTGGGACTTCCGGCTGCCGAGGGTCTCCTCCATCAACACCTCCGGGCACAAGTACGGCCTGGTCTACCCGGGCGTCGGCTGGGTGCTGTGGCGCTCGCCCGCCGAACTGCCCGAGGAGCTGGTGTTCCGGGTCAACTACCTGGGCGGCGACATGCCGACCTTCGCGCTGAACTTCTCCCGGCCCGGCGCGCAGGTGGTCGCGCAGTACTACACCTTCCTGCGGCTGGGCCGGGATGGATACCGGGCCGTTCAGCAGGCCTCCCGGGACGTGGCCCGCGGGCTCGCCGGACGGATCGAGGCGATCGGCGACTTCCGGCTCCTCACCCGGGGCGACCAGCTGCCCGTCTTCGCGCTGACGACCGGGCCGGACGTGACGGCGTACGACGTCTTCGACGTGTCGCTGCGACTGCGCGAACAGGGCTGGCGGGTGCCCGCGTACACCTTCCCGGCCAACCGGCAGGACCTGGCGGTGCTCCGGGTGGTGTGCCGCAACGGCTTCTCGTCGGACCTCGCCGAGCTGCTGCTGGAGGACATCGGGCTGATCCTGCCCGACCTGCGCCGCCAGCCGCACCCGATGAGCCAGGACCGGCAGGTGGCGACGGCCTTCCACCACTGAGCAGGGCCGGCGCCCGCTCACTCCTCGTCGCCGGGGTCCGCCACCCCCGTCGCGTACGGATTGCGCTGCCCCTCGGCGAGCACGCCGACGAAGGGTTCGCCCTCCCCCGCGAAGGTGTACGCCCCGCCCTCGATGCGGGCGATCAGCCCGCGCGTCCACTCGGCCCCGGCGTCCGCCGAGTGGACCCACAGGTTCATGATCTCGCCGATGTGGCCGACCGAATCGGGCCCGGCCTCCGGCACATAGTGTTCGGTGACCGTGGCCCGCCAGGCCGCGAGACCGGCGACCCGTTCCTTGAGCAGCGCGACCGCCTCGGACCGCTCCAGGTCGACGATGCCGCCGAGGGCCGCCGACAGCACGTCCGGCCTCTGGTCGTACGCGGTCAGCGCCGCGCGCAGCAGCGTGAAGTACTCCTCGTCACCCTGCGCGGTGATCTCGTACTCGGTACGGGGCGGGCCGCCCGCCGTGCTCGGGGCGGTCTCGTGGGCGAGCAGCAGCCCTTGCTTCGCCATCTGCTTCAGCGCGTGATAGACCGACCCGGGCTTGGCGTTGGACCACTCGTGCGCGCCCCAGTACTCCAGGTCGTTGCGGACCTGATAGCCGTGCGCCCGGCCGTGCTGGCGCACGGCGCAGAGGACCAGCAGCCGGATCGCGGACATCTCACCCGCCCTTCTGCTCAACTTTGATCAGAGTAGCCCCCCGCCTCGGCGACCAGCTCGAACGCGGTCCGGCCGTCCAGGGACTCCCGGATGATGTCGGCGTGCCCGGCGTGCCGGGCGATCTCCTCGACGAGATGGGCCAGCAGCCACCTCATCGAGACCCGCCCGTCCTTCGGGAACCAGGGCGCGTCCGGCAGCGGGAAGGTGTCGTCCAGGCTGGGCACCGAGCGGATGAACTCCTCCTCCTCGGCCACGACGCCGTCCCAGAACTTCAGCACCTGCTCCACCGTCTCGTCGCCGACGAGACGGAAGCCGTCCGCCCAGGTGCTCTCGTCGCGGACGGCCTCGTTCAACCGCTGCTGGGCCATCCGCAGCCAGTTCAGCTCGCACTCGGCGACATGCTTGGCCAGTCCGGAGAGGGAGAGCTCACTGGCGCTGGGGCGGCTCGCCGCCTGCTCCTCGGTCAGCCCGATCAGGGAGCGCCGGATCGCACCGCGCTGGGCCTCGATGAAGGAGAGGAACATTCCGCGCTCGTCGCCGGGTGCTTCCGAGGGAACGTGAGTGACCATGGTGTCCGCCTTGATGATCCGTGCCGGTTCTTCCTGACACCGGCCAAGCTACGGACCCTTGCGGTCAGCTGCTGTCCGCAACGGGAAGCAGGTCGTCAGAAGGGGAAGGCCGCCCGGCCGTGCTGGATGGAGATCCACTTCCGGGTGGTGAAGGCGTCGACGGTCGCCTCGCCGTTCAGCCGGCCGGTCCCGGAGGACTTCTCGCCGCCGAAGGCCACCAGCGGATCGTCCTGGACGGTGGAGTCGTTGACGTGGAACATCCCGCTGACCACGCGCCGCGCGAACCGCACCCCGCGTTCGGTGCTGCGGGTGTGCACGGCACCGCTCAGTCCGTACGGGGTGTCATTGGCGATCCGCACGGCCTCCTCCTCGCCGTCGAAGGTCACCAGCAGCGCCACCGGGCCGAATATCTCCTGGGCCAGCAGCGGGGAGTCCTCGGGGAGCCCGGCGAGCACCGTCGGCTCGACGAGGTTGCCGCGGGTCCGGCCCCGGACGAGCGCGGTGGCCCCTTCGGCGACCGCCTGGTCGACCAGGGCGGTCAGCGCGTCGGCCTGGAAGGTGTTGATGACCGGGCCGATCAGGGTCTCCGGGTCGCGCGGGTCACCGGTCCTGAGCGCGGCCACCCTGGCGGTGAACCTCTCGGTGAACTCCCGCTCGACGCGGCGGTCCACCAGGATGCGGTTGGCGGCCATGCAGACCTGCCCCTGGTACACGAAGCGGCTGAAGACGGCCGCGTCGACCGCGTAGTCGATGTCCGCGTCCTCCAGCACCACCAGGGCGCTGTTGCCGCTGAGTTCGAGGACCGTGCGCTTGAAGTGCCCGGCGGCGACCGCGCCGACATGGCGGCCGGCCCGGTCCGAGCCCGCGAACGAGATCACCTTGGGCACGGGGTGCTCGATGAACGCGTCCCCGATCTCGGCGACATCGGTGATCACGACATTGAGCAGCCCGGCGGGCAGCCCGGCGTCCGCGAAGATCTTCGCGATCAGTGTGCCGCCGACGACGGGGGCGTTCTGATTGGGCTTGACGACGACCGCGTTGCCCAGCGCGAGGGCGGGGGCGACGGACTTCATCGCCACCAGGAAGGGGAAGTTGAAGGGGCTGATCACGCCGATGACACCGACCGGCAGCCGGTAGAGGCGGTTCTCCTTGGCGTCCGCCAGGGCGGGCAGGATGCTGCCCGGCGGGCGCAGCGTCCGGTGGATCGCGTCGCGCAGGAACTCCTCGGCGGCACGGACCTCGTACTCCGCCTTGACCCGGGTGCCACCCAGTTCGTCGATGATCGCGTCGACTATGTCGTCGTGCAGTTCCCCGATGATCCGCAGCGCGCGGTCCAGGACTTCGCGGCGCTCGTACGGTCCGGTGGTGGCCCAGGCGCGCTGGGCGCGTTCGGCGGCGCGGTAGGCCAGGTCGACCTCCTGCACGGTCGCGATGGTGATCGCGGCGAGTTTCTCCCCGTTGTAGGGGTTGAAATCGATGATGTCCCACGAGCCGGTACCGGTCCGCCACTCACCGTCGATGTATTGGTCGGCCAGCTCGTAGAAGAAGGACATGCGATCCCTTAACTCAGGTGCAGACTCCGTCGAACCGTCATCGTACTGACGAATCAGATGAGTTGGAGCAGACCACGGAGCAGATCGCGGCTCTCCTCGGGCCCCGGGCTGTCCTCGTGCAGCCGCGTCATGGCCTTTTCGTACTGGGCGACGTCCTCGGCCTTGTCCAGATAGAGCGAACTTGTCAGCTGCTCCAAATAGACAATGTCCGACAGATCGGATTCGGGGAATCGCAGCATCGTAAAAGAACCGCCCTCGCCGGCATGCCCACCGAAACTGAAGGGCATGACCTGGAGAGTGATGTTGGGCTGTTCAGACATTTCGATCAGATGCCGCAATTGCCCACGCATCACTTCACGGTCACCGTAGGGTCGGCGCAGTGCCGCCTCGTCCAGTACGGCATGGAAGTGGGGGGCGCGTTCGGAGACGAGGGCCTTCTGGCGCTCCAGCCGCAGCGCCACGCGGCGGTCGATCTCGACGGCGGGCGCGGCGCCCATGCCGCGGGTGACGACCGCGTGCGCGTAGGCCTCGGTCTGCAACAGGCCGTGGATGAACTGGACTTCGTACACCCGGATGAGCGACGCCGCGCCCTCCAGGCCGATATATGTCTGGAACCAGCCGGGCAGCACGTCTCCGTAACTGTGCCACCAGCCTGCCACGTTGGCTTCACGGGCCAGGCCGAGCAGAGCGTCCCGCTCCGCGTCGTCCGTGACTCCGTAGAGCGTGAGCAGGTCCTCGACGTCCCTGGCCTTGAAGCTCACCCGTCCCAACTCCATGCGGCTGATCTTCGATTCGGAAGCCCGGATGGAGTAGCCGGCCGCCTCACGGGTGATGCCGCGCGAGTCGCGCAGCCGCCTGAGCTGCGAGCCCAGCAGGATGCGCCGCACCACCGATCCACTCGACTCGCCTGCCGCCACTGGCCCGGTCCTCCCCATCGCTTCCTGGACACCGGGGCTCCCCCCGAAACCCCAAGTGCCGGATTCTGCCATCAAAACGCTTCAGCCCGTACTCATTCGATTACGGAAATGAGAAGCCTTCCAGAAAGCTGCGAAAATACCCATGGGAAGAAATGACCAAGAACCGGCACGGGTTCGGACAGGTCAGGCGCGTGCACGTGCATCTGCCCTTGCATCTGCCCAACGCATTGGGAACCATGGGGCTCGCGCACCTGCGTGCTCGTTCGTGTTGTGCCGCTGTACCCCCCGCAGTACTGATACAGCCGCGAATCCCGGGAGTGCCTCGCATGGGGACGAATGGATCGACGATGCTCGAGCCGTTACGGCAGGGGCTTCCCCCCATCGATCCCTCAGCCGTCTCCGGATCGGCGACCTGCACCCTGCCCGCCCGGTACGAAGCGGTGGGCGGAGCACGGCGGTTCACCCGGGCGACGCTGAACGGATGGGGCCTTTCCGAGCGCTTCGACGATGTCGCACTGGTGGTCTCCGAACTCGTCACCAACGCACTGAGGCATGCCCTGCCCTCGGACAGCATCGCGCCGGATCCCCAGGATCCGCCGGTACGGCTGCACTTGATGCGCTGGAGCTCGCGCCTGGTGTGCGCCGTGCGCGACCCCAGTCGGGAGAGCCCGGTCGCCTCCGAGGCGCCGGACTGCGCCGAGTCCGGGCGCGGTCTCTTCCTCGTGGAGTCCTTCAGCGACTCCTGGGGCTGGCACCCGTCGCCGGAGCCGGAGACCCCGGGCATGCTGTCGGCACCGCGCGGCAAGGTGGTCTGGGCGCTGTTCCGGCTCTCCGACGGCGTGTGACGCGGCCGGCCTCGACGAGACCTCTCGCCTGGACCATGCCGGGCGGGAGGGCCCGCGGCCGGCGGTCCGGGCCGGACACCGGCCCGTGGGGTGCGTTCAGCCGCCCGCTATGAGGTGGTCGAACTCCCCGTCCTTCACCCCGAGCAGCAACGCCTCTATCTCGGCCGGCGTATAGACCAGCGCCGGCCCGTCGGGATGGCGCGAATTCCGCATCGCCACATCCCCGTCGGGCAGTTTCGCGAACTCCACGCAGGAACCCTGGGAGTTGCTGTGTCTGCTCTTCTGCCAGACGACTCCGCGAAGCTCTGTGGCCGCCATGCCGTTGTACACGTGGTGCACAGGACGCTCCCCGAGTTGCAAGGTGCAAGTGTCAACTGTCTCGGATCATAGCTCTGTTCAAATTTCCCTGCATGGGCAGATGCATGGGCCGATGCACGTGCACGCGGGGTGTTCTCGCGATTACAGCTTTACTCCGTACGGACCTCCACATGAACAGACGTATCCGGCGGCGTTTCGGCTCCGTCTACCCCCGTTCGAGCTCCCCATCCCGACGTTTCACGCTGATAACTTGGCCCGGTCTTTCGTCGGCAAGGGGGAATTGCAGATGCACGGAGTCGCACGTACCGGTGCCGTGATCGCCACCGGAATCCTCACCGCGGTGGCACTGACCGGCTGCAGCAGTGACGGCGAGAAGAACGACGGACCGGCCGGCGGCCCCGGCGCCGGGCGGACCACCCCGGCCCCCGGTGGCGACGGGAGCGGTTCCGGCTCGAACGCCGCCGACCTGGAGGGCGGTTGGGCGGGAAGGACCGGCGGCAAGGCGGTCGTCCTGTCGGTGTCGTCGGGGAAGGCCGTGCTCGTCACCGAGCAGCATGCCTGCACGGGCACGGTACAGGGCACGGGCAGGGTGACGCTCGCGCTGAAGTGCGTCGACGGCGGCGACGACCGCACCACGGGGTCCGTCGAGTCCAATGACGGCAGGACGGTCGTGGTGTCCTGGGGCAGCGGGGTCAGGGACACCCTGGCCAAGACCGCGCCGGGTGCGCTGCCGTCCGGCCTGCCGGACCTGGAGGGCCTGCCGACCTCCTGACGTGGACCGGACGCCCCGTCAGGCCGCCTGGTCTCCGGGCGGGTTCGAGTCCGGCTCCGGTTTCGGTTCCGGCTTCCCGTCCAGCCCCCGGGAGAACTCCTCCAGGGCTTCGAGGAGGAGGTGGGCCCCTTCCCGTACGAAGGGGTCCGCCCCGTCCTCGTCGGTGCGCTGCCGCGCGTCCCACTCCGCCAGCGCCTCGCGCACCTCGGTCCAGTCCGGCACCCGCCGCTCCCGCACCGCCTTCGCCCCCTGCTCGGTGGCCCGGCGCAGCGCCTCCGCCAGGCGCGCCGCGTCCGGTACGGGGGTGGCGCCGCCGCCCGGCAGATGGGCCTCCAGCAGCATCGCGGCCCGGCCGAGCTGGGCGAGCGCGTGCTGGGTGTCGTCGGCGGCGGCGCGGGAGAGGCCGCGGTTGCGCACCGGTTCGTGCTGGGCGGTGGCCAGCGCCTCCTGCCAGGCGACCCGGGCCTCGCGGGTGTCGAGCAGCGCGGAGCGCACGTCGTCGTGGCCGCGCGCGGCCGGTTCGGCGTACTGGTCGACGACCGAGGCGGCGTACCGCCCGTCCGCCTTCAGCCAGTCGCCGAGCCTGCCGCGGAGCCTCGGCGTCTCCCAGGCCGGGTAGAGGGCGTACGAGATCATCGCCAGGAGGCCGCCCGCGAGGGTGAGGACGACCCGTTCGAGCACGGTCTGCGACCAGCTGTCGCCCGCCATGCCGAGCAGGAAGACGACATACGCCGAGACGCAGGCCTGGCCGACCACGTACCCGGTGCGCATCAGCAGATACATCAGCAGGGCGCAGAGCACGGAGAGCATCGCGGCCAGGGTCACACCGGGGTGGGTGGTCTGGACGATCGCGGTGGCGAGCGAGACACCGACGATCGTGCCGCCGAACCGGGCCACGGACCGCGCGTACGTCTGGGAGAACTCCGGCCGCATCACCATGACGGCGGCCATCGGCGCCCAGTAGCCGTGCCCGAACGGCAGCGCGGTGCCGATGAGGTAGCCGCCGGCCGCGACGACGGAGACCCGGACGGCGTGCCGCAGGATCGGTGACCCCGGGCGCAGTTCGGCGCGCATCGCCTTCAGGACGACGGGGACCAGCCGCAGCAGGGTGGGGCGGGGGCGGTGCGGGGCGGCCGGGGTACCGTCCGCGGGCGCCTTGATGGCCTCGGCGGCCTCCTCGGCCCTGGCGTCCTGCTCCTTCGTGCCTTCGCCCTCGGCCGTCTCGATGACGTCGGAGAGCAGTGCGCCGAGCCGGTCGGCGGCGCGCAGCGGCGGGCCGGTGAGGAGCGTGCCGGTGTCCGGGGTCTTCAGCACGGCCACCGCGGACGGGGCGAGTTCGACCGGGTCGCCGTGCCGGATCGCGCGGGCGGCCGAGTCGAGCACCGATCCGGCGGCGGCGAGCAGTTCGCGGACCCGTTCCCGCTCCGGCCCTTCGGACGGCACGCCCAGCGAGGGGTCGGCGAGCGAGGCGAGCACCGGTCTGATCCGTTCGGCGACCCCGCGCGGGCCCTGCAGCTCGGGCGGCCGGCGGCGGGCCTGGCGCGGGGTGAGCGCCGCCGCGCTGCGGGCCGTCATCAGAGGCACCGGGTCGAAGGGGGCGAGCGGGTCGTGGCGCAGCCGGCGGGCGTAGTCGGCCTCGGCGGCCAGCGCGTCGGCCAGCGCGTCGCGCTGGGCGCCCCATCTGCGTACCGGGAACAGGACGATCAGCGCCGCCTGCACGATTCCGCCGAACAGGATCATCGCGGCGTGCACGGCCGAGTTGGCGACGGAGGTGGGCAGGGTGACCGTGACCAGCATGATCGCCACGTTCGACGCCGCGATGATGCCGGCTGTCGGCCCGGCCGCCCAGGCCAGGCCCGCGACGAAGGTCCAGAGCACCAGCAGGGCGAGGAAGAGCGGCAGCCGGGCGCCGGTGAGATAGCCGAGGAACGTCGACACGGCGAGGCTCGCCCCGGAGACCAGGGCGAGCACGGGCCGGGGCCGCCAGCTGCGCTGGAAGGTGGCGATGGCGGCCTGGAACGCGCCGAACGCGGAGCTCGCGGCGACCACGGGCCCGAAGAACGCGAGGCTGATCCCGATGACGAGGGCGAGACCGGCCGCGCCCCGGATCGCGATGAGCGGTTCGAGGCGGCGCCGCTCGATCGACAGCCCCGAGCGCGCGGTCCCCTTCAGCGCCCGGAGCCAGCTCATGCCCAGAGCCTAACCGGAATTACCGTTTGGCCCGAGTTGTCGGAAATCGGCTCGCAGAGGCGGCACCCACCGCTTCCCGCGTCCGCGAGGGCGGCGCCTACCGCTTCCCGCGTCCGCCGCGCAGCTCCGGACCGCTCCCGCCCATCCGCGCCCGGTCCGCCGCGTCCGTGCCATGGGTCCAGCCGTCCAGGTCGGTGGCGCCCCGGACCCGGGTGGTCGTGGTCTCGGGGAACATCCGCTCGGCGGTGTCCGTGACGGCCATGTCGCGGGCGGCGAGCACCGGGAGCAGCCCAGGACTGCCGGATCCGGCCGGTCCGGCACCGCTCCCACCCTCGGTCCCGGCCCCGGCCTCGGCGGTGACACGGGCGGTGTCGGCGGCGAGCCGGCTGCCCAGCCGCTGGGCGTACGCCATCAGGAACGACTGCCGGAACGTCTTGGTCCGCTTGCGGCCGCCGGCCCGCTGGCCCGCCTCCGCCCTCGTCATCGCCGCCGTGCCCTGCACCAGCAGGGAGGTGTAGAGCAGTTCCACGGCGTCCAGGTCCGGCTCGAAACCGACCACCGTGGAGAAGCCGAGGTCGCTGTTCCACACCGCACGGCAGCGGTTCGCGGCGGCGACCGCGTCGAGCAGGATCGCCTTCGCCGTCTCGCACGGCGCGTCGACCCCGATCCGGCACGCCCCCGGCGCCTCCTTGCTGTGGGTACGGGCGGCGAGCAGGGCCTCGTCGATGGAGTGCCGGGCCATCAGCTCCTGCGCCTTGGTGGTGAGGGCCTCGGCCTCCTCGGGGAAGCCGGTCGCCTCCGCCTTGGCGAGCAGGGCGCGGATCCGGGTCAGCATCCGGGGCTCGTCGTGCGCGGGCGGCAGCCGGAGTCCGTGCGGGGCGGCGCCGGGCGGGGGCCCGACCGGTTCGACGGCGGGGAGCCGGAGCAGCAGCCGGTACAGGCCGAGGACGGCACCGGCGTAGGAGAAGCGGTCCGGGCGGTTGCGGGGCGGGGCGTCCGGGAGCGCGTCGAGCTGGGACCGCCAGCGCGGCGGGAGCCGCTCGTACCGTGCGGTCTCCGAGCCGATCAGCCCGGCGGCGAGGCCGGCCGCGTGCTCGTCGAGCTCGCGGCGGACGAGGCGTATGACATCGGCGGGCTGCCAGCCGCGCTCCCAGGCCCGGCGGACGAACTCCTCGCCGCGCCGGAACAGTTCCGCGTCGGCCGTCGGGTCGGCGGCGAGAAGGGAGGCCCCGGTGTCGAGACCGGCGTCGCCGTCCGAGTAGAGCGCTGCCGCGAATGCCTGGTCGGTCACCGGTTCCATGAGGTCAGGGTAGGCAGGGCGGTGCGGCGGGGTAGGGCTGGCCCCACCCCGTGGACGGGCTCTGGTGGTCGTGATCGCGGGGCGCGGAGACGCTTCGATCGAGGGCATGACCTCCTCCCGCGCTTCCGTCACGTTCCCGGGTGCCGCCGACGCCGTACGGCTTCGCTCCGTGCGCCGCTCCTACGGCGGTGTAGACGCCCTCGACGGCATCGACCTCACCGTCCGGGCCGGTACCTTCACCGCCGTCATGGGCCCGTCCGGGTCCGGCAAGTCCACGCTGCTGCACTGCGCGGCCGGGCTCGACCGGCCGACGTCCGGCACCGTCGAGGTGGGCGGGGTGGGGCTGACCGGGCTGAGCGAGCGCCGGCTGACGCTGCTGCGCCGGGACCGGATCGGCTTCGTCTTCCAGGCGTTCAACCTGCTTCCCTCGCTGACCGCCGCCCAGAACGTCGCGCTGCCGCTGCGGCTCGCGGGGCGCCGCCCGTCCCGTAACGAGGTGCGGGACGCCCTGGCCCGGGTCGGTCTCGCGGACCGGGCGCGGCACCGGCCCGGCGAACTGTCCGGGGGCCAGCAGCAGCGGGTGGCCCTGGCGCGGGCGCTGATCACCCGTCCCGCGGTGCTCTTCGGGGACGAGCCGACCGGTGCGCTGGACACCGCGACGGGCCGGGGGGTGATGGAGATGCTGCGGGAACTGGTGGACGTGGAGGGGCAGACGGTCGTGATGGTCACTCACGACCCGGTGGCCGCGGCGTACGCGGACCGGGTGGTCTTCCTGGTCGACGGACGGGTGGCGGACGACCTGACCGGCCCCGGCGCCGAGCGGATCGCGGCCCGGATGGCGGAGGGGCGCGGTGCCGCCGGGCAGCGGGCCGCCGCCGGGTCCGTCGCGGACCGTGCGCGGGAGGCGTCGTGCTGACCGTCGCCCTGGCCTCCCTGCGCACCCGCTGGACCGTGCTCGTCGGCACCTTCGTCGCGCTCGCGCTGGGCGTGGGGCTGATCGCGACCATGGGCCTCGGCCTCGCCTCGACCCTCGACGCCCCGGACCGGGCGCCCCGGCGCTTCGCCGCGTCGCCGGTGGTGGTGATGGGCGACGACACCCTGACCGTGCGGGTGCGGCGCGGGCCGTCCACAGCGGAGGTCAGCCGCAGGCTCGCTCATCCACACCCTGTGGATATCGAACTCCTGCACGAGCTCCGGCGGCTCGGCCCGGTGACGCGGGACGACGGCGGGGACGCCGTACGCGCCCGGCACGCGCCCGACGCCGTGGGTGTGGACGCGCCCGCCGCCGAGGTGCGCCGGGTGGTCGGCGACCGCGCCCTGGTCCTCACCGGGGACGACCGCCGCCGGGCCGACCCGGCCACCGAACGGGACGCCGAGGCGCTGCTGAGCGCGAACGTCCTGCTCGGCACCGCGGGCGGGCTCACCGCCTTCGTCTCGGTCTTCGTCGTCGCGTCGACGTTCGCCTTCGCGGTGGCGCTGCGGCGGCGCGAGTTCGGGCTGCTGCGCACGGCGGGCGCCACCCCGGGCCAGCTGCGGCGGCTGCTGCTGACGGAGGCCGCCGTGGTCGGCGTCCTGGCCTCCGCCGCCGGGTGCGTCCTGGGCCGGCTGGGCGCGCCGCTGCTCGCCGGAGTGCTCGTCGACGAGGGGATGGCGCCGTCCTGGTTCACCGTCCGGCCGGCCGCCTGGCCGCTCCACGCCGCCTTCTGGGCCGGACTGGCCGTGGCCTTCGCGGGGGTCTGGGCGGCCTCGCGGCGGGCGGGCAGGACCGGCCCCGCCGAGGCGCTGCGCGAGGCCGATGCCGATACGGGGGTGCTCCCGCCGGTCCGCCGGCTGCTGGGTCTCGTCCTGCTCGCGGCGGCCGCGTTCCTGATGGCGAAGTCCCTCGTCGGCGACCCGTCCGCGCTGCTGAAGCGGAAGACGTACATCACCCGGCCGATGGTCCTGATCACCGCCGTCGCCCTGCTCGCGCCGCTGCTCGTGCGCCCGCTCGCCCGGCTGGTCCGGCTGCCGGGCGCGACCGGGATGCTGGTGACCGCGAATGTCTCGGCGGCGCTGCGGCGTACGGCCGCGGTGGCCGCTCCGGTGCTGATCACCGTGGCGCTGGCGGGTTCGGTGGCCGGCTCCGCGATGACGGTCCCGGCCGCGAAGGCGGCGGAGGCGCGCGAGCGCACCGGGGCCGATCTGGTGGTGACGGGTGAGGAACTGAGGGTCCGTCCGGTGCCCGGCGCCACGCTGTCCGCCTCCGCCCCGACCGCCGTCCATGTGCGCGAGGAGGGCTCCGCGCTGATCACCTCCGAGGCCCGCGCGGTGGACGACGCGAAGGCCCTGGCGCGGGTCGCGCGGCTGCCGGTGGTGGCGGGCGACCCCGGGGATCTGGACGACGGCTCGATCGTGGTGAACGAGGAGTGGGAGCAGCACACGGTCGGCTCGGTGGTACGGGTGTGGCTCGGCGACGGGCGGCCGGCCTCCTTGCGGATCGTGGCGGTGCTGACGCTCGGCACGGGGAACAACGGGGCCTATGTGACCCGGGCCAACGCCCCGGCGGCAGCCGTGGACCGGATCGACGTACGCCTCGCGCCGGGCGCCGACCGCGACCGGGTCGCCGAGCGGCTGCGGGCGACCGGCGGCACGGTGCGCACGACGGAGCAGTGGCTGGCCGCGACGTACCCCCGCACGAGTCCGCAGACCCGGACCGGCCTGGCCGTGATCCTGGGCATCGCGCTGGTCTACACCCTGATCGCGCTGGCCAACACGATGGTGATGGCGGGGTCCGTACGGTCCTCGGAGCTGACCGCGCTCCGGCTGGCCGGCGCCACCCGGCCGCGGGTCCTCGCGGTGGTGGCCGGGGAGACCCTGTTCGCGGTCGGGCTCGGGGCGCTGCTCGGCCTGGCGGTGACCGCGGTGCACCTGGCGGGCCTGGCCGCCGCGCTGGCCTCGGTGTCGGCGCCGGTCGTGGTGTCGGTGCCGTGGGCGCTGATGGGCGGTGCGGCGGGGGTGTGCGCGCTGGTCGCGGTGGGGGCGGCGGTGCTGCCGCGCGCGGTGCGGCGCCGCTCGCGGCGGACGGGCTGAGGAACCGGGTCCGGGACCCGGCCGGACAACGCGTTTAGTCCATCCAGAGGCACCCGCTGACGATGTATCCGCTTTCATCCTTTCATCACGATTTCGCATGCTTTCATCTCGCCATGAAGGCGAGCAGGCGACCCATGGAGGCGATCAGAGGATGACCGGAGACCGACAGCGGGACGGCGGCGCACGGGCGATCACGTCACGACGGCGGCTCCTTGCCGCCGCCGCCCTCGCGCCCGTACTGGCGGCGGCGAACCCCGTCCCCGCCCATGCGCTGCGCACCGGGGCGACCGGGGCGGGGCATGGGAAGGACGGGCACGGAGAGGACGGGCACGGAAAGCGGGTCAGGCCGGTGCCGACCGGCCTCGACGACTGGGCGGACGTAGCGAAAGCGCTGGGCCGCCCCGGCAACATGCTGCGCGACACGATCTACCACACGGGCTTCCCCAGGCGGGATCTCCACGTGGTCTCCGACGGCGTCGTCGTCACCCCGGGGCTCGCGCTGGGTACGCATGTGGCCTTCGTCCGCTACGCCGACGGCACCTCGATGCTCATGGGCGACGTGGTGGTCACCGAACAGGAGCTCCAGCGGGTGACCGACGCCTGGCAGGCGCACGGGATCGAGCAGGCCGCGCTCCACAAGCACCTGCTCGCCCAGACCCCCGACCTCTGGTGGACCCACGTCCACGGACACGGACACGACGCGGTGGCCCTGGCCCGTGGGCTGCGTGCGGGCCTCGACCGCACCGGCACCCCGCCGCCCGCGCCGCCGCTGCCCCCGGCCCCGGTCGACCTGGACATGGCAGGCATGGAGGCGGCGCTCGGCACCAAGGGCACCATCGAGGACGGGCTCTACAAGATCCTCTTCGTCCGCCGCGAGACCATCGCGGACGGCCATCTGATCCTGCCTCCCGGCCTGGGGTCGACCAGCGCGTTCAACTTCCAGCCGGTGGGCGGCGGCCGGGCCGCGCTCAGCGGCGACTGCGCCATGCGCGCCGACGAGGTCCCGCACGTGCTGCGGGCCCTGCGACGCGGTGGGATCAAGCTCGTCGAACTGCACAACCACCATCTCTCGGAGGACCCCCGCCTGTTCTTCACCCACTTCTGGGCGGTGGGCGACGGCGTCGAGCTCGCCCGCGCCCTGCGCCCCGCGGTGGACGCCACCGACGTCGTACCGAACACCTGAGACCCCGGCCGCACCGGCCGTACGCCATCGGGCCCGTGCGGATTCACCGGCCCCGTGCCGGTCGCCGGACCGCATTGCGCCGGTCCAGCGACCGGCACCGTCGAATCCGTTCTGCATATGGACCAATCGGCCCGGACCGGCGCGTGGCCCCGCGGGCGACCGGGCACCCATGTCCCGTCCAGCCCGCACCTGCCATGAACCACCCGTCAGATCCCCCTCTGGAGCTCCGCATGGAACCAGTCGCCGGCGCCCGGCACTGCCCGTTCGACTACGCCGAGGCCCTCGAATTCGACCCGGTGCTCAGGCACTTGATGACCGAAGAACCCGTCTCCCGCATCCGCCTCCCGCACGGCGACGGCGAGGCGTGGCTCGTCACCGGCTACGACGACGTGCGTACGGTGACCACCGACCGGCGCTTCAGCCGCCGCGCCATCATCGGCCGGAACTTCCCGCGCATGACCCCTGAGCCGATCGTCCAGGACGAAGCGATCAACGTCATGGACCCGCCGGGCAGCAGCCGGCTGCGCAGCCTGATCTCCAAGGGCTTCGCCCCCCGCCACATGGAGCGCATGCGGGTGCGTACGCAGCACGTGGTCGACGAGCTGCTGGACCGCATGGAGGAGCACGGCGCCCCGGCCGACCTGTTCGAGCACCTGGCCGCCCCGCTGCCGCTGACCACCATCTGCGAGGTCCTCGACATCCCGGAGGCCGACCGCGCACAACTGCGCGGTCACGCCCGGACCATGATGGACACCACGGTCGAGAACAAGGACGCGGCGATCCGGTCCAAGGCCGAACTCCGCGCATACTTCGACGAGTTGACCGCCGAACGGCGCGCCAACCCGGGCGACGACCTGATCAGCGCACTGGCCACCGCGCGCGACGGGGACGAGATCCTCAACGACCAGGAACTGACCGTCATGGCCATGGTCCTGCTCATCACCGGCCAGGACACCACCACGTACGAGATCGGGAACATCGCCTACACACTGCTCACCAGGCCCGACGAGCTCGCCATGGTGCGCGAGCGCCCCGAGATGCTCCCGCAGGCCATCGAGGAGCTGCTGCGCTTCATCCCCTTCCGCAAGGGCGTCGGCATCCCCCGCGTCGCCCTTGAGGACGTGGAGCTGAGCGGGGTGCGGATCCGGGAGGGGGACATCGTGCACGTCTCCTATCTGACGGCCAACCGCGACGCCCGGAAGTTCGACCGCCCCGACGAGCTGGACCTGGAGCGTCAGGGCACGTCCCACATGACCTTCGGATGGGGCGGGCACCACTGCCTCGGCGCCCCGCTCGCCGCCACGGAGCTGGAGGTCGCCATCGGAACGCTGCTGAGGCGCTTCCCGGCCCTGAAGCTGGCGACACCGGCCGAGGAAGTGCGCTGGAACAAGACGTCGATCTGGCGCTATCCCCTGGAACTGCCCGTCACCTGGTGACCGGGGAGCGCGGGTGATCCGCCCGTCCTGGACGGCTCACCCGTCGTGGCCGCGGCCGACGCCGGGCCGCCCTCGATGATGCGCCGGCCCCTGGCCGGCGGCAACCCGGGGGTCCGCGGGGCGCCGGACGCCCCGCAGACCCCCGGCACGAAAACCGCCGCGCGCCGGGCCCCGCACCCTCCGCGTACGGCCCCGAAGCGCGCCTCCCTGCGCTCGACGTGCGGCCCCGGTCCGCCTGCCGTAGCGTGAATCCGACGGCCACCCAGCCGTGGCGGAACCTGGTTCCGCCCATGAGACGGCTGGAACTCAGTCTTCGAGGTCGGCCCGTCCGCGCCCGTTCCAGGGGTACCTGACCCGGCGCCGGAATCCACCAGCGCTCCACCGTCCGCGCAACGCCGCGCGCGACGGAGCCGCAGTGGCCGTCTCCGGCAGGCGAACGCCCCGGAACCCCTCGGGCCGGCCGTGTGGACCAAGTCCGCTAGGAGGAGTTCCATGGCGGTTCTCTGCAAGCCGGCCATCGCGGTTCCCGAGTACGTCATCACCAACGAGGAAACCCTTGAGCTGGCCGAACGGCTGCACGGCGACCATCCGCAGATCGACCTGGTCCTTCGTCTGATCGAACACACCGGGGTGCAGAAGCGGCATCTGATCCAGCCGATCGACAAGGTGCTGCAGCACCCGGGGTTCGACGCCCGCAGTGTGACGTACGAGGAGCACACCAAGGCCCGGGTTCCGGAGGTCGTCCGCCGGGCGCTCGACCAGGCCGAACTGGAGCCGCGGCAGATCGACTTGATCGTCTATGTCTCCTGCACCGGCTTCATGATGCCGCCGGCGACCGCGTGGCTCATCGGCGAGATGGGCTTCCGGCCGGAGACCCGGCAGCTGCCGATCGCCCAGCTCGGCTGCGCGGCGGGCGGCGCGGCCGTCAACCGGGCACACGACTTCTGCACGGCCTACCCCGATGCCAATGTGCTGATCGTGGCCTGCGAGTTCTGCTCGCTCTGCTACCAGCCCACCGACCTCGGCGTGGGATCGCTGCTGTCCAACGGGCTGTTCGGCGACGGCATAGCCGCCGTCGTGCTCCGCGGCAGCGGCGGCACGGGGGTACGCCTGGAACGCAACGGCTCGTTCGTCATTCCGGACACCGAGGACTGGATCTCCTACGCGGTCCGGTCCACCGGGTTCCACTTCCAGCTCGACAAGCGGGTGCCCGGCACGATGGAACCCCTCGCCCCGGCCCTGGAGGCGGTCGCCGAGGAGCACCAGTGGAACGCCGGCAAGATGGACTTCTACATCATCCACGCGGGCGGCCCGCGCATCCTGGACGACCTGAGCCGCTTCCTGGACGTGCCGCCCGAGGCGTTCC
The DNA here is from genome assembly GCF_040652135.1 of Streptomyces sp. NPDC048295. Lineage (NCBI taxonomy): Bacteria > Bacillati > Actinomycetota > Actinomycetes > Kitasatosporales > Streptomycetaceae > Streptomyces > Streptomyces sp. NPDC048295. The sequence goes on from NZ_JBEZLL010000020.1 coordinate 92,289, forward strand.
GCTTCAGCCGGGCCACGCTCACCGAGTACGGCAACATAGCCAGCGCCGTGGTGCTCGACGCCCTCGGCCGGATGTTCGACGAGGCCTCGGCCCTGGAGGGGCACCGCGGCCTGATGGCCGGCTTCGGCCCCGGCATCACCGCCGAGATCTCCCTGGGCACCTGGACCTCCGAATCCGATTCCTGACGCTCTTCGCTCCCCCGGTCCCGGTGCCGTCCCCGGCACCCGCGGACCGGGGGACACGCACCGCCCGCCCGCCGTGCGTTGTCAGTACCGGGTGCCAGACTCGAAGGCATGACCGAACGTTGGGCTCTGGCCATGACGGAGACCGGCGGCGCCCTCCTGGCCCCGCTGACTCCCTCCGGCCTGCCCGCCGCCCCAGTCGTCACCGAGCCCGACCTCGTGGCGGCGGTCCGCGCCCGCCCGGACGTCACCCGCTGGGTGTGGCGCTCCACCGCCGAGATCTACCCGCGGCTGCTCGCGGCCGGCGTCCCCCTGAGCCGCTGCTACGACATCGAGGTCGCCGAATCCCTCCTGCTCGCCCACGAGGGCCGCCTCGGCGAGCCCCGGTCGGCGGCCGCCGCCCACGCCCGCCTGCACAACGCCCCCGTGCCGCCCGATCCCCCGCCCCGCTCCGCGGAGCCCGGCTCGCAGTCCTCGCTCTTCGAACCCCGGTCCGGCACCCGGCTGCCCTTCGACGGCCTCCTCCAGGTCTACGCCGACCAGCTCCGCCGTCACGACGCCGCCGAGCACCCCGGCAGAATGCGCCTGCTCACGGCCGCCGAGTCGGCCGGAATGCTGGTCGCCGCCGAGATGAACCGGTCCGGTCTGCCCTGGCGCGCCGACGTCCACCGGGACGTCCTCCACGATCTGCTCGGCGAGCGCTACGCGGGCGGCGGCGAGCCCCGCAGACTGGCCGAGCTGGCCGACGAGGTGTCGGCCGCCTTCGGCAGACGGGTCCGCCCCGACCTCCCCGCCGACGTGGTGAAGGCCTTCGCGCAGGCCGGCATCAAGGTGAAGTCCACCCGCCGCTGGGAGCTGGAGGAGCTGGACCACCCGGCGGTGGAGCCCCTCGTCCAGTACAAGAAGCTGTACCGGATCTGGACGGCGCACGGCTGGAGCTGGCTCCAGGACTGGGTGCGCGACGGCCGCTTCCGCCCCGAGTACCTGCCGGGCGGCACGGTCAGCGGCCGCTGGACGACCAACGGCGGTGGGGCGCTGCAGATCCCCAAGGTGATACGGCAGGCGGTCGTCGCCGACGAGGGCTGGCGCCTGGTCGTCGCGGACGCCGACCAGATGGAGCCCCGGGTGCTCGCCGCGATCTCCCGCGACCCCGGCCTGATGGAGGTGGCGGGCCATGACGGCGATCTGTACACGGCCCTGTCGGACCGGGCGTTCCACGGCGACCGGGACCACGCCAAGCTCGCGCTCCTCGGCGCGGTCTACGGCCAGACCTCGGGCGACGGCCTGAAGAACCTGGCCGCCCTGCGCCGGAGATTCCCGCAGGCCGTGGCCTATGTCGACGATGCCGCGAAGGCGGGCGAGGAGGGACGTCTCGTACGGACGTGGCTGGGCCGGACCAGTCCCCCGGCGGCCGGGAGCGGGGCGTACGAGGAGGCCGGCATCCCGCAGGAGAGCGCCGACCCGCCCTCCGCAGACGGCGGGTTCACTCCTGGGTACGCATCGACGAACGCCCGCGCGCGCGGCCGCTTCACCCGCAATTTCGTGGTGCAGGGCAGCGCGGCCGACTGGGCACTGCTGCTCCTGGCCGCGCTGCGCGGCTCGCTCCGCTCCGCGGGCCTCCGCGCCGAGCTGGTCTTCTTCCAGCACGACGAGGTGATCGTGCACTGTCCCCGCGAGGAGGCGGAGGCGGTGGTGGCGGCGATCCGGGCGGCCGGTGAGCTGGCCGGGCGGACCGCCTTCGGCGGGACCCCGGTGCGTTTTCCGTTCACTACGGCGGTGGTGGAGCGCTATTCGGACGCGAAGTAGGACCCTTGTCCGGCCCGCTGCCCGGCTCCTCGTCGAACCCGGCGAGACCGTGGTCGTAGTGCGCCGGACGCAGATGCTGATGCCGGTGCCGTGCGTTGAGCAGATGGATGACGAACGCCGCGATCGCGATCATCGCGAGGACGACCACGATCATGACCAAGGTGTCCATGCGATACCGGCCCCCTTCGATGCGCAGGCCGACCCGAGCGGCTCACCGGGAGCCGTACGCATCCAGGCTACTCCGCCGCCCGGTCCCCCGCCCCGACAGGAACCGGGGGCGAGGGACCGGGAAAGAGTGACGGAGAGGGGGACGGGAAGGGGTCCGGGCCGAATGGTGCGTCCGGCCCGGACCCGGCGCGGCGTGCGCCCCGCCGGTCCGCGTGTCTACCCGCGTTCCCACAACGCGGGGACGTTCGGCGGTTCCCAGCCGGTCATGGCCGAGTGCGCCTGCAGACAGCGGTAGGCGACGCCGCCGTAGGTGACGCGGTCTCCCGCGCTGTAGAGCGTCCCGGCCGCCCAGGTGGAGCCGGGCGGGTCGGTCGGCGGATCGGTGGGCGGATCGGTCGGGGTCTGGGCGACGTCGAGGACGAAGTCGAACGTTCCCTGCTTCGCCGATCCGGCGTCCCGGACGTTCATCAGGAGCGCCGGGTCGAAGAGGGAGTCGGTGTTGTTGCGCGGCTCGTCGGGGAAGTACAGCTGGGTGGTGAGGATGCCCGAGCCGGGCGCCTGGACCTTGACGTGGATGTGGCGCGTGCGCCCCGGGTACAGCCCCGGCACGATCGTGGTCAGGCTGAAGGCCCCCGACTGGTCGGTGAACTGGTGGCCGCGGAAGGCGAATCCGCTCATGTCGTACGCGCCGTTGGTGTCGGCCTGCCAGAAGTCCAGGAGCACTCCGGGGATGGCCTGGCAGGCCCGCCCGAAGACATAGCCGCTCACGGTCAGCCGGACACCGGGCGTGCTGCCGGTCACCAGGCTCGTGCGGAGCGGGGAGTTGGGCTTGAAGTAGGGGCCCTCGATCTGGTCGTGGGTCGGGCCGTCACCGTCGTCGCAGTTCGGCGTGGGGGCCAGCGGCCGGCCGCCGGTCCCGGCATCGCGGGCCAGCGCGACGCCTCCGCCCGCCAGCAGCGGGACGGTGCCGGCCACGAGAGCGGCCTTGAGCAGGGTCTTCCGGCTGATCCGGCGGACTTCGCCGTCGGTGCCTTCGGGCGTTTCTGGGGTCATGGCTGATTCCTCGGGTCGGGGAAGGGCACGTGCATGACACAGAGCTGGTCCGCGGGACGGCCGTCAGACGCGCGCCCAGAGGGCCGGCACGTTCGGCGGCGTCCAGCCCGGCTGCGCCAGGTGCGGCTGGAGGCAGCGGTAACTGTCGGAGCCGTACGTCACGACATCGCCCGCCGCGTAGGTCGTGCCCGCCGCCCAGGTGCCGCCCGGCTCGGTCGGCGGGTCGGTGGGCGGGTCGGTCGGGGTGCCGTTGGTGACCAGGGTGAGCCCGTACGCCTGGAGCGCCGGGTTCACCGGCTGGAAGTACGTCGTGCCGCCCTGGGAGCAGTTGCCGGAGCCCCCGGAGGTGACGCCCTGCGCCTGGCTGCCGGAGATGAACGAGCCGCCGGAGTCACCGGGTTCGGCGCACACATTGGTGCGGGTGACCCCGGAGACGGTGCCCTCCTGGTAGGTGACGCTGGTGTTGCGCTGCTGCACCGTCCCGCAGTGCCAGCCGGTCGTCGATCCGGAGCGGCAGACCGACGCCCCCTCCAGCGCCTCGGTGGACCCGGTGACCGTCACATCGCCGTTGCCGTAGCCGTTCACCAGGGCGCGCGGCGTCCAGCCGGTGTTGGTGGCGACCCAGGAGTAGTCGCGGCCGGGGAAGGTGGAGCCCTGGAAGGAACCCTGCGCCTGCTGGTTGTAGCCGCTGGTGCTGACCCCGGGCGTTCCGCAGTGCCCGGCGCTGACGAAGCCGGACTGGCTGCTGCCGCGCTTGACCGGGAAGCCTATGGAGCAGCGCCCCGAGCCGTTCATGTAGTACGCGTCACCGCCCCGCAGATCGGTGAACGTACGTGGCTGTGCCATGGACTGACGCAGCGTCACCAGGGCGCGCGACACCCCCGCACCGGCGAGGAACCGATCGGCGGCGGAGGTGCGGGCGGCCTCCAGGACGACCCGGTTGGTGGCCACGTCGACGTACCAGACGGGCACGCCCGAGGGGGCGTCGCGCAGCGCCACCCGGTCCAGCGCCGCTTTGGCCGCGTCGAGTTCGGCCTGGCTGTGCTCGACGACGACGGGCCTGGCACCGGCCTCGCGGATCCGGGCGGCGTCCGAGGCGTCGGTGGTGGCCACGGTCAGGGCCGCGTCGTCACCGCTCACCCTGGCGCCGGCGAAGTCCGCGCCGAGCGAGCGCTTCAGCCCGGCGGCGACGGCCGCCGCCCGGGCCTCCTGGCCGATCCGGGCGCGCGCCTGGTCGGCGGTCAGCCCGAGATCGCGCCGCATGGCCTTCAGCAGACCGGGCGAGAGCTGCTCGGCCCCGGTGGCGGTGGGGGTACGGAGGTCGGGGGCCGGGTCGGCGGAGGCGCTGCCGGTCAGGCCTGCCAGCGCGAGCACACCGACGGCCACGGTGGCGGTACACGCGGCCAGGGCACGTCTGCGGAGCATGGATCTCTCCACGGAACTCTCCTTGACTTCGGGGGAATTGCCGCCAAGGTAGCCGCGTACACGTCACCCCCAGGAGATCCCGTCCGCCCCCTCACTTCGCGTTATGGGGCCCCTGACCAGCGACGTAGGCCCCGTACCGCCACCACACCACCGCACCCGGCGTCCGTCCCCGTAGGTTCGCCCCATGCGAATTGGTGAGCTATTGGGTGCGGGGCGGTCCGCCGATGTGTATGCACTCGACGAGAAGTGGGTCCTGCGCCGTTACCGCGACGGCATGGACGCCACTCCCGAATGGATCGTCATGTCCTATCTCGGCGCACACGGCTACCCGCTCCCCCGTCTCGGCCCCAGGGACGCCGAGACGCCCCCCTGCGATCTGATGCTGCAACGCCTGACCGGCCCGACGATGCTGGACTCCCTGCTGGGCGGCGGCCTGTCGGCGCCCGACGCGGCGGCCGTGCTGGCCGGCCTGCTGGCCGAACTCCACACCGTTCCGGCCCGGCTCTCCCCGCACCCCGAGGACCGGATCCTCCATCTCGACCTGCATCCGGGCAATGTGATGCTGACGGACCGGGGCCCGGTGGTGATCGACTGGAGCAACACCCGGGAGGGTGCTCCGGCCGCGGACCGTGCCATGTCGTCCCTGATCCTGGCCCAGGTGGCGGTCGACCCCCGCTCCCGCGCGGCGGCGGGCGCCCGCGCCCTGCTGGACGCCCTGCTGCCGCACCTCTCCGCGTCCGGCGGAATCCCCGCCCATCACCTCGCCGAGGCCGCCGCACAACGCGCCGCCAACCCCACGATGAGCCCGCACGAGGTGGCACTCATCGGTGAGGCGGCATCCCTGATAACGGAACTGACGGCCTGAATACCGCCCCGCCGGGCCCGCAGCACGGCGGGCCGGGCGGGGCGGGCAGCGCAAGGACGTGCCGCGGGGTCACGATGCGGGTGATCGCCTCGCCGAAGAGGGTGCTCGGCACCGAACCCCGGTGGCCGGTGGCCGGTACCCGTACCGAGGAGCACGACCGGAGTCGGGAGCGACCCTGGTCGTACCCAGGAGCACTACCGGAGCCGGGGGCGGCCCCTGGTCGCACCGAGGAGCACGACCGGAGTCGGGGGCGACCCTGGCCGTACCCAGAAGCACGACCAAGGGCCGCCTCCGGCTCCGGCGAATACACCGACCGGGGCTTCGTACCCCGACGGGACGCGGCAGCGCCGCGCCTCCTCGTCACCCCCCGTCGCGCAGCCGGTTCGCCAACGAGGCCAGCGGCTCGGCCTCCTCGGTGTGGCCGAGGGCGGACAGGCGGGAGACCGCCGCGTCGAGGCGGTTGAGGGCGGGGGCGGGGCGTTCCAGGTAGATGCCCTCCACGGCGGCGGCGAGACGGACGCATTCCGCCCACTCACCGGCGTGGTCCTCCTCCTGCCCCGGATCGCCGAGCAGGGCGAGGGCCTTCTCCAGTGCGGCCAGGGCGGCATCGCACTCACCGGCGTAGGCGTTGACCCGCCCGTGCTCGTAGGCCAGGGCGGTGTCCAGGGACCGGCCGCGGGCCTGGTACCCGTCGGCGCGGGCCTCGTCGGCGATCCGGCCCGCCTCGGCGAGGTGGGACAGTGCGTCGGCCAGGCCGTCGGAGCCCTGCTGCTGGGCCTGGAGGCGGGCGAGTTCGCGCAGGCAGTTGCTGAGCTGCTCATAGCGCGGGGCCCGCGCATGGGCGGCGAGCGCCTGGTCGACGACCTCGCGGGCCCGGCCGAACTCGCCGGACTCGCCGAGGAGTACGGCCGTCTCCGCGGCGATCATGGCGTGGCTCCCCTGGTCGTCGTCCCAGCGGGCCGACTCGGCCGCGAGGGCGACGAACTCCGCCGTCGCGGCCTTGAGGTCCTCCCCCGCGTGCAGCGCGCGGGCCCGGGTCAGGCGCAGCTGGGCGACGAGCCGGTCGTCCAGCTCTCCGGCTGTGACGTCCGGTTCGGCCAGGAGGGAGTCGAGCAGGGCGATGCAGTCCTCGACGCGGCCCAGGTCGAGGCAGAGCTGGGCCGCGTTGCTGTAGGTGCAGAACGCGTCCGTCCGGCTGCCGCCGCGCAGGTTCAGCTCCGCCGAGCGCGTCAGGTGCCGCAGCGCCTCGTCGGGGCGCCCGAGGTGCATGCAGGCCTCGGCCAGATCGCTGTGGAACCGGGCGGCTTCGGTCACGCCGCCCGGCCAGCCGGCGGCCAGTCGCAGGCCCTCCGTCAGGTCCGCGTGCGCGGCCTGCGCGTCCTGGAGCCCGATCTGGATCCGGCCGCGCAGTCCGAGCGCACGGGGCAGGTGCCAGGCGGGTCCGTGCTCCTTCAGCCGGCCGAGGAGGCCGTCGATCCCGGCGACCGCGGCGGGCAGGTCGCCGGAGAGGGCGTACGTGCCGGCCCGCAGCAGGAGGGCGCCGGAGATCTGCCCGCCGAGGTCGTGGCGGGTGGCGAACGCGTGCAGCAGGTCCACCTCGGCGAAGACCGGCGCGACGTGCTCCTCGCTGCCCGACGTCTGCAGGCGCATGCCGAGCACGGTCGCCCGCAGCCGCAGCAGGCGGGCTTCCTGGTACGGGGCGAGGCCCGACGTCTCCTCGTGCAGCCGGACCACGGCCGCGTGGGCATCGGTCAGCGCGGCGGCCATCGCCCCGGCCCTGTCCGCGCCTTCGCCCTCCGCGGGGATCTCGGCGGTGGCGAACAGGGCGCAGGCGCGGGCGATCACCGCGTCACCCGGCACTCCGGCGTCCTCGTACAGCCCCGCGGCCTCCTCGTAGAGAGCGGCGGCGTCGGCGAACTCTTCCTTGTCGCCCACCAGACTCGCCTCGTCGGCCAGCAGATCCGCGCGCAGCTGTACGAGCGGGCCCACGGCCGGGTCGTCGGGGTGGGTGTAGCCGCCGGCGGCGACGAGCGTGCGCAGCCGCTCCCAGCATGCCTGGGCGTCCGGATGCCCCTGCTCGTCCAACTCCCTCGCGCGCCGGATGAGTTCGGGCAGCGACTCCGGGACGGCGGCGGCCGTACGAGGGGCGGGCGCGGCGACCGCGACGGCCTGGGGCGCCTCGTCGAGGCCGCGGGTGCGCAGGGTCAGCTCCAGCGACTCCAGGAGCGGGGCACGGTCGAGACGCGCCCTGCGGCGGTCGGTGTGGGCCGTGGTTCCGTTGCGGGCGTCGAAGCGGGCGGCGAGGTCGTCGGCGCGACCGCGCACCTCGGCACGGAGTGCGGCCACCGTCCACGTGCGGCCCGCGTATCCGGCGGCGGGCAGCTCTCCGTGGCCGAGGTCGTCGACGCGCTGGAGGAGGACCTCCACGCCGGTCAGGAAGTCGAACAGGTCCAGCGGCGAGTCCACCTCGTCGAACAGGCTCCGGTTCTCGGCGAGCAGCTCCAGCCCGCGTGCCTCGTTCCCGGTCAGCGCGCAGAACTCCAGGTGCCGGCCGACCTCCCGGGACATCGAGGGGTTGCGGCGGCACCCGCGGTAGCCGGCGAGGTGCAGTTCGCGGGCCCGGTCGGTATGGCCGGTGCGCAGCAGGGGCAGCAGCGCGTGCGAGGCGGAGCGGGCCGGCTCCTCCTGGCAGGACTCCTTCCCGGCCAGGACGGGCTCCCAGGTGCTCAGCGCCCGCTCGTCGTCGCCCGCCGCGAGGTGGTGCAGGGCGAGCTCGCCGATCTCGCAGGCCTCGCAGTCGCTGAGCCGGGTCCGTGGACGTCCCGCCCACAGCTCGTAGGCGAGGGTGGTGTCCTCGCCGACGTGGACGGCGAGCTGGAACGCCTCTCCGTAATAGGGCTGGAGGCCCAGGTCGGCCTTCGAGTAGCGGTCGCGCATCTCCTTCAGCCACTGGCGCAGGCTGGCCAGCGGCATCTCGGGCAGCTCGCGAAGGGCGCCGGCCACCCACTTGAACCGCCAGAACAGCGTGTGGCGCCGGCGCTCGTCGAAGACATCGGGCTGCTCGTCGAAGAGGGTGAGCAGGCGGGCGAAGACGACGGGAGACTTCCGGGGTTCGGATCCGTAGGTGTACGCCTCGTGGAGTTCGAAGAGCGCGTCGACGAGCGGGAGGGGCTCCTCGAACTGCTCGGCGGCGTCCACGAGTTCCTCGGCCGTGACGGTGCGGAGGCGGCCGTAGGAGCGCCGGTCGTTCTCCTGGAGCGCCTGGTACAGCTCGTCGGTGGTCTGGGGTGCGGTCGGCATCGTCAGCTGTCCTTGCGGAGGGCGTGGGCGAGAAGGTCGAGGAAGGAGCGGTTGATGAGGCTCGACTCGGCGGGCCTGAGCGGACGCCGGGACAGCATCGCGGCCTGTCCGTAGAGGGCTTCGGCGCTGGTACGGGCCAGCTCGGGCTCGTCGATGGCGACGGCGGCGCGGACCAGCGGGTTGAGCTGGTTGAGGATCAGCTGGGCCCGCGGGGCCTCCTGGCGCAGGGCGCCGAGGATGTCGCCCCACAGGCCGCCCTCCTGCTCACGGGCGAGCTGGGAGCGGGTGCGCTCGTGCCGGGCCTCGCGGCTGTCCACGAGGAGGGCGGGGGCGGAGGCGGGCTGGAAGGTGCGCAGCGCGACATCGCAGTCGAAGACGGCGAGGGCGTCGCGGGCCAGAGCCAGGTACGCCATGGCGGCCAGTTCCGTCTCCCGGTCGACGGGGTCCAGATGGGCGGTGAGGGTCGCCGGGTCGAGGTCGGCGACGCTGACCTCGGGCCTGATCTCGGGGAGCCGGTGGACCAGCTCACGGTCGTAGGTGTAGCCGCCGTTGACGACGCCGAGCCCGGCGGCCGAGGCTATCGCCGCGACCTGGCGGAACTCCTCGACGCTGGACGTCACGAGCACGGTGCGGTGGGTGCGCGCGAACTCGTCGAGGGTGGCGTGCCCGTCGGTGGTCTCGAACGGCAGCCAGGGCAGCAGCATCCGCAGGATCTCGTCGTCGTGCACCGCCAGCGACTTGACGGCCAGGTGGTGGGCCTGGAGGAAGCGGCCGAGCAGGTCCGGGTCGCTGGCGGCGGCCCGGGCGATCCATGCGCGCAGCCGCTCGGCGAGGGCCTCGCGAACGGCGGCGAGCGTGTCGTCCTCGTACAGGGACTCGCGTGACGCCGTCGGGCGCAGGCTCTCGGCGTCGACGACGCAGCGGACGAAGAACGCCCACTCGGGCAGGATCTCCTCGGCCTGCTCGGACAGCAGCATGCCCTTGACGTGCACGCGATGGCCGTGTCGGCGCCCGGCCGGCACCGCCTCGGGCAGCACGCACGCGATGCCTTTCAGCCCCACGGCCGGCAGATCCAGCTCGATGGTGTCCAGCGGCGTGAACCCGAAGACCTCCTCGCCGTACGCGGCCAGCGCCCGGGAACGGGCTCCCGGCGTGGGGTACGTACGTGCCCAGGGCGCGGGCTCCGGGTTGACGGCCACGCTCCGGCCGCCCGTGCCGTCGTCGAAGGTCACCGGGTGCCGCAGCAGCGAGCCGAAGTGCCGGGCCAGCGAGTGCACCCGCGCCGGCCGGGTCCACTCGCCCGTGTCGGCGCGCGGTGTCAGCGTGACGGTGGTACCGGGCCGGGGGCGGGCGGATGCGGGCAGGGTGCGGACGGTGTAGCTGCCGTCGCCGCGCCCCCGCCACTCCACGGCACGTGCTTCGGGGGTGCGGGCGGAGCGGCTCAGGACATGGATCTCGTCGGCGACCAGGAAGCAGGAGAGCAGGCCGATTCCGAACTGGCCGATGAAGTCGCCGCGTTGCTCGGCGATCCGTTCGGCGCGCTTGCTGCTGCGGCCGATCGTGGCGAGGAAGGTGTGCACATCGGCCTCGGTGAGACCGACGCCGTCGTCCTCGACACGTACCACCGAACCGTCGGCGTACAGGCGGATACCGAAGGCGTCGGCGGAGGCGTCCGGTTCGAGACCGCGCCGCGCGGTCAGCGCGTCCACCGCGTTCTGCAGGAGTTCGCGCAGATAGACGCGGGGGCTGGAGTAGAGGTGGTGGGAGAGGAGATCGACGAGGCCGCGCAGATCCACCTGGAAGGTGCGATCGGCGCCGGGCGGGGTCGTGGCGGTGTCGGGCAGATTCATCGGGCAGTCCGAAGTGGGAGAGGCGGCGGATGGCGGGCGGGACCGGGTCCGGCGTGTGCTCAGACGCGACGGTGCCGGCGGGCGAACTGCTTCTCGGGATCCGCGAAATAGACCCAGGGCCAGCGGGTGTAGGCGCCGTCGAGCGCCTGGAAGACGCGCCGGACCGTGTGGCGCTCACCGGCCAGCGACAGTGCCATGGCGAACATGTTGAAGTCGTGCTGCCAGCCCGGTCGCCGCACATAGGCGGGGTGGAGGATGCTGTGATCGGCCGCGTTCCGCAACTCGGCCTGGACGCCGGGAGTCACGAGGCAGTTCTCACGCTCCGACTCGACCCATTCCTCGATGTGCGCCATGGCGATCACACAGCCGATCGGGTGCCCCTGCGGGGCGCGGGCGAACGCGTCGCGGGCGAACGCCAGGGCCTGGCCCGGCTCGCCGCCCCAACGGGGCTGCAACTGCGACAGCCATTCGAGGTGGATCTCCTTGTCCAGTGGTTCGCGGCGCAGGGCTGCGTCGAACCGGGCCCCGTTGACAGCGGACCCCAGCGACATGCCGCGCCCGGAGGTGAGGAGTTGGCGCCACGGCGTGACCCACTCCGGCCGCAGCTCGGCGGCCTCCAGCAACTGCTCCTCGGCGATCCGGAGCCGCTCGTGGAAGACCCGCCACTGCTCCTGCGTGACGTTCGCGGCACGCTCGTCGGTGCGCGCGTCCCAGCCCCATCTGATGTAGCGCGTCCCGGATATCAGCAGGGCCGTCGCCCGGTGCTCCTCGTCCTCCTCGACGGCGCGGCCGATCCAGTCCTGCACACCGTCCAAGTCGGCGAACTCACCGAGGACTTGATGGTCACGACCGAGGTCGAACGGAACCAGCGCCGCCTTGACCGCCGCCCAGTCCCCCGCGTCGGCCGCCTCCACCAGCGCGAGCACCCGCACGTCCCCGAGCGCGCGCAGCGTGTACATCCCGTTCCTCCGCCTGCGCGGGACGGGCAGGGCGTGCGGATCCGCCGCCGGCCTCTCCCCACCCCCGCCGAACAGCTTGCCGAACATCCGAGCCCTCCCCTGGTCCCGCGCGATCGTCGGGTGCAGCATAAGCGGCCCCACCGACATCGCTTCCACGGAGTATTCACGGATGCTTCACAGCCCCGCCCCGGAGATCACCCACGAAAAAACCCCAGGCCAATAGCTTGACCTGGGGTTCATCGGAGCCGCCTTCGGGATTCGAACCCGAGACCTACGCATTACGAGTGCGTTGCTCTGGCCAACTGAGCTAAGGCGGCACGCCCTGTCGCACCATGGTGCGATCAGCAGCGTCGCCAAGTCTACACAGTTTCCGGGGGTGCTCCGTACCAGCCTCTTTCTGGGACGTTTTCGCAGGTCAGGGGCGAGGCGGAGTGGTCAGGAGCACTTCTTGCCCTTGGTCGGCGGGGCGCCTTCCAGGAGGTAGGTGTTGATCGCCGTGTCGATGCAGTCGCTGCCGCGGCCGTACGCCGTGTGGCCGTCGCCCTGGTAGGTGAGGAGGGTGCCGGAGTCGAGCTGGCCGGCCAGGGACTGAGCCCACTTGTACGGGGTGGCCGGGTCGCGGGTCGTGCCGACGACGACGATCGGGGCGGCGCCCTTCGCCTCGATGCGGTGGGGGGCGCCCGTGGACGGGACCGGCCAGTCGGCGCAGTTCAGGGCGGCCCAGGCGAAGGCCTTGCCGAAGACCGGGGACGCCTTCTCGAAGCCGGGCACGGCCCGGGTGGCGGCCTCGGTGCCGGCGAAGGCGGGGGGCAGGTCCAGGCAGTTCACTGCGGCGTTGGCGAACATGAGGTTGGCGTACGTGCCGTTCGGCCGGCGTTCGTAGTAGCTGTCCGACAGGGCGAGCAGGCCGGAGCCGTCGCCGCGCCGGGCGGCGGAGAGGGCCTCCCGGAGCTGGGGCCAGGCCGATTCGTCGTACATGGCGGCGATGACCCCCGTGGTGCCCAGGGACTCGGTGAGCCTGCGGGAGTCGCCGGTGGCGATCGGGTGGGCGTCCAGATCGGAGAAGAACCGCTTCATACGGGTGGCGGCGTCGGCGGTCGAGGTGGTGCCGAGCGGGCAGTCCTTCTTCTTGACGCAGTCGGCGGCGAAGGCCTGGAACGCGGTCTCGAAGCCCTCGGTCTGCTCACGGTTGAGCTCGACGGCGTCGAGCGACGGGTCCATCGCGCCGTCGAGGACCAGTCGGCCCACCCGGGCGGGGAAGAGTCCGGCGTACGTCGCGCCGAGGAAGGTGCCGTACGACGCCCCGACGTAGTGCAGCTGATCATCGCCGAGCAGGGCTCGCAGCATGTCCATGTCGCGGGCGGTCTCGACGGTGGAGACATGGGGAAGGATCCTGCCGGAGCGCTCCTCGCAGCCGTTCGCGAACTGCTTGAACGACTTGTTCAGCGCGGTGACCTCGCGGGCGTCGTCCGGAGTCTGGTCGACCTGGGTGTAGGCGTCCATCTGCGGGCCGGTGAGGCATACGACGGGCTCGCTGCGGGCCACTCCGCGCGGGTCGACGGCGACCATGTCGTACCGGGCCCGGACCTGCGCCGGGTAGCCGACGGCCGCGTAGCTCTGGAGATATTCGACGGCGGAGCCGCCGGGACCGCCGGGGTTCACCAGGAGGGAGCCGATCCGCTTGCCCGGGCCGGTGGCCTTCTTGCGGGAGACGGCCAGCTTGATGTCGCCGCCGTCCGGCTTCTTGTAGTCCAGCGGCGCGATCATGGTGGTGCACTGGAATCCCTCGACACCGCAGTCCCGCCACTTCAGCTCTTGCGCGTAGTACGACTTGAGCCCTGCGGGGACGGGCGGCGCGGACGACGCGGCCGATGCGGACGGCGGGGCGCTCGTCGAACTGCCGCCGGAGCAGCCGGAGATGAGAAGGCCGGCTGTGCCGAGCGCGGTGGCGAGAATGCGGAGCGAGCGCCTGGAGTCCATTCCCGGAGCGTAGTCGCCGCAGGTCGGTTCGCCCGATTCGCTCCCCGTTCGAGTGAATACGCGATCACGAATGAGCAATCGTGAATGAGCGATCGTGAACGGGCGATCGCGAACGGGCCGGGTGCGGTGAGCGGCCACTATCCGGGCCAGGTGCGGGTGCGGATGCGGGTGCGGATGCGCGGCCACTGACCGGGCCGGATACGGATACGGATACGAATGGACCGCCACGAACCGGGCCGAGCACGGATGCGCGGCCGCCGTCAGGCCGGGTCAGCCCGCGCGCAGGGCCATCGTCATCGCCTCCACCGCGAGCAGCGGCGCCACATTGCGGTCCAGCGCCCGGCGGCAGGCGCTCACCGCCTCTATCCGGCGCAGGGTGCGCTCGGGCGTGGAGGAGCGGGCGATGCGGTCGAGGGCGTCCTGGGCGTCCCCGTTGGCGATGGCGATCCGCGAGCCGAACTGGATGGCCAGTACGTCGCGGTAGAAGCCGGTCAGGTCGGTGAGCGCGAGGTCGAGGCTGTCGCGCTGCGTACGCGTCTTGCGGCGCTTCTGTCTGTCCTCCAGCTCCTTCATCACCCCCGCGGTACCGCGCGGCAGCCGTCCCCCGGCAGCTGCGCCCAGCGCGGCCTTCATCTCCTCGGTCTCCTTGGCGTCGACCTCCTCGGAGACCTGCTTGGCGTCATCGGTGGCGGTGTCGATCAGCTCCTGGGCGGCCTTGAGGCAGCCCTCGATGTCCTCGACCCGCAGCGGAAGCTTGAGCACGGCGGCGCGGCGCGAGCGCGCCTGCTCGTCGGTCGCGAGGCGGCGGGCCCTGCCGATGTGGCCCTGGGTGGCCCGGGCGGCGGACGCGGCCCGCTCCGGATCGATGCCGTCACGCGTGATCAGGACATCGGCGACCGCGTCGACCGGAGGTGTGCGCAGTGTGAGGTGACGGCAGCGGGAGCGGATGGTGGGCAGCACGTCTTCCAGGGAGGGCGCGCAGAGCAGCCACACCGTGCGGGGCGCGGGCTCCTCGACCGCCTTCAGCAGTACGTTCCCCGCGCCTTCGGTGAGCCGGTCGGCGTCCTCCAGGACGATGACCTGCCAGCGGCCGACGGCCGGGGAGAGCTGGGCGCGGCGGACCAGGTCGCGGGTCTCCTTCACACCGATGGAGAGCAGATCGGTCCGGACCACCTCGACATCGGCGTGTGTGCCGATGAGGCTGGTGTGGCAGCCGTCGCAGAAGCCGCAGCCGGGTGCGCCGCCCAGGGCGCGGTCGGGGCTGGTGCACTGGAGGGCGGCGGCGAAGGCACGCGCGGCGGTGGAGCGGCCGGAGCCCGGCGGCCCCGTGAAAAGCCAGGCGTGGGTCATCTTCGATCCCGGCGCGACCGGCTCCCCCGCGGAGTGGGCGGTGACCAGCGCATCGGCGTCCCGGGCGGCGGCGCCGAGCTGCTCCTGCACCCGGTCCTGGCCGACCAGGTCGTCCCATACGGTCATGAGTCACCGCCCTTCCGGTGGTGTGCGCGCCGCGCGGCCTCGTGCGATGCCGCCGCGCAGCTCCGATGTCGCCGGTTGCGGCGCTGATGCCGCCGCATGTCGGTCCGGCTTCCCCGATCCGACTCCCATTGTGGGGGACGGGTCTGACAATCCCGGCAGCCGGACGGTCCGGACGGTCCTGCAGGACGGTCCGGCTGCCGGGCCGGGCAGGTACGGAAGCGCCCGCCCGGCAGCCTCACGGATCAGCGGCGCGGGCGGCGTCCCCGGCCCGAACGGCCCGGGTCCCCGTCGTCGGGCTGGTCGCGGTGATCGCCCAGCAGCTCGTCCGCCAGCGTCGGCAGATCGTCCAGCGGGGTCTCCTCGGCCCAGTCGGGACGAGGACGGCGGGCGAGGCGCTCCTGGCGTTCCCGGTGGTCCTGGGCCGGCTGCGGGGTGCCCGCGTGCGGATCGCCGATCTGCGGAAGCTCGCGGGTGCGCTCGTTCTCGCTCTCCGGTGCGGAGCCCGCCGGGCGCTCGTCGCGGAAGATGCCCCGCGGAATCCGGTCCGCCGGATCCGCGTCCCGCACCGGCGGGAGAACCGCCGTCTCGTCCGCCGCACCGGGCCGCTCCGACCGGTCCCGGACCTTGGGGATCATCGCCGTCTCGGCATCGTCGGAGTGCGAGGAGGAGTGCCGGGACGACGGGCTGTCCGGCGCGGGCACCTGCTGCGTCACGTCGTTCGGGTCGACGATCGGCGTGGGCACCGTGATCTCGTTCTCCGGCACGGACGCCGCTGCGGCCGCCTCCGCCCGGGCCTTCTCCGCCGCGGCGGCGGCCTCGGCCTCGGCCCGCCTGCGCGCCTCCTCGGCCCGCAGCAGTGCCTCCTCGGCCTTGCGCTGCTTCTCCAGCCGCAGCGCCTCGGCCTCCTTGCGCAGCCGCGCCTCTTCCTCGGCCTGCCTGCGGAGCCTGGCCTGTTCGGCCTCGCGGACCGCTTCCTCGGCCTCGCGCCGGACCCGCTCCTCCTCGGCCACCCGGCGGGCCTCCTCGGCCCGCTGCCGGGCCTCCTCCGCCTGGCGTTCGGCCTCGCGCCGGCGGGCCTCCTCCAGCTCGCGGGCCTTGCGCTCCTCCTCCTCGGCACGGAGCTTGGCGAGCTGTTCCTGTCGCTCGCGCTCCAGCCGCTCCTCCTCGGCCTTGCGGGCCGCCTCTTCCTCGGCCTTGCGCCTGGCCTCCTCCTCGGCAGCCTTGCGCGCCTCCTCCTGGGCCTTGATCTCGGCCTCGGAGAGCGGCAGGAGCTGGTCGAGCCGGTGGCGTACGACCGTGGTGATCGCCTCCGGTTCCTGGCCCGCGTCCACGACCAGATAGCGGGTCGGGTCGGCCGCGGCCAGGGTCAGGAAGCCGGACCGCACCCGGGCGTGGAACTCCGGCGGCTCGGACTCCAGCCGGTCGGGCGCCTCGGTGAACCGTTCCCGCGCGGTCTGGGGATCGACGTCCAGCAGCACCGTCAGATGCGGTACGAGCCCGCTCGTCGCCCAGCGCGAGATCCGGGCGATCTCGGTCGGGGAGAGGTCGCGGCCCGCGCCCTGGTAGGCGACGGACGAGTCGATGTAGCGGTCGGAGATGACGATCGCGCCGCGCTCCAGCGCCGGACGGACGACCGAGTCGACGTGCTCGGCGCGGTCGGCGGCGTACAGCAGTGCCTCGGCCCGGTTGGACAGCCCGGCCGACGAGACGTCGAGCAGGATCGAGCGCAGCCGCTTGCCGACCGGCGTCGCGCCCGGCTCGCGGGTGACGACGACCTCGTGGCCCTTGGCGCGGATCCACTCGGCGAGCGCCTCGACCTGGGTGGACTTGCCCGCGCCGTCGCCGCCCTCCAGCGCGATGAAGAATCCGGTCGCGGCGGGGGCGACGGCCGGGTCGCCGCCGCGCAGCGCCTCGCGCAGATCGCGGCGCAGCGGAACGCCCGAGCGGTCGTCCGTCCTGGCGAGGACGATCACGGCGACCGGCAGCAGCAGCGCGCCGGTCAGCATCAGGGCGAAGGCCGCCCCGCCGTGCTCGAAGACGAAGTCGCCCGAGGCCAGCCGGTGGGTGCCGATCGCGGCGGCCAGCAGCGGGCCGGCGAGCGCGCCGAGCGCGATGAGGACCCGTACGACGGCCTGGAGGTGCTCGGTGGTCCTGGCGCGGCGGGACTCCTCGGTCTCCTGGTCGACCAGGACATGACCGGTGTGGGCGGCGACGCCCGCGGCGTATCCGGCGAGCACCGCGATCATCAGCACGGTCGCCGTGTCCGGCACCAGGCCCATGGCGAGCAGCGCGATACCGGTGACGGCGGTGGCCAGCGCGAGCAGCCGGCGCCGCGACAGGGCGGGCAGCACCTTCTCCGCGGTCCGGATGCCGACTCCCGTGGCGCCGGTCAGGGCGAGGATCAGCAGCGCGAAGGTGGCGGGTCCGCCGCCCAGGTCGGCGGCGTGCAGCACCGAGACCGCGGCGGCGGCGGCGATGGCCCCGGCGACCGCCGCCGACGCACCGACGATCAGCGGGACGGCTCCGGTACGGCCCCGGTCGGGTCCGCTGCCGGCCGACGGCCTCCGCAGGCCCTCCAGCGGCGAGCGCGGGCGCGGGGTCTGCGTACCGGGCAGTTCCAGGAAGTACAGGGTGGAGATCGACGCCGAGAAGAGCCCGGCCGCGACGTACGAGCCGAGGGCCGCCTGGTGGATCGAGAACCACTCCAGGCCCGAGCCCAGCAGGTTGCCGACGAGGGTGGCGATCAACAGGACGGCCGCCGCGACCGGGATCGCGGCGAAGTCGGTACGGACGGAGAGCCGGCGCAGTGCGTCGAGGTGGTCGGGCAGCGGGCGCACCGCGGCGCCCTCGGGGGGCGGGGCGGGCAGCAGCCCGGGGGC
Organism: Streptomyces sp. NPDC048295; assembly: GCF_040652135.1. Classification (NCBI taxonomy): domain Bacteria; kingdom Bacillati; phylum Actinomycetota; class Actinomycetes; order Kitasatosporales; family Streptomycetaceae; genus Streptomyces; species Streptomyces sp. NPDC048295. The sequence goes on from NZ_JBEZLL010000020.1 coordinate 110,232, forward strand.
GGCGCCGTCCTTGGCGACCGTCCACAGGCGCTCGGCGGCACCGATGACGAAGACGGTGATGAGGATCATCATGAGTGCCTTGTCGGGCATCCAGTCGATCCACAGCGGTGCGACGACCAGCAGCGCGAGCCGCAGGCCGTCCGTCCCGATCATCAGCCACCGCCGGTCCAGCGGCCCTCCGGGCGCGGTGAGCGTCGTCAGCGGCCCGAGGAGTACGGCTCCGAAGAGCAGGGTGGCAAGGATCCGGGCACCGAACACCGCGGCGACGGCAAAGGCCGCACCTCGGTACCCGGCTCCGAATGAGCCCTCCAGGACCGCCGCTTGCAGCGACATCAGCACCAGCACGAGAAGGGCGAGTGCATCGCCGGTACTGCCGACGAGCTGCGCGCTCCACAACCGCTTCAGCGGGGGAACACGCAACAGGGCTCGTACGGCGCGCTCGCGTGAGTCTGCGGCAAGTGTGTCGGAGGTGGGGCTCACGACCGTTGGCTGCTCGGCTCGCGTCATCCGCCCAGCCTATCCGGAGCGGCGGGGTCCCCGGAGGCCCCGTCCGAACATATGGGCGCCCGAGCCGTCCCGGCACCTCCGGTCCGCCCCACCGGAGCCCGTACGAACGCCGGAGGGGGCCGGATCACCCGGCCCCCTCCTGCGTACTCGACGCGTACCGCTCAGACCTGCGCTCAGTCCTCGGCCGACGACGCGGCAGCCGTCTTCTTCGCCGCGGTCGCCTTCTTGGCGGTCGTCGTCTTCTTCGCCGTCGTCGTCTTCTTCGCCGCGGTCTTCTTGGCTGCCGTGGTCTTCTTGGCAGCGGTCTTCTTGGCGGTCGCCTTCTTGGCCGGGGCCTTCTTCGCCGTCTTCTTGGCGGGTCCCTTGGCGCGCTTCTCGGCGAGCAGCTCGTAGCCGCGCTCCGGCGTGATGTCCTCGACGCTGTCGGCGGTCCGCAGCGTCGCGTTGGTCTCGCCGTCGGTGACGTACGCGCCGAAGCGGCCGTCCTTGACCACGACCGGAGCCCCGCTCACCGGGTCCGTGCCCAGCTCCTTCAGCGGCGGCTTGGCCGCGGCCCGGCCGCGCTGCTTGGGCTGCGCGTAGATCGCGAGGGCCTCTTCGAGCGTGATGTCGAAGAGCTGGTCCTCGGAGGTGAGCGACCGCGAGTCCGTGCCCTTCTTCAGGTACGGGCCGTAGCGGCCGTTCTGCGCGGTGATCTCGACGCCCTCGGCGTCCTCGCCCACGACGCGCGGCAGCGACATCAGCCTGAGCGCGTCGGCCAGCGTCACCGTGTCCAGGGACATGGTCTTGAAGAGCGAGGCGGTCCGCGGCTTCACCGCGTTCTTGCCGGTCTTCGGGGTGCCCTCGGGCAGCACCTCGGTGACGTAAGGCCCGTAACGCCCGTCCTTGGCGATGATCTGGTGACCGGTGACCGGGTCCGCGCCGAGCTCGAAGTCGCCGCTCGGCTTGGCCAGCAGCTCCTCCGCGTACTCCACGGACAGCTCGTCGGGCGCCAGGTCCTCCGGCACGTCCGCGCGCTGGTGGCCCTCGGCGTCCTTCTCCCCGCGCTCGATGTAGGGGCCGTAGCGGCCCACGCGGAGCTTGATGTCGTTGCCGACGGGGAAGGAGGAGATCTCCCGCGCGTCGATCGCGCCGAGGTCGGTGACGAGCTCCTTCAGGCCGCCGAGGTGGTCGCCGTCGCCGTTGCCCGCGTCGGAGGCCGCGCCCGCGCCCGCCGTGTCGTCGTCGCCCGCGCCGAAGTAGAAGCGCTTGAGCCACGGCACGGACTGGGCCTCACCGCGCGCGATGCGGTCGAGGTCGTCCTCCATCTTCGCGGTGAAGTCGTAGTCGACGAGCCGGCCGAAGTGCTTCTCCAGCAGGTTGACCACGGCGAAGGAGAGGAACGACGGGACGAGCGCCGTGCCCTTCTTGAACACATAGCCGCGGTCCAGGATCGTGCCGATGATCGACGCGTACGTCGACGGGCGGCCGATCTCGCGCTCTTCGAGCTCCTTGACCAGCGAGGCCTCGGTGTAGCGGGCCGGCGGCTTGGTGGCGTGGCCGTCGGCCGAGATCTCCTCGGCGGACAGCGCGTCGCCCTCGGCGACCTGCGGCAGGCGCCGCTCGCGGTCGTCGAGCTCGGCGTTCGGGTCGTCGGCGCCCTCGACGTACGCCTTCATGAAGCCGTGGAAGGTGATCGTCTTGCCGGACGCGGAGAACTCGGCGTCCCGGCCGTCGCTCGCCCGGCCGCCGATCTTGACGGTGACGGAGTTCCCGACCGCGTCCTTCATCTGGGAGGCGACGGTCCGCTTCCAGATCAGCTCGTACAGCCGGAACTGGTCGCCGCTGAGGCCGGTCTCGGCAGGGGTGCGGAAGCGGTCGCCGGAGGGGCGGATCGCCTCGTGCGCCTCCTGCGCGTTCTTGACCTTCCCGGCGTACGTGCGCGGCTTGTCCGGCAGGTAGTCGGCGCCGTAGAGCTGGGTGACCTGCGCGCGGGCCGCGGAGACCGCGGTGTCCGAGAGGGTCGTGGAGTCGGTACGCATGTAGGTGATGAAGCCGTTCTCGTACAGCTTCTGCGCGACCTGCATGGTGGCCTTGGCCCCGAAGCCCAGCTTCCGGCTCGCCTCCTGCTGGAGGGTCGTCGTACGGAACGGGGCGTACGGGGAGCGGCGGTACGGCTTCGACTCGACGGACCGTACGGCGAACGTGGCGTCGGCGAGCGCGGCGGCCAGGGCGCGGGCGTTCGTCTCGTCCAGGTGCAGCACCTGGCCGGAGCCGGGCTTCAGCTGCCCGTCCGGGCCGAAGTCGCGGCCCTGTGCGATGCGGCGGCCGTCGACCGTGCTCAGGCGGGCGGCGAGGGTCGACGGGTCGGAGGCGTCACCGGGGCGGCCGGTGGCGAAGGTGCCGGTGAGGTCCCAGTACTCGGCGGAGCGGAAGGCGATGCGCTCGCGCTCCCGCTCGACGACGAGCCGGGTCGCCACGGACTGGACACGGCCGGCCGACAGCCGCGGCATGACCTTCTTCCACAGGACCGGCGAGACCTCGTAGCCGTAGAGGCGGTCGAGGATGCGACGGGTCTCCTGGGCGTCGACCATGCGCTGGTTGAGCTCGCGCGGGTTGGCGACGGCGGCCCGGATCGCGTCCTTGGTGATCTCGTGGAACACCATCCGGTGAACCGGGACCTTGGGCTTCAGGACTTCCTGCAGGTGCCACGCGATGGCTTCGCCCTCGCGGTCCTCATCGGTGGCGAGGAAGAGTTCATCGGACTCGGCCAGCAGCTGCTTGAGCTTCCTGACCTGCGCTTTCTTGTCCGCATTGACGACATAGACGGGCTGGAAGTCATGCTCGACGTCGACGCCGAGCCGACGGACCTCGCCGGTGTACTCGTCCGGAACCTCTGCGGCGCCGTTCGGCAGGTCGCGGATGTGCCCGACGCTCGCCTCGACGACGTATCCGGGGCCGAGGTAGCCCTTGATCGTCTTCGCCTTGGCAGGCGACTCGACGATGACGAGTCGGCGGCCGCCCTGTGCGGTCTCGCTGGTCGGGGACAACTTCGCTCTTCTCTCCGGTCGACGCTCGGTGGGCATCCGGGCAACGCGATGACGCTGCCGACGGTGCTGTCGCTGCGGAGTGTGACGGTACAACCCGCCCCCGTGTCAAACGGCAAAAGCCCGCAACGGCCACTCGAACGGTAACCCGACTTCCGCCATTCCTGCCGCCCGGACCGTCCGGTACGCCGTGTGCGCGGTCACTGCCTGCGGGTTTCCGGGTGCTGTCGCGGCGCTGCGGGCCCCGGCGGCGGGCCGCGTACGGTCCGGGCGTGTTCCCCGCCACTGCCTGCCGTGTTCCGCGGGTCCGGGCCGGGCCGGTGGGGAGTGGATCAGATACGGGTGAAGCACCACACGCCGAGGACGAGAAAAAGTACGCCGAACACAGTGGCGAGAGTGGCGGAGGCGACGGGACTCACACCATCTGCCACCGGCGCGCGGTGCAGGACGCGCGCCCCCGTCCACAGCAGCAGCGCGGCACCGGACAGCGCGAACACCGCCCCGGCGAAGACCGCAGGTCCGCTCTCCATACGCGTACGCCTCCCTGTCCCTGCCCGGCCGGGGCGGGTGCGCTCCGGTCCAGGGGAGGCTGTCACCCGAGGGCGTCGCCGATGCGAACCCCGGGTGAATGGCCGGATTCGTCTGCCTCCGTCCCGCCTCGCGGATATGGGGCGTGCGGGGGAGCGAACACGGGGCGGGCACCCCGGGCGCGGACCGGCCGGCGAGTCGTTCCGGCCGCCGCCCGGAACCCTCGCCCGCGCATCATCCGGAATCCGCGGCCTCCACGGCGCACCGGACGGCGACGACACGGAAGTCGCTGATCGCAGCGCCCCTTCTTTACGTACGGCGGTACGCGTCCGAAAGGGAACGGAGCCCGGGAGGACCAGCGGCACGAGCGGCGCACGACCGGCGCGTCACCGGCCGCGCCGGACCGGTCCGGCGCCGATCAACTCGCCGGAGGAACCGGCTCCAGGAAGCCCTCCTCGACCAGCAGCCGGATCGCCTGCGGGGTCCGGTCGCGCAGCAGCACCGAGTCCTCGTCCATCAACTGGGCGATCGCGTCCAGAATCCGGCCCGCGGGCAGCGACCCGTCGCACACACCGGCAAAGCCCGCACCGACGGCGTCGACCTTCGTGGCACGCCGCATGCCCCGGTTCTGACGGAGCACCACATGCTCCGGGTCCTCCGCGCCCGGCAGGCCGACCTGCTCCTGCACGACCTCGGCGGCCAGGGTGAAGTGCCCGGCCAGGAGCGCCGCGTCGTCCTGCTCGCGGAGGTAGTCCTGGCGTGCGAAGTGGGCCTCGACGGCCGGGCCGAGCGGCTGCTCCACCGCGTGCGGCCACTCCTCGATCACGACGGACGGACTGCCGGCGGCGGCCGCGGCGGACTTGCGCAGGGTGATCCAGCCGAAGCCGACGCCCTTGGTCCTGCGGGCCTCGAACTCGTCCAGCCAGGCGTCGTACCGCGCGGCGTACTCGGCGGGGTCCGTGCGGTGGTCGCCGCTGTCGCGCAGCCACAGCTCGGCGTACTGCGTGACGTCCTGGACCTCACGCTGCACGATCCAGGCGTCGCAGCCGTACGGGACCCAGGAACTCAGCCGGCTCTGCCACTCCTCGCCCTCGACGTGCTGCCAGTTGGCGAGGAAGTGGGCGTATCCGCCCTCGTTCAGCCGGTCGCCGGTCTGCTGCACCAGGGTCCGGCACAGGTCGTCGCCGCCCATGCCGCCGTCGCGGTAGGTGAGGCGGGCGCCGGGCGAGATGACGAACGGGGGGTTGGAGACGATCAGGTCGTACGTCTCGGCGCCGACCGGTTCGTACAGCGAGCCCTGGTGCAGCTCGGCCGGGGCTGCGCCGGACAGCGCGAGCGTCAGCCGGGTGAAGTCCAGCGCGCGCGGGTTGAGGTCGGTGGCCGTGACCCGGGTGGCGTGCTGCGAGGCGTGCAGCGCCTGGATGCCGGAGCCCGTACCGATGTCGAGCGCGGAGGCGACAGGCGTACGGACGGTGATCCCGGCGAGCGTGGTGGACGCCCCGCCGACCCCCAGGACCACGCCCTCCTCGCGCGAGCCGATGCCGCCCGCGCCGCCGACCGCACAGCCCAGGTCGGAGACGATGTACCAGTCCTGCCCCTCGGGCCCGCTGTACGGCCGTACATCGACCGTGGCCCGCACCTCTTCGCCGGCGTGGGTCACCCAGCCGTCCTCGACGCACTCGGCCAGCGGGAGCGCGGCGCGGGCCCGCTCGTACGGCACGGGGTGCTGGAGCAGGAAGAGCCGCACCAGCGTGTCGAGCGGGGAGTCGCCCCGGGTGGCGCGGAGCGCCGGGACCGTCTCGCTGCGGGCGAGCGCGGCGTAGGCGGGCGCACCGAGCAGGTCGAGCAGCCCGTCGGCGGTGAAGGCGGCGGCGAGCAGGGCTTCGCGGAGCCGGGGCGAACGGTCGGGCACGGGGAGACTGGTCGTACTCACCCACCCATTGTGGCCGCTCCCGCTGACAACCGCTGCTGCCGCCGCCCGGTCACGACTTCTTGCCGGCCGAGGCGGAAGGCGCGGCAGCCGGGGACGTGCCGGACTTCGGCGGTACCGAGGCCGTCGGCTTCTGGCAGCCCTTCTGCTTCGCCATCGCGGTGCCGACCTCGCCGGACTGAAGCTTCTTCAGCGCCTCGTCACCATTGGTACTGATCTTGGTCAGCTCGTCCGCGATGCCCTTGAGCCCGTCGGCGAACTTCGCCTGGTCCTTCGTTTCGAGGGCGTCGACCTTCTTCTGCAGGTTCGCGTACGCCGCGGAGGACGCATCGAGCTCCTTCACGGCCTCCTTCTGCGTGGTCTCACCGCCGTCGACCGGTGGCGCGCCCGCGGATTCGACCGCCGCACCCAGTGCCTTGTACGCCTGCGAGATCTGCTGGAAGGCGGCCGAGTCGGTCTTCTGGACGTCGGCGGGCTTGCTGTTGTCGGCGGTCTGCTGCTGGATCGCGGCATTGGCGTTGGCGATCTTCTGGAGCTGGGGCTGCACCTGGTCGCAGACCTTCTTGGCCCAGTCGTTCACCTTGTCGCTGTTGTCGTCGCTGCTGCAGCCCGACAGCATAAGTACCAGTACCGCACCACCGGACAGCGCGGCCGCAAGCTTCTTGTTCACCGGATCGGTCCCTTCCAAGGCTCTCGGCCCCGGAACTTACACGGCGAGCGCCCTCCGCCCGGGTGCCGGGTGTCCGATGAGTAACCTTTTGCAGCCATTTGCACCAAGGGAAATGAGGGAGATACAACTCACCCGCACAGCCCTCGGCATCCGGGGACACCCGCACGAGCAATCACGCGGACGGGGGACGGATCGACGGCAGGTCAGCAGTGGGCCGACATGTCGGCCGGGATGCGACCGGGCGGACGGGGCATCAGAACGCGCCGCCCGCCCGGTCCTTGAGCCGAGGCCGGCTATGTACCGGCACCCCGCCCAGGCCGCGGCGTCACGAAACGGCCGCCTGGCCCGGCGACTTGGCCGGCCTGTCCCCTCCTCCGTCCCCGTCGCCGGGATCTTCCGCGTCGCCCACGGCGATTCCGCGCCGCTTGGAGACATAGACCGCGCCGACGATGACCGCGACGGCGACGACCGCCACCACCGCGCGCACGCCGGCGCTCGCGTCCTGCCCGTAGCTGAACTGCACCACCGCCGGGGCGATGAGCAGGGCGACCAGGTTCATCACCTTGAGCAGCGGGTTGATCGCCGGCCCCGCCGTGTCCTTGAACGGGTCGCCGACCGTGTCGCCGATGACGGTCGCGGCATGGGCCTCGCTGCCCTTGCCGCCGTAATGACCGTCCTCGACGAGCTTCTTGGCGTTGTCCCACGCACCACCGGAGTTGGCGAGGAAGACCGCCATCAGGGTGCCGGTGCCGATGGCGCCCGCGAGATAGGAACCGAGCGCTCCGACACCGAGCGTGAAGCCGACGGCGATGGGCGCCATGACGGCCAGCAGGCCGGGCGTGGCGAGCTCTCGCAGGGCGTCCTTGGTGCAGATGTCGACGACGCGCCCGTACTCCGGCTTCTCGCTGTAGTCCATGATCCCGGGGTGCTCGCGGAACTGCCGCCGCACCTCGTAGACCACGGCCCCGGCCGAGCGCGACACCGCGTTGATCGCAAGACCGGAGAAGAGGAAGACGACCGCGGCACCGAGGATCAGGCCCACCAGGTTGTTGGGCTGCGAGATGTCCAGACTGAGCGTCATCTCCCCGGCCTTGGCCCCCACGCCGTCGACCGCCGTGGCGATCGCGTCGCGGTACGAGCCGAAGAGCGCCGACGCCGCCAGAACGGCGGTGGCGATGGCGATGCCCTTGGTGATGGCCTTGGTGGTGTTGCCGACGGCGTCCAGGTCGGTGAGGACCTGCGCACCGGCGCCCGTGACATCACCGGACATCTCGGCGATGCCCTGCGCGTTGTCCGAGACCGGGCCGAAGGTGTCCATGGCGACGATGACACCGACGGTGGTGAGCAGCCCGGTCCCCGCCAGGGCCACCGCGAAGAGCGCCAGCATGATCGACGTACCGCCGAGCAGGAACGCCCCGTAGACGCCCAGGCCGATCAGCAGCGCCGTGTAGACGGCGGACTCCAGACCGATCGAGATGCCGGCGAGTACGACGGTGGCCGGACCGGTCAGCGAGGACTTGCCGATGTCCTTGACGGGACGCCGGCTGGTCTCGGTGAAGTAGCCGGTCAGCTGCTGGATCAGGGCGGCCAGCACGATACCGATGGCCACGGCGACCAGCGCGAAGATCCGCGGGTCACCGCCGTGCGAGGTGATGGCGCTGTCGGTGACCCCGGCCAGGTCCGCGTACGAGGACGGCAGATAGACGAAGACGCCCACGGCCACCAGCACCAGTGAGATCACCGCGGAGATGAAGAATCCGCGGTTGATGGCGGTCATACCGCTGCGATCGGTGCGCCGCGGGGCGACCGCGAAGATCCCGATCATCGCGGTGATCACGCCGATCGCCGGAACGATCAGCGGGAAGGCCAGCCCGGAGTCGCCGAAGGCGGCCTTGCCGAGGATGAGTGCGGCGACGAGCGTCACGGCGTACGACTCGAAGAGGTCGGCCGCCATACCGGCGCAGTCACCGACGTTGTCGCCCACGTTGTCGGCGATGGTGGCCGCGTTGCGCGGGTCGTCCTCCGGGATGCCCTGCTCGACCTTGCCGACGAGGTCGGCTCCGACGTCCGCCGCCTTGGTGAAGATGCCACCGCCGACCCTCATGAACATGGCGATCAGCGCGGCACCGAGGCCGAAGCCCTCCAGCACCTTCGGGGCGTCGGCGGCATAGACGAGCACGACGCAGGAAGCGCCGAGCAGACCGAGGCCCACGGTGATCATGCCGACCACACCACCGGTGCGAAAAGCGATCTTCATCGCTTTGTGCGAAACGGTGGTGAGATCTTTTTCCGGCTCGCCTTCCGCGGGAGTCGCCTCACGCGCAGCAGCGGCCACACGGACATTACTGCGTACCGCGAGCCGCATCCCGATGTATCCGGTGGTCGCCGAGAAAAGGGCACCCACCAGGAAGAACAACGAACGGCCCGCGCGCTGCGACCAGTTGTCGGCCGGTAGCAGCAGAAGCAGGAAGAAGACCACGACGGCGAAGATGCCGACGGTGCGCAGCTGCCGGGCCAGATAGGCATTCGCGCCTTCCTGCACGGCGGCCGCGATCTCCTTCATGCGGTCGGTGCCCTCGCCGGCCGCCAGCACCTGGCGCACCAGCAGTCTGGCGACGACCAGGGCGGCGACGGCGACGACCGCGACGACGATCACGATGACGCGATTGTCATCGGTGAGAACCGCAGCCGCCAGAGAAGTGGACCGGCCGGAAGGCGCGGAAAATGCGGAATCTTGCGCGGGTCCTGCCAGTGGGGTGTTGAAGAACTCCGCCATACGTCCTCCTTGACGCTCAGCGCTCAAGACGTGGACGGATTGTAGGGAGCAGAAGCCGATCAAAACAGTGCGCGGTAAATGCAATTGACCTTCATCAGCCGATCGGCAAATGATCGAACTCCTGAAACGACCCGAATGCAGTAATGGGGCAGACACATTTTCCGCAGATCGGCGATCACGCATGAACGATCACACACAAATGAAAAAGGCCCTGCTCGGCAGGGCCTCAAAAGGCGGATCAAGAAACGGAGCGAGGAAGACGCCTCGGGCCCCTGGGGCCCTTGCGACGCCCGGGGCGCCGGGGGGCTCGGAGGAGACTCCGGAAGAGCAAGGGGCGCCCGGGGAGCATCGGCGCGGCAGCACTGTCACGGCGGGGCTGCCACGGCATAGCTGCCACAGCAGGACTGTCACGGCAGCACTGTCACGGGCGTCTTCGGCCAGCTCATACGGATCACTCCGCCCTTGGCTCCCGATCTGACTTCCACATCGTCGACGAGGCCGCTGATGACCGCGAGACCCATCTCGTCCTCGCCGTCCGCCTCGCTCTCGTGACCCGGCTCGTCGAGCCCCGCGCCGGGCGTGGCGCCGCGTGCCGCGGAGGCTCCGGCGGGCCCACCGAGAGCGGGATCGTCCCCGGGCCCGGGGACCTCGTCGCCGACCTCGGCGGAGAAGGACTTCTCCTCCTCGATCAAAACGACGGAGACGGGAGCGGTGATGCCATGGCTGCGGTGCAGCCCGACAGCTCGGCTGCAGGCCTCACCGACTGCGAGTCTGACCTCGTCGAGCACGGCTTCGTCGACCCCTGCCCGGCGCGCCACGGCGGCCGCCACGAGGCGGGCCGTCCTGACGTGTTCGGGCTGGGCGCTGAAGCGGAGTTCAACGGTGGTCATGCGATACCCCTCAGACGTACGGGCGTGCATCCCAGGGGCCCGGGCGTGCTGCCCGATGTCCCTGCTCTTTTCTTCTCTTTTTCCGGGCCGACGGCTCGTCTTCTTCCGGCCGACGGCTCGCCTTCCGCAACCGTCTTGCCGCGCCGGCCCCGCCGGACAGCCGCCGGAGCCGACCTGGCCGACGGACGCCCCGGCCTCGGAAGACAGAGCGGCTGACCACCGGCCGGCTGCCGAACGGCTCACCGGCCGACCGGCCGGCATCCCGTCGAACTCCGACCGGCCCGGCTGCCCGGCCGCCCGGGGCGCCGGTCACCCGGCTCCCAGGCCTCCGATCGCCCGACCGGTCGCTGTCCGACCGGCCGATCGGTGTGCCTCACGACACATCGGCCACCAGGCACGCACGCATCGCACCGGCTGCCCGGTGGGCAGCAGATGCGCCGGCTGCGTGCCGAACCGCCTCCGGCCGATCCGATCGATCGGTGGACCGGCCTCGGGCGGACCGTCAGTCGGTGGCCGCGACGGCCTCGTCGACCGTGGTGTGAATGGGGAACACCTTGGTCAGACCAGTGATCCGGAAGATCTTGAGAATGCGCTCCTGGTTGCAGACCAGGCGCAGCGAGCCCTCATGGGCCCGGACACGCTTCAGGCCGCCCACGAGCACGCCGAGGCCGGTGGAGTCGAGGAAGTCGACGCCTTCCATGTCGACAACCAGGTGGTAGCTGCCGTCATTCACCAACTCGACCAACTGCTCGCGCAGCTTGGGCGCGGTATACACATCAATCTCGCCACCGACCTCGACGACCGTACGGTCGCCACCAGGGCCGGACACATTGCGAGTCGACAAGGACAGGTCCACGGATCCTCCAGCACCTTGCTATCGAGCGGTCGCCCCTCGGTCTCCCCGGCGGAGCCAGGGAACGGATCGCCAGCCGCGATGGCATTCAATCACTTACCAGCAGGCATGCACGACGCCTTGGGACCATTGTCCGTCACGCCAGTGACACACTCGGTACCGATGGCCAAGAATCACCGTCCCAGTCGACCACCCGGGAACAGCGAGTCCAGCCCTTCTCCCGCCATGGTCCTCGACCGGCTCGCCGCAGTGGCGGGCCGGTCCGCGCGCATCACTCATACGGAGCACTTGCCCCCGCGTGCGGGAACCCATGCCATTTGGCCCGATCGCATCCGGCCGGAAGTCGTCGCCGCGATCCGGAAGGCCGGAATCGACCATCCGTGGGCGCACCAGGCAGCAGCAGCCGAGCACGCCCTGGACGGCGAATCCGTGGTCATCGCCACCGGCACGGCGTCCGGCAAGTCCCTCGCCTACCTCGCCCCGGTCCTCAGCGCCCTGCTCGACGGCTCCGAGGCCCCGAACGGCCGCGGCGCCACCGCCCTGTACCTGGCCCCCACCAAGGCCCTGGCCGCCGATCAGAGGCGTGCCGTGAAGCAGCTCGCAGCACCGCTCGGCAACGCCGTCCGGCCCGCGGTCTACGACGGCGACACCCCGGTCGAGGAACGCGAGTGGGTGCGCCAGTACGCCAACTACGTCCTGACCAACCCCGACATGCTGCACCGCGGGATACTCCCGTCCCACCCCCGCTGGTCCTCCTTCCTGCGCGCCCTGCGCTTCGTCGTCATCGACGAGTGCCACACCTACCGCGGTGTCTTCGGCTCCCACGTCGCCCAGGTGGTACGCCGGCTCCGCCGCCTGTGCGCCCGTTACGGCGCCGATCCGGTCTTCCTCCTCGCCTCCGCCACCGCGGCGGAACCCTCCGTCGCGGCCGGCCGGCTCACCGGCCTCCCGGTCAAGGAGGTCGCCGACGACTCCTCGCCCCGCGGCGAAATGGTCTTCGCGCTGTGGGAGCCGCCCCTGACCGATCTGCACGGCGAGAAGGGCGCCCCGGTCCGGCGCACCGCCACCGCCGAGACCGCCGACCTCCTCACCGATCTCACCGTCCAGGGCGTCCGCTCGGTCGCCTTCGTACGTTCCCGGCGCGGCGCCGAGCTGATCTCCGTCATCGCCAAGGAGCGCCTCGCCGAGGTGGACCGTTCCCTGCCGGCCCGGGTCGCCGCCTACCGCGGGGGCTACCTCCCCGAGGAACGCCGCGCCCTGGAGCGCGCCCTGCACTCCGGGCAGCTGCTCGGACTGGCCGCCACCACCGCCCTCGAACTCGGCATCGACGTCTCCGGCCTGGATGCCGTCGTCATCGCCGGCTACCCCGGCACCCGGGCGTCGCTGTGGCAGCAGGCGGGCCGCGCCGGACGCTCCGGGCAGGGTGCCCTGGCCGTCCTGGTGGCCCGCGACGACCCGCTGGACACCTTCCTCGTCCACCATCCCGAGGCGCTGTTCCAGCAGCCCGTGGAGTCGACCGTCCTCGACCCGGACAATCCGTACGTCCTCGCCCCCCATCTGTGCGCCGCCGCCGCCGAGCTCCCCCTCACCGATCCGGACCTGGAGCTCTTCGGCCCGGCCGTGGCCGAACTGCTGCCGCAGCTGGAAACCGCGAAACTGCTGCGCAGGCGGCCGTCGGGCTGGCACTGGACCCGCCGCGAGCGCGCCGCCGACCTCACCGACATCCGCGGCGAGGGCGGCCGCCCCGTCCAGATCGTCGAGGAGGGCACCGGCCGGCTGCTGGGCACCGTCGACGAGTCGGCCGCGCACACCGCCGTCCACGAAGGCGCCGTCCACCTCCACCAGGGCCGCACCTACCTGGTCCGGAAGCTGGACCTGGAGGACTCGGTGGCCCTGGTCGAGGAGGCCGTCCCGCCGTACTCGACCACCGCACGCGACACCACCTCCATCGCCGTCCTGGAGACCGACACCGAGATCCCGTGGGGTACCGGACGGCTCTGCTACGGCTCGGTGGAGGTCACCAGCCAGGTCGTCTCCTTCCTGCGCCGCAGGCTGATCACCGGCGAGGTCCTCGGCGAGACCAAGCTGGACCTGCCGCCCCGCACTCTGCGCACCCGCGCCGTCTGGTGGACGGTCACCGAGGACCAGCTCGACGCCGCCCGCATCAACCCGGAGATCCTGGGCGGCACCCTGCACGCCGCGGAGCACGCGTCGATCGGGATGCTGCCGCTCTTCGCCACCTGCGACCGGTGGGACATCGGCGGCGTCTCCGTGCCCCTGCATCCGGACACCCTGCTGCCCACGGTCTTCGTGTACGACGGCCACCCGGGCGGCGCCGGATTCGCCGAGCGGGCCTTCCACACCGCCCGTACGTGGCTGACCGCGACCCGCCAGGCCATCGCCTCCTGCGAATGCGAGGCGGGCTGCCCGTCCTGCGTCCAGTCCCCCAAGTGCGGCAACGGCAACGAACCACTGCACAAGCGCGGTGCCGTGCGCCTCCTCACCGAACTCCTGCGGTGCGCGCCTCCGGCCCCCGGGGCACCCGGCCCGGAGGATCCGCCGAAGGCGTAGGAGGCCGGGGCGGGGAAGGCCGGGCAGCAGGTGACCGGGGCGCAGGTGGCCCGGGGTCAGGAGGCCGGGTCGGCGGCACCGGCCCGGGAGGACCGGGGGCAGCCCCCGGAGGGCCGGCCCTGGACCTGACCACTGGTTCGTACGGCCCGAGACTCACCCGGGCCGTCACATCGGCGACCTCCCCGCGCACCGCACACCGGACGACCACGGCCCCCTGCGCCGCGGCCACCTGCTCGGCGGCCCCGCATGCCGCCCCAGGCCCTTGCAGGGCCCGGTCGGCCGCCGCCAGGGCTGCCAGGTCCGCCGCACCGCCCGCCCGGTGCCGAACGGCCACCACCTGCCCGAGGGCCAGCACGACCGCGAACACCGCACACAACGTGGCCGTGGTCATCGCCACCCACACAGTGGCCAGCCCCCTGTCCCCGTCCGCCGGCCCACGGATTGCGCGCAGGCGAGCGAGGGCGGCCGCACACCGCTTCCGGCGCGTCCCGGTCACTGCGCCACCCCCACCGTGTCCTCGGCCAGTGCCGCCGCCTCGGCGCGAAGTTTCAGGGCCAGTGGTCCCGGCCCCGGCATCGATGCCGCCACCCGGACCCGCCACAGCTCCCCGCTCCGTTCCATCGCGACTTCGGCCCCGCCCGGTGCGGCCGAACGGGCGGCCTCCAGCGCCTGCGCCTCCGGCTCGGAACGGGCGGCCGCCCTCGCGCCGGCCCGTGCCGCGTCCACACACCGGATCTGGGCGGAGGCGGCCATCAGCGCCCACACCAGCGTCAGGGCGAACACCACCAGCACCGGAATCGCCATGGCCGCTTCCGCCGTCACCGCGCCCCGGTCCCCCCGGGCCCCGGCTCCCCCGCTTCCCGCGCTTCTCCTGCTCTCAGAACTTCGCATCGAGCGCGTCCTTCAACAGTGACTGCAGCGCGGACATCACCGGCTGGCTGGTGACCACCTTGTAGAGCACCGCCGCGAACGCACAGGCCGCAATCGTCCCCACCGCGTATTCGGACGTTGTCATTCCGTTGTCCGTCCGGACTCGGCGTGCCATGCCACGCACCCAGCCCTTGATTCGCCGTACCATCCCAACCCCCGTGGAATTTCTCATTCATGCTGAATGGTTTTTATTCATACTTTTCGGTCATCCGATGCGGAGCAGTCCGGTCGCCAGGCCGATCACCACCGGTGCCACCCCGACCATCAGGAACGCGGGCAGAAAACAGAGTCCGACGGGGGCGGTGACCGCCACCCCGGCCCGCTGGGCGCGCGCCACGGCCGCACTCGCACGCTCGGCCCGCATCGCCTCGGCCAGCCTCGCCACCGGCTCCGCCGCCGGGGCCCCGGTCGACCCCGCCCGCTCCAGACATCGGGCCAGCGCACTCGCACCCGGTATCTCCCCGAACCGCCCCCAGGCCACCGCGGGTTCACCACCGAGACGGATCTCCGCGGCCGTCCGCGCCAGCCGCACGCCGACCGGCCCACCGAGCGACTCCCCCACCGCCTCCGCAGCCTCCCGCGGCCCGGCTCCGGCCGAGATGCAGGCCGCCAGCAGATCGGCCGCCAAAGGGAGCTGACGTGCGGCCTCCGCCGACTCCGTCTGCCCGGCTCCCGGTCCGGGTCCGCGCCGGGACCGCTGCCACCGCCAGGCGCCGTACGCCACTGCCAGCCCCGCCACGCACCCCGGCAGGCCGCCGACCAGGACCCAGCCCGCAGCCACAGCACCCACCGGTGCGATCCACTCCTTCGCCCGGACACCGGATGCCGGGTGCCCACGACGGCCCTGCCCACAGCCGCGCCTCCGACCGCGCCGACGCTTCCGCACGCCGATCGCCAGCAGCACCGCGCCCCGGCGACGCACCGTCCGGCCCCGCCGCGCTCCCGCCAGGGCGAAGCCCGCACCGGCGACCGCGCTCAGCACCGCGCACACTGCCGCCACCCGATGAACGGCTTCACCGGCGGCCCCGCTCATGCCGCCTCCCCCGCCCGTACGATCCGGCCGGCCCAGTACAGCCCGGCCGCCTCCAGCAGTCCGCCCGTCACCAGACAGACCAGCCCGGCCGGTGTGTGCAGCAACACCCTCAACGGGTCGGCCCCCAGCGCCGCCCCCAGCCCCATGCCCAGCACCGGAAGCAGCGCCAGCACGGCCACCGTCGACCAGGCACCCGCCAGTTGGGCCCGAAGCTCCTCCCGTCCGCGCCGCTCGGCCCGCAACGCGCCCTCCAGGCGGTCCAGACCCGCCGCGAGTCCGGCCCCACCGTCGGCCGCCACCCGCCAGCAGGCCGCCACCCCGGCGAGCCCGTCCAGGCCCGGTTCCCGTGCCGCCTGCAGCAGTGCCCCCGGCACATCGCCACCGAATTGCGCCGCGGCGGACACACCGGCCTCCGCTGCCCCGATCGCCCCGGTGCCGCGGACGGCGACGAGCAGCGCCCGGCCCGGTTCGTGTCCGGCCCGCAGCTCACCCACGACCACACCGCACAGCGCCACCACCCCGGCCGCCCCGCGTTCCCGCTCCCTGTCCCGGGCCCGCCTGCGCAGCCACCGCCGCACCAGCGGCACCGCCAGTGCCCCGGCCAACAGCGGCAGCACCGACTCGCCCAACACGGCGACGACCACCGCAGCCGGGAGGCAGAGCCACTCCCGCCGCTCCCGCACCCGCCCCAGCACCTGCGCCCCGGCCCGCTCCCAGCGCGCACGCGGCGGCGACCGGTCCACCCCGTCGACGAACAGCACCCGGGCCCTCCGCCGCCCGTGGTCCTGCGCCACCACCAGCCAGGCCGCCACCCCGACGCACAGGACCACCGCACAGCTCACGCCCGTCGACAGCCCCGTCGGCGCACCCCCGGTCACAACGCACCCCCGATCAGCGACCGCAGCCGCTCCCAGCCACGCTCCCGCACGAATCCATCGGCGCCCCAGCGCAGTGCGGGAACGGTCATCACCAGCCCTGCCGCGTCCCGTTCCAGGACCTGCACCTCGGCGATGCGCCGCTGTCCGGCCCGGTCCCGTACGAGATGGACCACCACCGACAGCGCAGCCGCCAACTGGCTGTGCAGCGCTGTCCGGTCCAGCCCCGCCGCCGTCCCCAGCGCTTCCAGACGGGCCGGTACGTGCTCGGCCGCATTGGCGTGAACCGTCCCGCAGCCGCCTTCGTGGCCGGTGTTCAGAGCAGCCAGGAGTTCGGTGACCTCTGCGCCGCGCACCTCTCCGACCACCAGCCGGTCGGGCCGCATCCGCAGCGCCTGCCGCACCAGGTCCCGGAGCGTCACCCGGCCCGCCCCCTCCTGGTTGGCGGGGCGCGACTCCAGCCGCACCACATGGGGGTGGTCCGGCCGCAGCTCCGCGGAGTCCTCGGCGAGCACGATCCGCTCCCGCTTCCCGACCGCACCCAGCAGACTGGACAGAAGAGTCGTCTTGCCCGCACCCGTCCCTCCACTGATCAGATACGAGACCCGGGCCTCCACCAGGGCCCTCAGCACCCGCTCACCGCCCGGCGGCACCGTCCCCGCCGCGACCAGCTCCGTCAGCGAGAAGGCCCTGGGCCGCACCACTCGCAGCGACAGACACGTCGAGCCGACGGACACCGGTGGCAGCACGGCATGCATACGGGTGCCGTCCGGCAGCCTCGCGTCCACCCAGGGGCGGGCGTCGTCCAGCCGTCGCCCCGCCACGGCGGCCAGCCGCTGGGCCAGCCTGCGCACCGCAGCGGCGTCCGTGAAGGTCACCCCGGTGAGTTCGAGGCCACCACCCCGGTCCACCCACACCCGGTCCGGCGCGGAGACCAGCACATCCGTGACCTCCGGATCGGCGAGCAGCGGCTCCAGCACCCCGGTCCCGACCAGTTCGCCACGCAACTCGTCAGCCGCACCGAGCACTTCGGCGTCCCCGAGCAGCCTCCCCTGGGCCCGCAGCGCGGCCGCCACCCCGGCCGGGGTCGGTGCCGTGCCGCTCTGCGCGAGCCGCTGCCGTACCGCATCGAGCAGCGTCTCCGTCATGACGCACCTCCACCGGCGCGTCCCCCCGCGCCCTCCGGCGCGAGCGCCCGCTCCCAGAACGCCGCGCAGAACCTGGCCAGCGGACCGCGCGCGCTGCCACCCGGCGGCGCACCGCCGTCCTGAGCGGCCGACAGCCCGGCGTCGAGAGGGAGTTCACCGGCGAGCGGCAGCCCGAGCGCCTGCGCCACCCACCGTTCGTCGAGGCCCGCCGCGTACGGCCCGCGGGACACCACCCGCAGGTCGTCCAGGACCATCCCGGCCATCGACGCCACCCGCTTCGCCGCCGCGACCGCTCGAAGCTCACCCGGTACCACCAACAGCCCGAGGTCCAGCTGTGCGAGCGCCTCGGCCACCGATTCGTCGACCCGGCGCGGCAGATCGACGACCACCACCCCGCCGAGCCTGCGGGCGGCGGCCAGCACGGCCCGTATGGCCTGCGGCGGGATGACCACCCAGTCGTCGCGGCCCCAGCTGAGCACCCGCAACCCGTGGAGCGCCGGAAGTGATTCCTCCAGCGCGCCTCCACCGACCCGCCCCTTGGAATGAGCGAAATCCGGCCATCGCATTCCCTCGGCCCGTTCGCCGCCGAGCAGCACGTCGATGCCGCCGCCGAGCGGATCAGCGTCGATCAGCATGGTCCGCCGCCCGGCCCTGGCTGCGGTCACCGCGAGGGCGCAGGCCAGGGTGGACGCGCCGGAGCCGCCCCGGCCGCCGATCACCCCCACGGTGAGCGCCGGCCGGCCCACGCCTTCCGACGCATTGGCGATCTGGTCGACGAGCCAGCTCTCCGAATCGGGCAGCCTCAGCACGTATTCGGCCCCGATCTCCACAGCGCGGCGCCAGACGTCCGGGGCGTCCTGATCCCGGCCGACGAGCATCACACCCCGCCTGCGTACCGCCCCTCGACACCGCTGGGCGGCGTCGTCGCCCACCAGGACCATCGGGGCCTGCTCCCAACTGCCTCTGTTCTCGGGCAGCGAGTGATGAACTTCCGGTTCCGCCCCGGCGGCCGCACACAGCCGCAGCAGATCGTCGAGCAGTTCCACATCCTCGGTCACGATCAGCGGTCCGCCCCGCCGCACTCCGGCGGCCGGCAGAGGATCCCGCGCGATGGACTCGGCCACGATCTCCGCCCCCTTCTCACTGCACCTTCGTCGCGGATCGCGGTGAGCCCGGAGCGTTCCGGGACCGGCGATTCCACAACCCGCGGACTTCGCGGCTGGAATCACCGTGCAGCGCTTCGGGAAATCGTGTGGATCTTGCTCGAAAACTGTGGACAACTCCGCTGTTGTGGATATCTCCGTCGCTCAAACCGGCGACTTCCGGAGCGCACCCCTTCCGCTACACAGCGTGACGAGTCAAGGTGATGGGAGACGGACCGAGAAGCGGGCCGTCGCGCCCGGAATGGAGGCAGAATGCTTGGTTCCGAACAGCAAAAACGCGTCCGGACATGCGACGACCCCCGCCGGGGGGGGAGAGCGGGGGTCGTCCCCACGGCCGACTCGGGGGGGGAGGAGCCGGACCGGGTTAGCACGGTCGCGAACGATCCGTGACTTCCATGGTGTACCCGAGAGCCTTCTCAGGCAAACCCACGCGCCGGAGTTTACGCCGAATGGTGTCCCCCTATGCTCTGCCTTGTGGAAAACCGCTTCTTGCCGCGCACAGCCGCCTTCTTTGACCTGGACAAGACGGTCATTGCGAAGTCTTCGACGCTGACCTTCAGCAAGTCCTTCTACCAAGGCGGACTGATCAACCGCCGCGCTGTACTGCGCACCGCGTACGCACAGTTCGTGTTCCTTGCCGGGGGTGCAGATCACGACCAGATGGAGCGGATGCGGGAATATCTCTCCGCACTCTGCAAGGGCTGGAACGTCCAGCAAGTGAAGGAAATCGTCGCCGAGACCCTTCATGATCTGATCGACCCCATCATCTACGACGAAGCCGCGACACTCATCGAAGAGCATCACACCGCCGGACGCGATGTGGTGATCGTTTCGACCTCGGGCGCCGAGGTCGTCGAACCGATCGGCGAGCTGCTCGGTGCCGACCGGGTCGTCGCCACCCGAATGGTCGTCGGCGACGACGGCTGCTTCACCGGCGAGGTCGAGTACTACGCGTACGGGCCGACCAAGGCCGAGGCGATCAGATCCCTCGCGGTGTCGGAGGGGTACGACCTCTCCCGCTGCTACGCCTACAGCGACTCCGCCACTGATGTACCGATGCTGGAGTCGGTCGGCCATCCGCACGCGGTCAATCCCGATCGCGCGCTGCGGCGCGAGGCGACCCTCCGCGAGTGGCCGGTTCTCGTCTTCAACCGGCCGGTCCGGCTCAAGCAGCGACTGCCCGCGTTCTCACTGCCGCCACGTCCGGCGTTGGTCGCCGCGGCGGCCGTGGGCGCGGCCGCCGTCACGGCAGGGCTGGTCTGGTACACCTCCCGCCGCCGCGCTGCCACGGCCTCCGCCTGACACACCCCGGACGGAGGCTCGGCGCAACACCTATACGGCCTGCACCGAATTATCCAACTCGCCCGTAATTGAACCTAAAAGTAAAGAAGTGGGGCCAGCACTACCGCTCGCCTCGGCCCTGGAGTACAAATGAGTCAACGGCCCGCGAGACCAAGGACATCCGAGAGGATTACCTGTAACGCAGAGACGGCCCCACGGACCGAGCATGAAAACCGAGCACCCACGCGACGTCGACCCGTCGATTACGGGCCAGCCGCACCAGGGAAACGGGCAAAGCATCCCGACCTGATGGGCACATATCGAGGACGCATGGTAACTGGGTAGACATGCCAGCGGCGGTACCGAGGACGGTACCGCCGCAACCCTTTTACCGGGCAGTGAAGTCGGTGCGGCGAAGACAATTCGGCGAAGTTACCGCGGTGAAGTTACTTCGGCGGGTTTA
Organism: Streptomyces sp. NPDC048295; assembly: GCF_040652135.1. Taxonomy (NCBI): domain Bacteria; kingdom Bacillati; phylum Actinomycetota; class Actinomycetes; order Kitasatosporales; family Streptomycetaceae; genus Streptomyces; species Streptomyces sp. NPDC048295. Next base: position 130,876 of record NZ_JBEZLL010000020.1, read on the forward strand.
ACTCGACACACGTCTCGGAACGCATCCCGACGCACATCGCGGCACCGGCCGTGAGGCACACACGACGCGCCCGTTATCCGTTACGCGGCTCCGCGCTGCAGCGCCTCGCAGACCGCCGTCGACTCCCTGACACCCAGCTCCACGGAGCGACCGCAGTGCGCGATCCAGGCCGCCATCCCCTCCGGCGTTCCCGACAGATAGCCCTCGAACGCCGCGATGTACGCCGCCCGCCCCTGTTCGGCGTGGCCGACCTCGGCGGGGCAGATCGATTTGGGGTCGAGCCCGCTCCCGATCAGCACGACCCTCTCGGCGGTCCGCGCCACAAGGCCGTTGTGCGAGCCGAAGGGACGCAGGGCCAGCAGTTCGCCGTGCACGACCGCCGCCATCACCAGCGCGGGCGCCGAACTACCCGCGAGAATCAGCCCGGAGAGCCCCTCCAGTCGCCCGGCCACCTCGTCGGCGTCCGGCAGCGGCGCCTCGACCAGTGGCTCGGCCACGGACTCTCCCGCCAGCCTCGGCCGGCCCACGGCGTCGTCGGGTGCCGCCCCACCGGCCGCGACCAGATGCAGCCGCGCCAGCACCCGCAGCGGTGACTGCCGCCAGATGGAGAGCAGTTGGCCCGCTTCGGCGGTCAGCCGCAGGGCCGCCCCGACAACCTGTGCCTCGTCGTCACCACTGAAGTCGGTGCGCCGTCGCACCTCCTCCAGGTTCCAGTCGGCGCCGGACAGCGCCGCCGAGCCGCGGGCGCCGCGCAGTGCCGCTTCCGCGGTGACCTCATTGCTGCGGCGCCGCATGACGCGGTGACCGTAGACCCGGTCGACGGCCTTGCGCACGGAGTCCACCGCATCGGCGACGCCCGGCAGGGTGCCGAGGGCGGCAAGCGGATCAGAGGCAGTCGTACTCATAGGTAACGAGGCTACGCGCCTGCTGCGCCGATGCCGCCCGGGAGTGGCCTTCTTCACGAAGTGTGACAGCGGACCGCGATCGCACCGCTACCCTAGGTGAACATGAAGATCGCTTTCGTGGGGAAGGGCGGCAGCGGCAAGACGACGCTGTCCTCGCTCTTCATCCGCCATCTCGCCGCCAATGAAGCCCATGTCGTCGCGGTGGACGCCGACATCAACCAGCACCTCGGGGCCGCGCTCGGCCTCGACGACCAGGAGGCCGCCGCGCTGCCCGCCATGGGAGCGCACCTGCCTCTGATCAAGGAGTATCTGCGAGGCAGCAATCCCCGAATCGCCTCCGGCGAGACGATGATCAAGACGACTCCGCCCGGCGAGGGCTCCCGGCTGCTGCGGGTCCGCGAGGACAACCCGATCTACGACGCGTGCGCCCGTACGGTCCGGCTCGACGACGGGGACATCCGGTTGATGGCCACCGGACCGTTCACCGAGTCGGATCTGGGCGTGGCCTGCTACCACTCCAAGGTCGGAGCGGTCGAGCTCTGCCTCAACCATCTCGTCGACGGCCCCGACGACTACGTCGTCGTCGACATGACGGCCGGCTCGGACTCCTTCGCCTCGGGGATGTTCACCCGCTTCGACATGACGTTCCTGGTCGCGGAGCCGACCCGCAAGGGTGTCTCGGTCTATCGCCAGTACAAGGAGTACGCGCGGGACTTCGGGGTTGCGCTGAAGGTCATCGGCAACAAGGTGCAGGGCGAGGACGATCTGGAGTTCCTGCGCGCCGAAGTGGGCGACGACCTGCTGGTCTCCATCGGGCACTCCGACTGGGTTCGGGCGATGGAGAAGGGCCGCCCCGCTCGCTTCGAGCTGCTGGAGGCGGACAACCGGATGGCTCTGCAGGCGCTGCAGAACGCCGCGGAGGACTCGTACGAACAGCGGGACTGGGGGCGCTACACACGGCAGATGGTGCACTTCCATCTGAAGAACGCGGAGAGCTGGGGCAACGAGAAGACGGGGGCCGATCTTGCCGCCCAGGTCGACCCCTCCTTCGTCCTCGACGAGCGGTACGCGCAGGACGGCGCCGCTCAGCCCGCCTGAGCCGCCGACACTCCGCCGGCAGGGTTCGCGCTCGGCTCTCCCCGCGGCAGCCGTTGCGTCCCCGGGCGCCGGACGGGATCGGCTCTCCGACCCGTCCGGCGCCCGACGCGCGGCCCTGCTGCCCGGCCCGTCCGGCACATGACACGCCGGACGCAGCCGAAGGCCGCGCAGCTCAGCGGCCGTGCCCGGCGGTTCCCCGGTCACGCTTGTCGGCCTCCGGTGCCCGGTCGGTCCCGGAGGCCCCTGTTCCGTCGAGGAACGCGGCCCATCCCTTCGCGGGCGCCTGGCCGACCTCCAGCGTGCCGAGCTTCGCCAGCGTCGCCGGGTCCTGCGCGTCAAGCCAGTCGGCGAGCTGCCGGAAGGACACGCAGCGCACGTTCTCCTTCGTGCAGACCGTCGCGATGGTCTCCTCGACGGCGCGCATGTAGGTGCCGCCGTTCCAGGACTCGAAGTGATTGCCGATGATCAGCGGGGCACGGTTTCCGTCGTACGAGCGGTCGAATGCCTGGAGCAGGCCGTCGCGCATCTGATCGCCCCAGTACTTGTGCCGGCCCGGGTCGCCCTGTGTCGTTCCGGACTGGTTGAACATGAAGTTGTAGTCCATCGACAGGGTCTCGAAATCGCGGCCCGGCACGGGAACGAGCTGCATCGACAGGTCCCAGAGGCCGTCCTTCTTCTTCGGCCAGACCTGATCGTTGACCCCGCTGGAGTCGTAGCGGAAGCCCATCGTCCGTGCTGCTGCGACCATGTTCTTCCGCCCTTCCAGGCAAGGGGTGCGGCCGCCGATGAGCTCCTTGTCGTAGTCGAAGGGAAGCGGCTTCTCCCCTTCAAGGCCCGGGTCGTTGGTCTTCCAGTTCTTCACGAAGGACTTGGCCTGGGCGATCTCGCTCTTCCACTGGTCGACGGACCAGGTGCCACCGCCCTCGGGACCGCAGAAGTGGCCGTTGAAGTGGGTGCCGATCTCGTCACCGTCCTCCCAGGCCCCGCGTACCTGGATGATGGTGTTCCGGATTCCCTCGGTGTCGTTGAAGCCGATGTCCGAGCTGCCGGCGTTGTGCTTCGGCGGGTCGTAGAGCTTCGCCTTGCCCTCCGGCAACATGTACACGCCACTGAGGAAGTACGTCATGCCGGCGTGATACTTCTTGCCGACCTCACGGAAGTGCGAGAAGAGCTTCTGACTGTCCTCACCCGCACCGTCCCACGAGAACACCACGAACTGCGGCGGCTTCCGACCGGGGACCAGGCGCTTGGCCACGGGCTGGTTCGGCTGGCTGCCGGTGAAGGCGGTCGAGCCGTCGCCGATGAGCCGGAAGACGTTCTTGGGCGCGGCTTCAGGGGCTTTCTCCCTGGCTCCTGCGGCCGGCTTCTTCGCTCCGGCGGCCGGCTTCGCCGCTCCCGGTCCGGCGGATCCGCGGCCGGTGTCGGAACCGGAGGAGCAACCCGCCACTCCCGCGGTCAGCGCGACGGCCACGGCCCCCAGGGCGACCCGCCCGGCGGCGGCCCTCTTCGCGGTGGCTCTCCTCGCAACGACTCTCTTCTCGGCGACTCTCGTCGTGGCGGCCATCATCCGCCCACCTCTTCCTTGCCGGTGATGTGCGTCGAAGTGCCGACATGGCGCGGTCAAGCTCGCACACGGCTTCGCCGGATCAGCACGACAGGCCGAATGAAAAGATGCTTATTCACTTGAATGGGTGAGCAAACGAGTCATTTGACCTTAAGCATGGACACAAATCTTTACTCTCCATTACGATCTGTTTACTGAGAGTTGAGAAATCCCGCCGCTGCACGCCGTGACCCACGGCCGCGTCCCCCCATTCCGCGACCGCGCTGCCCCGGAGGAGACGGGAAAATGTCTGCTTGCGTCCCCACTCGTCACAACCGCACATCCCGTAGTTCGCGCCCGCCGCGTGCCTCGGGAGTCAAGCGACCACATAGCCCGCCGCCACCACGCGGCGGACGATTCCATATCCCGGGCGCCGATCTGTCCGCATCGATCACCGTCTTCCTGCTCGCCGTCCCCATGTCTCTCGGCCTCGCCGTCGCCATGGACGCCCCGCTGGAAGCCGGCCTCATCTCCGCCGCGATCGGAGGGATCGTCGCCGGGCTGCTCGGCGGCACGCCCCTCCAGGTCAGCGGCCCGTCCGCCGGCCTGACCGTGGTCACGGCCGAGCTGATCCAGGTCTACGGCTGGCGCACCACCTGCGCGATCACCATCGGCGCCGGGCTTCTGCAGATCCTGTTGGGCTCGCTGCGGGCGGCGCGCAGCGCCCTCGCGGTCAGCCCCGCCATCGTCCACGGCACCCTCGCGGGCATCGGCGTGGCCATCGCGCTCGCCCAGCTGCACATCGTGCTCGGCGGTTCACCGCAGAGCTCCGCCGTCGCCAACGCCCTCGCACTTCCAGAACAGTTGGACCGGGTGAGTCCGGCCGCCCCGCTCATCGGTGTGCTGACCATCGCGGTCCTGGCCCTGTGGCCGCGGATTCCGGGCCGGATCGGCAGCGGGGTACGACGGATTCCGGCCGCCCTCGCCGCGGTGGTGACCGCTACGGCGGTGGCGGCGACCGCCGCCCCCGGGATCGCCCGGGTCGATCTGCCGTCCTGGCGCTCGCACGCCCTGCCGGAGTTGCCGCACGGCCCCGTGCTCGCCCTGGCCACCGCCGTGTTCACGGTGATGCTGGTGGCCAGCCTGGAGTCGTTGCTCGCCGCGGTGGCCGTGGACAAACTGTCGGCCGCACCTTCGCACCCGGCCTCGGCTTCGCCCCCGGCCGCACCTTCGCACCCGGGCGCTGCTCCACACGCGACCGCACCTTCGCACTCGCCCCCGTCCCCGGCCCCGGCCCCGGCCCCGGCCCCGGCCCCGGCCTCAGCAACGGCCACGCCGTCCGGCCCATCGAGCCCGGCCGGTTCAGCCGGCTCGACCACCGGGCCCACGCTGCCCGCCAGACGCTCCGATCTCGATCGTGAGCTGCGGGCCCAGGGCATCGCCAACACCTTGTCCGGACTGGTGGGCGGACTGGCCGTGTCCGGCGGCGCGGTGCGCAGTTCGGCGAACGTACGCGCGGGAGCGACCGGGCGCGCATCCACCGTGCTGCACGGCGTCTGGGTGCTGCTCGCCACCGGGCTGCTGGTCACGGTGCTGGAGTGGATCCCGCTGGCCGCGCTCGCCGCGCTGGTGATGATGGTCGGCATCAAGATGGTGAGCTTCGCCCACATCCGCAACGTCCACAGGCACCGCGAAGTCCTGGTGTACGGGGCGACGATCACCGGCGTGATCCTCTTCGGCGTACTGAAGGGCGTGGTGATCGGTATCGCGGTGGCGGTGGCGGTCGCCCTGCACCGGCTCGCCCGCACCCGGATCACGGTCACCGATCACGGCGAACAGCATCTGGTCGTCGTACGGGGCCAGTTGACGTTCCTCGCGGTGCCCCGGCTCAGCCGCACGCTCGGACAGCTGCCCGAGGGCAGCGATGTCGTCGTCGAACTGGACGGCTTCTTCATGGACCATGCGGCGTACGAGGCGATTCAGGACTGGAGCACCGCCCACACCGCGCACGGCGGCAGGGCCGTGTTCACCGGCAGGTCCGGCGGCCGGATCGCCGAGCCCGCCTCGGCGGCGCACTCCTGTTGCCGCCCCTGGACGCCCTGGCGCAACCACCACTGCCACGACGAGCCCGGCAGCGCGCCCGAGGCCGGTCACTTCATCGGCCGCTCCACCGAAGCCCACCCCGGCGCCGACCGGATCGACACATCCCAGGACACGCCCCACAAGGCATCCGCTTGCGTCTCGGGCCCGGAGCCCGCTGTCCACCGCTCCCCCGGCCGGGTGGCCGGCCCGCACTCCCCCACCGGCCGCCGGCCCGGCGGCAACCGGCTGATCAGCGGCCTCAGTTCGTTCCAGCGCAACACCGCTCCGCTGGTGCGCGACGAACTGGCCCGACTGGCCGCCGAGGGCCAGCGCCCCTCCCAGCTCTTCATCACCTGCGCGGACTCCCGCCTGGTCACCAGCATGATCACGGCAAGCGGCCCGGGCGACCTGTTCACCGTGCGGAACATCGGCAACCTGGTGCCCCTGCCGAACGCCGAGTCGGGCGACGACTCGGTGGGCGCGGCGATCGAGTATGCGGTGGACGTACTGAAGGTGGAGTCCATCACCGTCTGCGGACACTCCGGTTGCGGAGCTATGCAGGCGCTGCTCGGCACCCGACCGGACCCGAGCGCTCCGCCCACGTCCCTGTGGCGGTGGCTGAGACATGGGCTGCCGAGCCTGGAACGGATGGCGTCCCGGCACCACGCCTGGGCCCGGATCTCCGGGCGGCTGCCGACCGATGCGCTGGAGCAGCTCTGCCTCACCAATGTGGTCCAGCAACTGGACCATCTGCGGGCACATGAATCCGTGGCACGGCGGCTCGCCGAGGGCACGCTGCGCCTTCACGGCATGTACTTCCACGTGGGCGAGGCGCAGGCGTATCTGCTGACCGAGGGGGCGAGCAGCGGGCTGGAACTCGACGAGGTCTTCGACCGGGTGGGCCCCGGCGAGCCCTCCGGCCCGGGCGAGTTGGAACGGAGCGGCGTCTGAACCACCTTTGCCCCGGGTCCGTGAGACCTTGTGGTCCTGCCTCCGCACTGCGGCGCACCACGTCGCACCGCGTCAGACCGCGTCGCATCCGTCGCACCGCGTCGCATCCGTCGCGTCCGTCGCACCGCGCCCGTCGTGCCGCATGTGGATGCGGGATCGTGTCTCCATACACGAGACACAGGTCTAAACCAATTCCGGGCAGACACTTGTCACCCGGCCTTTGGCCTGATGAGCTATGCCCCGGGACACAACGGACACCCTGGGAATGGGAGATGTCGTGAGCAACGAAAGCCTGGCCAATCTGCTCAAGGAGGAGCGGCGGTTCGCACCGCCTGCCGATCTGGCCGCCAATGCCAACGTCAAAGCGGAGGCGTACGAGCAGGCCGAGGCGGACCGGCTGGGCTTCTGGGCCGAGCAGGCCCGTCGCCTGACCTGGGCCACGGAGCCGACCGAGACGCTCGACTGGAGCAACCCGCCCTTCGCGAAGTGGTTCGCGGACGGGAAGCTCAACGTCGCGTACAACTGCGTGGACCGTCACGTCGAGGCCGGCAACGGCGACCGGGTCGCCATCCACTTCGAGGGTGAGCCCGGCGACAGCCGCGCCATCACCTACGCACAGCTCAAGGACGAGGTCTCCCGGGCCGCCAACGCGCTCAGCGAGCTCGGTGTCGGCAAGGGCGACCGGGTCGCCGTCTATCTGCCGATGATCCCCGAAGCGGCCATCGCGATGCTGGCCTGCGCCCGCATCGGCGCCGCCCACTCGGTGGTCTTCGGCGGCTTCTCCGCCGACGCCATCGCCGCCCGCATCCAGGACGCGGACGCCAAGGTCGTCATCACCGCCGACGGTGGATACCGCCGCGGCAAGCCGTCCGCGCTCAAGCCCGCCGTGGACGACGCCGTCTCCCGTATCGACGGCGTCGAGCACGTCCTCGTGGTGCGGCGCACCGGCCAGGACACCGCATGGACCGAGGGCCGCGACGTCTGGTGGCACGAGATCACCGGCCGCCAGTCCGCCGAGCACACCCCCGAGGCCTTCGAGGCGGAGCAGCCGCTCTTCATCCTCTACACCTCCGGCACCACGGGTAAGCCGAAGGGCATCCTGCACACCTCCGGCGGCTACCTGACGCAGGCGGCGTACACCCACAACGCGGTCTTCGACCTCAAGCCGGAGACCGATGTCTTCTGGTGCACCGCCGACATCGGCTGGGTGACCGGCCACTCGTACATCGTCTACGGCCCGCTGGCCAACGGTGCGACGCAGGTCATGTACGAGGGCACGCCCGACTCCCCCCACCAGGGACGTTTCTGGGAGATCGTGCAGAAGTACGGCGTCACGATCCTCTACACCGCGCCGACCGCGATCCGTACGTTCATGAAGTGGGGTGACGACATCCCCGCCAAGTTCGACCTGAGCAGTCTGCGGATCCTCGGTTCGGTCGGTGAGCCGATCAACCCCGAGGCGTGGGTGTGGTACCGCAAGCACATCGGCGCCGACAAGTGCCCGATCGTGGACACCTGGTGGCAGACCGAGACCGGCGCGATGATGATCTCGCCGCTGCCGGGCGTGACGGAGACCAAGCCGGGCAGCGCCCAGCGCGCCCTGCCCGGCATCTCGGCCACGGTCGTCGACGACGAGGCCAACGAGGTTCCGAACGGCGGGGGCGGCTACCTCGTCCTCACCGAGCCGTGGCCGTCGATGCTCCGCACCATCTGGGGCGACGACCAGCGCTTCATCGACACCTACTGGTCGCGCTTCGAGGGCAAGTACTTCGCGGGCGACGGTGCCAAGAAGGACGAGGACGGCGACATCTGGCTGCTCGGCCGGGTCGACGACGTGATGCTCGTGTCCGGGCACAACATCTCGACCACCGAGGTCGAGTCGGCGCTCGTCTCGCACCCCGCGGTCGCCGAGGCGGCCGTGGTCGGTGCCGCCGACGAGACGACCGGCCAGTCCATCGTCGCCTTCGTGATCCTGCGCGGCACGGCCGACGCCTCCGACGAGCTCGTCGCCGAGCTGCGCAACCACGTCGGTGCCACGCTCGGCCCGATCGCCAAGCCGAAGCGGGTCCTGCCGGTGGCCGAGCTGCCGAAGACCCGCTCGGGCAAGATCATGCGCCGGCTGCTGCGCGATGTCGCCGAGAACCGCGAGGTGGGAGACGTCACCACGCTGAGTGACTCCTCGGTGATGGACCTGATCCAGACCCAGCTGCCGTCGGCCCCCTCCGAGGACTGACCACAGTCTGCGAGCACCGGCCGCAGCAAGCGGCAGTACGTCCCCGAGGGGTATCCGGTAACGCGCCGGATACCCCTCGGGCACTTAAGGTGAAGATCACCGGATACAGCCCCGCACGCCCCGGGTACAGTGGCAACTGCGTCAATAAGGCAATAAGAAAATTCCACAGGGGTGCCGGGAAGTCTGGTCGGCAAGTGCATCAGCCATGCCATCGCTGCCGTACCGACCCGGAGGTCTCCACCTGTGGCCGCGCCCACCCCCACCCCCGCACCGCCTTCTTCCTCCCGCCGCACCTTTCTAGGGCGGCTCTCCCTCCCCGAGCGGAACTACCTCGCCGACGCCCTGCGCACCGAGACCGTCGGCGGCGTCATCCTTCTGGTCGCCGCGATAGCCGCGCTGGTGTGGGCGAACACCTTCTATTCCGGTTACCGGGCCGTCAGCGACTTCCACTTCGGGCCGGAGTCGCTGGGCCTCAACCTCTCGGTGGCGCACTGGGCGGCGGACGGGCTGCTCGCGGTCTTCTTCTTCGTCGCGGGCGTCGAGCTCAAGCGGGAGCTGGTCGCGGGCGAACTGCGCGATCCCAAGGCGGCCGCCCTCCCGGTCGTCGCCGCACTGTGCGGGATGGTGGTCCCGGCCGTCGTCTACACGCTGGTGAACGTGGTCGGCGGAGGTTCGACGGGCGGCTGGGCCGTCCCCACCGCCACCGACATCGCCTTCGCGCTCGCCGTACTCGCGGTCATCGGCACCTCGCTGCCGAACGCGCTGCGCGCCTTCCTGCTGACCCTCGCCGTCGTCGACGACCTCTTCGCCATCCTGATCATCGCGGTCTTCTTCACCGAGCAGATCGACTTCATGGCGCTGACCGGCGCCTTCATCGGGCTGGCCGTCTTCTGGCTGCTGCTGCGCAGGAACGTGCGCGGCTGGTACATCTACGTACCGCTCGCACTGGTCATCTGGGGCCTGATGTACAACAGCGGCATCCACGCCACGATCGCCGGTGTCGCCATGGGCCTGATGCTCCGCTGCACCCGCCGGGAGGGCGAGACCCACTCGCCCGGCGAGCACATCGAGCACCTGATCCGCCCGCTGTCGGCCGGTGTCGCCGTGCCGCTGTTCGCCCTCTTCTCGGCCGGTGTCTCCCTCTCCGGCGGCGCCCTGGCGGACGTCTTCACCCGGCCCGAGACACTCGGTGTCGTCCTGGGCCTGGTCGTCGGCAAGACCGTGGGCATCTTCGGCGGTACGTGGCTGGCCACCCGCTTCACCAAGGCGGAGCTGAACAAGGACCTGGCCTGGGCAGATGTCTTCGCGGTCGCCACGCTCGCCGGGATCGGCTTCACCGTCTCGCTGCTCATCGGCGAGCTGGCCTTCGCCGGCGACGAGGCCATGATCAACGAGATCAAGGCCGCCGTGCTGCTCGGTTCCCTGACGGCCGCCGCGGTCGCCGCCGTACTGCTCAAACTCCGGGTACGCACCTACCGGACACTGCACGAGGCGGAGGAGCTCGACGAGGACGAGGACGGGGTGCCCGACGTCTACGAGCAGGACGATCCGGAGTACCACCTGCGGATGGCCGCGATCCACGAGAAGAAGGCGGCCGAGCACCGCCGCCTTGCCCAACTGGCGGGGGCAGCGAGCAACGAGCCGGACAGTCCGGCATGATCTGACACCAGATGTGTTGAGCAGGAGAACAGGAGAGGGAGTCAGGGATGAGCGACCCCGGCAACAACGCGGGCAGCGCCGACCGCAGTCTCGGGCAGCTGGTCGCCGCGGCGACAGCCGAGATGTCCGCACTGGTGCACGACGAGATCGCCCTGGCCAAGGCCGAGGTACGACAGGACGTAAAGCGCGGCGTCACCGGCAGCGCGGCGTTGATCATCATGGGCGTGCTGGCCCTGTTCTCGGTGCCCGTGCTCTCCTTCGCTGCGGCATACGGGATTCACAGTCTGGGGCTTGCGCTGGGCTGGTCGTTCCTGATCGTGGGGGTCGCGTTCTGGGTCCTGGCCGGGCTGCTCTTCCTGTTCGGCCGGGCCAAGCTCAAGAAGCTGAAGCCGCCGGAGAAGTCCATCGCCTCGGCCAAGCAGACGGCGGCCGTGCTGCAGGGCGTCAAGCCGCACCCGCGGCCCGCCGTCACGGCAGGAACGAGCCGTCCGGCCGTCTCGGGCAGCACGCTCGCGGGCACCGCCATGGAGAAGGCTCCGGTCCAGGACAAGGCCTCCTCTGTGGCACGCTCGTCCACATGACGGTCCCCGATTCCAGCGCATTCGACCCAGAAGGTCCGGCAGATCCTGTAGGCCCTGCAGATCCGGCAGGCCCGGTCGATCCCGCGGGCCCGGCAGGTGGAACAGGCCCCGCGGGCAAGGACAGCCGGCCGGGCTCGGACGGCCCAGCGGCCCCGGGCCCTGCCTCACCGGGCTCCTCCGTCCTCGGCGGGCCCGTACGCATCGAAGGGCCGTGGACCCATCGGGACGTGGCGGCCAACGGCGCCCGCTTCCACATCGCCGAGCTCGGCGAGGGGCCGCTGGTGCTGCTGCTGCACGGCTTCCCGCAGTTCTGGTGGACCTGGCGCCACCAGCTCACCGCGCTGGCCGACGCCGGTTTCCGGGCCGTCGCGATGGATCTGCGCGGGGTCGGCGGCAGCGACCGTACGCCCCGGGGTTACGACCCCGCCAACCTGGCGCTCGACATCACCGGCGTGATCCGCTCGCTCGGCGAACCGGACGCCGCCCTGGTCGGCCACGACATGGGCGGCTACCTCGCCTGGACGGCCGCGGTGATGCGGCCGAAGCTGGTGCGCCGCCTCGTGGTCTCCTCGATGCCGCATCCGCGCCGCTGGCGCTCCTCGATGCTCTCCGACTTCGCGCAGTCCCGGGCCGGCTCGTACATCTGGGGTTTCCAGCGCCCGTGGGTACCGGAGCGTCAGCTCGTCGCGGACGACGCGGCCTTGGTCGGCCGACTGATCCACGAATGGGCCGGTCCCCGGACCCCGGACTTCCCCGACGACGCGACGGTGGACGTCTACCGGCGCGCGATGTGCATCCCGTCGACGGCGCACTGCTCCATCGAGCCGTACCGCTGGATGGTGCGTTCCCTCGCCCGTCCGGACGGGATCCAGTTCAACCGGCGTATGAAACTGCCGGTGCGGGTACCGACGCTGCATCTTCACGGTTCACTCGATCCGGCGATCCGCACACGGAGCTCGGCGGGCTCCGGCGAGTACGTCGAAGCGCCTTACCGTTGGCGACTTTTCGACGGTCTGGGGCACTTCCCGCACGAGGAGGACCCGGCCGGGTTCTCCGCCGAACTCATCAGCTGGCTCAAGGATTCCGAGCCCGATCGGTAGCTGTACGGGCACAGTTGTCCGACGAACAGCCAATTGCCCGGCGCATAGGCCAATTGGCTGACGGATGGGCGGTTACCGACCATGAGGCACGGGCAGACGTCCCGGTATGGGCTGGACGCACGACTTCGGTGACACAGCACGCAATCGCCGCTCGACCGCCACGGCGGGTTCGAGCGCTCATGAGGGGGGCGGCCCCCAGGGCCGGGTGCTCGATATGCATGTTCTGCATGATCCCCAGCTCGGTATTCCGCGCATTCTGCGCCGTCGGGCCCGCTGGGTCTCGGCGCGGCTGCGCCATCCACGCGGATGACCTCCGCCCCGGTCGGCCGGTGAACGCTCACCGGCCGGGCGGGTCTTCATCACGGCTCTCCCGGGCCTCGGCACGCCGTGCTGCGCCCGCGCCCTGCCGCACACGGGCCACTCGCGCGCGGGCCTGCTCGGGTACGGACCGCTCAGGTACTGGTTGCTCAGGCAGTGACCGCTCAGGGACCGGCTGCTCAGGGGCAGGCGCTCAGAGCGCGCACGCCTGGCTGTCGACCTGCTGGTTGGCCGAGCGGCCGCGCTTGATGTCCTGGCGGATCTCGTCGGCCGTCAGCGCGTAGCCGGTCTCGGGGTCGTCGAGCGACTTGGCGAAGACGACGCCGTACACCTGGCCGGCAGGGGTCAGCAGCGGGCCGCCGGAGTTGCCCTGACGGACCGTCGCGAAGAGCGAGTACACATCGCGGCGGACGGTGCCCCGGCGGTAGATGTCCGGGCCCTTGGCGCCGATACGGCCCCGGACGCGCGCGGCCCGTACGTCGTACGAGCCGTTCTCCGGGAAGCCCGCGACGATGGCGCTGTCCCCCGTCCGGGCGTCGTGGTCGGTGTCGGCGAACTGCAGCGGCTTCGCGTCGAGATCCGGTACGTCGAGCACCGCGATGTCGCGCTGCCAGTCGTACAGGACCACCTTCGCGTCGTACAGCCGGCCCTGGCCGCCGATCTGGACGGTCGGCTCGTCGACTCCGCCGACGACGTGTGCGTTGGTCATCACCCGGCGGTCGGAGAAGACGAAGCCGGTGCCTTCGAGGACCTTGCCGCAGCTCGGGGCCGTACCGACGACCTTGACGATGGACTTCTTGGCGCGGGCCGCGACGGGGCTGCCCACCAGCGCCGGGTCCGGGGCCTGGACCTCGGTGATCGGCTCGTTGGCGAACGGGCTGAAGACCTGCGGGAAGCCGTTCTGCGCAAGGACCGAGGAGAAGTCCGTGAACCAGGTGGATGCCTGCGTGGGCATCACCCGGGAGATGCCGAGCAGGACGGACGAGCTGCGGACCTCCTTGCCCAGCGTCGGCAGCGAGGTGCCGGCCAGCGCGGAGCCGATCAGCCAGGCGACCAGCAGCATCGCGACGACGTTGACCAGGGCGCCGCCGGTGGCGTCGAGGGCGCGCGCGGGCGACCACGTGATGTACCGGCGGAGCTTGTTGCCGAGGTGGGTGGTGAATGCCTGGCCCACCGAGGCGCAGACGATCACGATGACGACGGCGACGACGGCGGCCGTCGACGAGACCTCGGAGCCGTTCGTGAGCTGGTCCCACAGGACCGGCAGCAGGTAGACGGCGACGAGACCGCCGCCCAGGAACCCGATCACCGACAGGATGCCGACGACGAACCCCTGTCGGTAGCCGATGACCGCGAACCACACGGCGCCGGCCAGCAGCAGGATGTCCAGCACGTTCACCGTCTATAGCCTCACAGATTCGTCACCGGGCCCGTTTCCCTCGGCTGGGTCCGGGCGGGGCCGGACAGCGCAGCAGGGGTCTCAGCCTGTCATGCGCGCCAGTCGAGCGGCACCTGCTTGGCGGCGTCCCAGGGGCGCTCCCAGCCCGCGTAGTGCAGAATGCGGTCGATCACTCCGGCCGTGAAGCCCCACACCAAGGCGGATTCGACCAGAAATGCCGGGCCTCGGTGGCCGCTCGGATGGACCGTGGTCGCGCGGTTGGCCGGATCCGTGAGATCCGCCACGGGAACGGTGAAGACCCGGGCCGTCTCACCCGGATCGACGACACCGACCGGACTCGGCGACCGCCACCAGCCCAGGACCGGCGTCACCACGAAGCCGCTCACGGGGATGTAGAGCCGGGGCAGCACGCCGAAGATCTGGACCCCGCGCGGATCGAGGCCGGTCTCCTCCCTGGCCTCCCGCAGAGCGGCCCTGAGCGGCCCCGTCGTCGCCTGGTCGCCGTCCTCCGGGTCCAGGGAACCGCCGGGGAAGGACGGCTGCCCGGCGTGGGAGCGCAGGCTCCCGGATCGCTCCATGAGCAGCAGCTCGGGGCCGCGCTCGCCCTCGCCGAAGAGCACGAGCACGGCGGACTGCCGCCCGGCGCCGCTCTCCGGCGGCAGAAAGCGGCTGAGCTGGTCGGGCTCGATCGTCCGCGCGGCACGGGCCACGGGGTCGAGCCAGGCGGGCAGGCCCTCGTCCGTGACGGTGACCGCGGCGTCCTCACCGGCACCGGCCGCTGCGGCGGCCGCCGCGACCGCCGCCGCGGGACTGACCACTGCCGGGCCGCATCCCGTGGGCGCAGCTGCGGCTGCGGCCCGGTTTCCGGCCGCGGGCGTGGCCGCCGCAGATCTGTCTGCCGCGTGCGCGGCTGCCGCTTCGCTGCCGCGTCCGCGTGCCGTGTTCTGTTCGCGTTCTGTGCTCTGTCCGCGTTCCGTGCTCTGTTCGTGCGTCTTCATAGGCACCCCTCGTCTCACAACGCCTGTGGTCACGCATTTCGTTCCGGCCGTGCCGGAACCGGCGGCGCGCGTCGGCTCCGGAGCGGTGTGCCGCGGCTCAGTCGGCCCCGAGGGGCGGCGCGGGCCTGCCGGGGTAGTCCGCCGGCGGGCTCAGCCGCTGCCCCGGCCGGCCGCCCATCTCGTACTTCAGCAGCTTCCGGGCCTTCTCCGGGTCCGTCTCGCCCTCGCCGTACGCGGGGCAGAGCGGGGCGATCGGGCAGGCGCCGCATGCGGGCTTGCGGGCATGGCAGATCCGGCGGCCGTGGAAGACGACCCGGTGCGAGAGCATCGTCCACTCGCTCTTGGGGAAGATCGCGGCGATCTCGGCCTCGACCTTCTCCGGATCCTCCTGCTCCGTCCACCGCCAGCGCCGGACCAGGCGGCCGAAATGGGTGTCGACGGTGATCCCGGGGACACCGAAGGCATTGCCCAGCACGACATTGGCGGTCTTGCGGCCGACCCCCGGAAGCGTGACGAGATCGGCGAGCCGGCCCGGCACCTCACCGCCGAAATTGTCCCTGAGCGCCACGGAAAGGCCTATCAGCGACTTGGTCTTGGCCCGGAAGAATCCGGTCGGCCGGATGAGCTCCTCCATCTCCTCCGGGACGGCCGCCGCCATGTCCTCGGGGGTGGGGTAGGCGGCGAAGAGCGCGGGAGTGGTCTGGTTGACCCTCAGATCGGTGGTCTGGGCGGAGAGGACCGTGGCGACCAGGAGCTCGAAGGGGTTCCTGAAGTCCAGCTCGGGGTGGGCGTACGGGTAGAGCTCGGCGAGCTCGCGGTTGATCCTGCGGGCGCGGCGCACCATCGCCAGACGTGATTCCGGCTTCCACCCCGCTCCCGCTCCCGCTCCCGCTGCCTTCGCCTTCCCGGGGCGTTTCACCGCCTCCCCCGCGGGGCGTTTTGTCGCTTTTTTCGGGCGAATCGCACCCTGTTCGCCCACAGCGGAATCACGGCCTTCCGACACCCCATCAGCCCCCTTGGCCTGCACTCTCACCGGCGATTTGGACACCCGGCCAGCCTAGAGCCACACACCGACATCCGCGCCTGTCACCGTGTATCCGCCCCCAATCGGCCCCCTGCCGCTCGGATCGGCACGCCCGTGCGTCAAACTGGTTTGTGATTGATCGCACTGTTTTACCGTCCGGCATGATGGGGACCACGGTTCCCTGAACAGGCCGACAAGGAGAGAACTCGTGGACGACGTTCTGCGGCGCGCCCCGCTTTTCGCGGCGCTCGATGATGAGCAGGCCGCGGAGCTCCGCGCCTCGATGAGTGAGGTGACCCTCGCACGCGGCGACGCGCTCTTCCACGAGGGCGACCCGGGCGACCGCCTCTACGTGGTCACCGAGGGCAAGGTGAAGCTCCACCGCACCTCGCCCGACGGACGCGAGAACATGCTGGCCGTCCTCGGCCCCGGCGAGCTGATCGGCGAGCTGTCGCTCTTCGACCCGGGCCCCCGCACCGCCACCGCGACCGCGCTGACCGAGGTCAAGCTCCTCGGCCTGGGCCACGGCGACCTCCAGCCCTGGCTGAACGCCCGCCCCGAGGTGGCCACGGCCCTGCTGCGCGCCGTCGCCCGCCGCCTGCGCAAGACCAACGACCAGATGTCCGACCTGGTCTTCTCCGACGTGCCGGGCCGTGTCGCCCGCGCCCTCCTCGACCTGTCGCGCCGCTTCGGCGTCCAGTCGGAGGAAGGCATCCACGTCGTCCACGACCTGACCCAGGAAGAGCTGGCCCAGCTGGTCGGCGCCTCCCGCGAGACGGTCAACAAGGCGCTCGCCGACTTCGCCGGCCGCGGCTGGCTGCGCCTGGAGGCGCGCGCCGTGATCCTGCTGGACGTGGAGCGCCTGGCGAAGCGGTCCCGCTAGCCCGGACACCTCCCCCTCACGACGTGGAAGGCCCCGCCCGGCGGGGCCTTCCCGTGCTCGTGCCGCGGATCAGATCAGCCCGTGCTCGCCCAGGTACTCCAGCTGAGCCAGCACCGAGAGTTCCGCGGCGGGCCACAGGGACCGGTCCACGTCCGCGTACACCTGCTCCACCACCTCCGACGCCGAACGGTGCCCCGCCTCGACGGCCGTCTCCACCTGGGCCAGCCGGTGCGCGCGGTGCGCGAGGTAGAACTCGACCGCGCCCTGTGCGTCGTCCAGCACCGGGCCGTGCCCCGGCAGCACCGTGTGCACGCCGTCGTCGACGGTCAGCGAGCGCAGCCTGCGCAGCGAGTCGAGGTAGTCGCCGAGCCGCCCGTCCGGATGCGCGACCATGGTGGTACCGCGCCCCAGGATCGTGTCCCCCGTCAGTACCGCCCGGTCGGCGGGCAGATGGAAGGAGAGCGAGTCCGCGGTGTGCCCGGGGGTCGGCACGACCCGCAGCTCCAGGCCGCCGGTGGTGATCACATCGCCCGCGGTCAGCCCCTCGTCGCCCAGCCGCAGCGCCGGGTCCAGGGCACGCACCTTCGTACGGGTCAGCTCGGCGAACCGCGCCGCGCCCTCCGCGTGGTCGGGGTGCCCATGGGTGAGCAGGGTGAGCGCGATCCGGCGGCCGGCCCGCTCGGCGGTCTCGATGACGGCCCGCAGATGCGTGTCGTCCAGCGGGCCCGGGTCGATGACCACCGCGAGATCGGAGCCGGGCTCGGCCAGGATCCAGGTGTTGGTGCCGTCCAGCGTCATCGGCGAGGCGTTGGGGGCGAGGACGTTGACGGCACGGCTGGTGGCGGGTCCGGACAGGACCCCGCCGCGCGGCTGCCCCGGAAGGGCTGCGGCCCCGGTCATACGGCATCGCCGCCCACGCCGCCCGGGATGTGCTTGGTGAACTCCTCGTGCCCCGGCCAGCTCAGCACCAACTCGTCACCCTCCAGCCGCGCCTGTGCCAGCACGGGGGCGAGGTCCTGGTGATCCGCCGCCTTCAGGGCCTCTGCGGCCGTCCCGTACGGCCTCAGCGCCCGGAGCGTCGACACGGTCGGCGGCATCATCAGCAGCTCGCCCCTGTCGTATCCGTCGGCCGCCTCGCCGGGCCGGATCCACACCGTGCGGTCGGCCTCCGTGGAGGCGTTGCGGGTGCGCTGGCCCTCGGGGAGCGCGGCGACGAAGAACCAGGTGTCGTAACGGCGGGGCTCGAACTCGGGGGTGATCCAGCGCGCCCAGGCACCCAGCAGATCCGAGCGCAGCACCAGCCCGCGCCGGTCCAGGAACTCGGCGAAGGACAGTTCCCGGGCGACCAACGCCTCCCGGTCCGCCTCCCAGCCGGCGCCGGTGATGTCGCCGACCACCGTGCCCGGGCCCGGACCCGCGAGGAGGACACCCGCCTCCTCGTACGTCTCGCGGACCGCCGCGCAGACGATGGCCTGGGCCTCGGCCGGGGTCCCCACGCCGAGCCGCTCGGCCCAGACCTCCAGCGCGGGCCCGGCCCAGCCGACGAGCCGGTCGTCGTCGCGCGGGTCGACCCCGCCACCCGGATAGGCGTACGCGCCGCCGGCAAAAGCCATGGAGGCGCGGCGGCGCAGCATGTGGACGGCGGGACCGCCCCCGGTGTCGGCGGCGGAGTCCCGGAGCAGCATCACCGTGGCGGCCCGCTTCGGGGTCGCGGCCGTCAGCTCACCTGCGGCGAGTGCCCGGATCCGGTCGGGCCATTCCGGTGGGTACCACTGACCATTGGACATGGCCGGAGGCTATCCGGAACCGCGCCGATGTTCGAGAGGTGCTTGGAGAAGCGCATCGGCAGGCATACCGGGTCCGAGCGTCACATCGGTTCACAGATGCCGCGCACGGCCCCGTAAACGGACGATCCCGTCCGGTCGTGACGACCGGACGGGATCGGAAAAGCGGTGCAGAACCCGAATCCCTAGGCCCCGGCCAGCTCGACCTGGACCTCGACCTCCACCGGTGCGTCCAGCGGCAGCACCGCGACGCCCACCGCGCTGCGCGCGTGCACGCCCTTGTCGCCGAGCACCGCGCCCAGCAGCTCGCTGGCGCCGTTGATCACGGCGGGCTGTCCGGTGAAGTCGGACGCCGAGGCGACGAAGCCCACGACCTTCACCACCCGCGCGATCCGGTCCAGGTCGCCCGCGACGGACTTCACGGCGGCCAGCGCGTTGAGCGCGCAGGTCCTCGCCAGTTCCTTGGCCTCGTCGGGCGTGACCTCGGCACCGACCTTGCCGGTGACCGCGAGCTTTCCGTCCACCATCGGCAGCTGGCCGGAGGTGTAGACGTACACCCCCGACTGCACGGCCGGCTGGTACGAGGCCAGCGGCGGTACGACGTCCGGCAGCGTCAGCCCGAGTTCGGCGAGCTTCGCCTCGACGGCGCCCGCCACTACGCCTTCTCCCGCTTCAGGTAGGCCACGAGCTGCTCGGGGTTGTTCGGGCCGGGAACGACCTGGACCAGCTCCCAGCCGTCCTCGCCCCAGGTGTCCAGAATCTGCTTGGTCGCGTGCACGAGAAGGGGCACGGTCGCGTATTCCCACTTGGTCATGGCCCGACTGTAATACCTGGCACGCACGGCCTCGTGCGTAGCCTGCGGCGCGACTGGTTAGGCTCGAATACGTGAGCAGGTTCCAGGTCGTCAGCGGCAAGGGCGGTACCGGTAAGACCACGGTCGCCGCCGCCCTCGCGCTTGCCCTCGCGACCGAGGGCAAGCGCACCCTTCTCGTGGAGGTCGAGGGCAGGCAGGGCATCGCCCAGCTCTTCGAGACGGAGTCCCTCCCGTACGAGGAGCGCAAGATCGCCGTCGCACCGGGCGGCGGCGAGGTGTACGCCCTCGCGATCGACGCCGAGCGCGCCCTTCTCGACTACCTCCAGATGTTCTACAAGCTGGGCAGCGCGGGCCGGGCGCTCAAGAAGCTCGGCGCGATCGACTTCGCCACCACGATCGCGCCCGGCGTGCGGGACGTGCTGCTGACCGGCAAGGCCTGCGAAGCCGTACGCCGCAAGGACAAGCAGAACCGGTTCGTCTACGACTACGTGATCATGGATGCCCCGCCCACCGGGCGCGTCACCCGCTTCCTCAATGTGAACGACGAGGTGGCGGGGCTGGCCAGGATCGGCCCCATACACAATCAGGCCCAGGCCGTGATGCGGGTGCTGAAGTCCCCGGAGACCGCCGTCCATCTGGTGACGCTGCTGGAGGAGATGCCGGTCCAGGAGACCGCGGACGGCATCGCGGAGCTGCGCGCCGCCGAACTGCCGGTGGGCCGGGTCATCGTGAACATGGTGCGGCCCCATCTGCTGGACGAGGACGCCCTGCGCACCGCCGCGGGCGGCCGCCGCAAGGAGATCGCCAAGGCGCTGACGAAGGCGGGGGTGACGGGGTCCGCGGGGCTCGTGCGTCCCCTGGTCGAGCAGGCGGCCGAGCACGCCCAGCGAGTCGAGCTGGAGCGCGAGCAGCGCGCCGTCCTCGCGGACCTGGAGCTTCCGGGGTACGAACTCCCTTTGATCGGTGAGGGGATGGACCCGGCCGGTCTCTACGACCTGGCGACCGAGCTCCGCAAGCAGGGCGTGGGCGAAGGGGCGGGACAAGGGGTGGATGCATGACACAGCGCACGGACGCGGCCACGAAGACGGACCCGACCGGATCCTCCGCGTCCGGTTCCACCTCCGCGCCGGCTTCCGCGCCCGCGCTGGACGCCGACGCACTCCTCGACGACCCCGACATCCGGATCGTCGTGTGCTGCGGTTCGGGTGGCGTCGGCAAGACCACGACCGCGGCGGCCCTGGGCGTGCGGGCGGCCGAGCGCGGCCGCAAGGTCGTCGTGCTCACCATCGACCCGGCCCGCAGACTCGCCCAGTCCATGGGCATCGACTCGCTGGACAACATCCCGCGCCGGGTGCCGGGCATCGAGGGCGACGGCGCCGGGGAACTGCACGCCATGATGCTCGAC
The DNA here is from genome assembly GCF_040652135.1 of Streptomyces sp. NPDC048295. Taxonomy (NCBI): domain Bacteria; kingdom Bacillati; phylum Actinomycetota; class Actinomycetes; order Kitasatosporales; family Streptomycetaceae; genus Streptomyces; species Streptomyces sp. NPDC048295. Next base: position 151,653 of record NZ_JBEZLL010000020.1, read on the forward strand.
ATGAAGCGGACCTTCGACGAGATCGTCGAGGCGCACGCGGACGGCGAGCGGGCCCGCGCGATCCTGGAGAACCCCTTCTACCAGTCCCTGTCTGCCGGTTTCGCGGGCACGCAGGAGTACATGGCGATGGAGAAGCTCGGGCAGCTGAGAGCGCGCAACGAGTGGGACCTGATCATCGTCGACACCCCTCCGTCGCGCTCCGCGCTGGACTTCCTGGACGCGCCGAAGCGGCTCGGTTCGTTCCTGGACGGAAAGTTCATCAAGCTGCTGATGGCTCCGGCGAAGATGGGCGGCCGGGCGGGGATGAAGTTCCTGAACGTCGGCATGTCGATGATGACCGGCACCCTGGGAAAACTGCTCGGCGGTCAGTTCCTGCGCGACGTACAGACCTTCGTCGCGGCGATGGACACCATGTTCGGCGGATTCCGTACCCGGGCCGACGCCACGTACCGACTGCTCCAGGCGCCCGGTACGGCGTTCCTCGTCGTCGCGACACCGGAGCGGGACGCGCTGCGCGAGGCGGCGTACTTCGTGGAACGGCTGGCCGCGGAGAAGATGCCGCTGGCCGGACTGGTGCTGAACCGGGTCCACGGCAGCGATGCCGCCCGGCTCTCCGCCGAGCAGGCCCTGGCCGCCGCAGAAAATCTTGACGGGGTCGGCATTGTGGATCAGACGACCGGGAAGGCTGGACTTCGTGACCCGGCCGACCGGTCGGCCGACTCCCCCGCGGCCGTTCCCACACCGGACACCACCCCCGACGCCACGCCCCACGACTCCGAGCACGAGGACACCGAAGACCGCGAGCCGACGCCGGGACACGTTCCCGATACCCCCGGAACCCCCTCCGTCGAGGAGCTGACCGCAGGTCTGTTGCGGCTGCACGCCGAACGGATGCAGGTGGTCGCGCGCGAACAGCGCACACGTGACCGCTTCACCGCGCTGCACCCCGAGGTCGCCGTGACCGAAGTGGCCGCGCTGCCCGGTGACGTACACGACCTCGAAGGACTTCGGGCCGTAGGGGACCGGCTCGCGACCGGTTCCGTCCCGGCCGGAGCTGAGTAACCGCTCGTCAGCCCTATCCCACCGCGGCGTACCTCTCGTGCAGTTCGTCGTCGTCCAGTCCGATCGCCACGGGCAGGATGCCCGTCGACTGCTCGTACTCGCTGCGCGCGGTCTCCAGCAGCCGACGCCAGGACGTGACGGTGGGCCGCCTGCGCAGCAGTGCGCGGCGCTCCCGCTCGGTCATTCCGCCCCACACGCCGAATTCGACGCGATTGTCCAGCGCATCGGCCAGGCACTCGGTCCGCACCGGGCATCCGGTGCACACCGCCTTGGCCCTGTTCTGCGCTGCCCCTTGTACGAACAGTTCATCCGGATCGGTAGTGCGGCAGGCTGCCTGCGCACTCCAGTCGGTTACCCAGCCCATCACGGCGCCGTCCTCTCCCGAATCGAGGCTCCCCCACGGCGGTAGCGGCATATTCACCGCTGCCAGTTGAGGACGTTACGGAAGGTAGGGGCAGCACAACACCCCCTTCGGGCCCAATCTTGAATGGCCCGAACGGACTATGCGTATGCGGCAGATCACCCAGGGGAGTGAGGCGAGGGCATACGCGACTATCCCGTCAGAATCGGGACAGTTCACCTGGATCACAACGGACGTTCGATGACACACGAGGCGAATTCGGGAGCGCCTGAGGTCGTGGCCGGGATGTGCACGGGGGTTGATACGGAACCGGACAGCTGTGACAGTTGAGAGCAGCTTAGGCCAAGGCATATACGTGTGTCCGGCGAATGAGAACGTAGGCTGCCCCCATGCCAAAGAAGCGCTCGGGCGGGGGTCTCTCGACGACCCAGCAGGCCGCCAAGTTCCTCGGTGTCGCCGCGCTCTCCGGAGTCGTGCTCGCGGGCATCGCGCTGCCGGCCGCCGGAGCACTGGGGCTCGCCACCAAGGGAACGGTCGAGGGATTCGACGAGATCCCCGCCAACCTCAAGACCCCGCCGCTGAGCCAGCGCACCACGATCCTGGACAACAAGGGCGGAATGATCGCCTCGGTGTACTCGCGCGACCGCACGGTGGTCCCGCTGAAGAACATCTCGCCGTACATGCAGCAGGCGATCGTCGCGATCGAGGACGCCCGCTTCTACCAGCACGGGGCCGTCGACCTCAAGGGCATCCTGCGCGCACTGAACCGCAATGTGCAGTCGGGTGGAACCGCCGAGGGCGCCTCCACCCTCACCCAGCAGTACGTGAAGAACGTCTTCGTCGAGGAGGCGGGCGACGACCCGGACAAGGTCGCGCAGGCCACCCAGCAGACGATGGGCCGCAAGGTCCAGGAGCTGAAGTACGCGATCCAGGTCGAGGAAGAGCTCGGCAAGAAGAGGATCCTGGAGAACTACCTCAACATCACCTTCTTCGGGCAGCAGGCCTACGGCGTCGAGGCCGCCTCGCAGCGCTACTTCTCCAAGTCGGCGAAGGACCTGACGCTGGAGGAGTCCGCGCTGCTGGCCGGCGTCGTGCAGTCGCCCAGCCGCTACGACCCGGTCAACGACACGGCCGAGGCCACCAAGCGCCGCAACATGGTGCTCCAGCGCATGGCGGACGTCGGGGACGTCTCGCAGGCCGAGGCCGACAAGGCCAAGGCGAACCCGATCAAGCTGAAGGTCAAGAAGCCGCAGAACGGCTGCATCACCGCCGTCAGCGGCGCCGGCTTCTTCTGCGACTACGTACGCCATGTCTTCCTCACCGACCCGGTCTTCGGCAAGACCAAGGAGGACCGGGCCAAGATCTGGAACCGGGGCGGCCTGACCATACGGACGACACTCGACCCGCAGTCCCAGCAGTCGGTGCAGGCCTCGATCAAGAGCCACGTCTACAAGTCGGACAAGGTCGCGACGGCCGTGACGCTGGTCCAGCCGGGCACCGGCAGGATCATGGGCATGGGCCAGTCCAAGCCGTACGGCTTCGGGTCCAACGAGACCCAGTACAACTACTCGGTCAACAAGGCCATGGGCGGCTCCAACTACGGCTTCCCGACCGGTTCGACGTTCAAGCCCTTCCTCGCCGCCGCGGCCATAGAGGGCGGCAAGCCGGCCACCCAGGTCTATCCGTCCCCGTACGAGATGGACTACCCGGACACGGTGCGGTCCTGCGGGAAGCCGTGGGTCAACGACGGGGTGCCGAAGTATCACCTGGAGAACGAGAGCGAGACCGAGAAGGGCCCGTACGCGCTGAAGGAAGCGATGGAGAAGTCGGTCAACACCTACTTCGTCCAGATGCTCCAGGACATCGGCATGTGCCCGGTCTCGCAGATGACCGACAAGCTCGGCGTGGTGCAGGGCGACGGCACCAAGCTTCCGCAGAACCCGTCGACCCTGACCCTCGGCTCCAACGGTCTGTCGCCGCTGACGATGGCCAGCGCGTACGCCGCCTTCGCCAACCGCGGCACGTTCTGCACGCCGATCGCCATCGAGTCGGTCAACAAGGCCGACGGCAGCTCGCTCCCCGTGCCCAAGACCGCCTGCTCGCAGGCGATGTCGCCGACGACGGCCGACACCATCAACACGCTGCTGCGCGGTGTGGTCGACTCCGGTACCGGCCAGGAGGCGGGTCTCCAGAGCCGCGACAACGCGGGCAAGACCGGTACGACCGACGCCCGTAAGAACGCCTGGTTCGTCGGGTACACGCCGAACATGTCCGGCGCGGTCTGGGTCGGCAGCCCGTCCCAGAGCGTCGAGATGGAGCGCATCACGATCGGTGGTGTGTACCAGGACAAGGTGTACGGCGGGCAGGTCCCCGGACCCATATGGCGTGACGCGATGACGGGCGCCCTCAACGGTGTGGCCGCTCCCCCCTTCAACACGGTCGACATCCCGGACCCGCCGAAGCACGACGACCGGGGCCGCGACAGGGGCCGGGGCCGCGACGAGGGACGGCCCGGCGCCGGGGGCAAGAAGCCCACCGGCAAGAACCCGTTCCCGGGCATCACCATCCCGCCGAACCTGACCGGTGGGACCAACGGCGGCCACCGCGGCCAGACCAACGGCGGCACCCAGGGCCCCTGAGCCGCACGGCTCGTCCCCCGGCATGAAGGTGGGGTGCCCGGATCGATCACGATCCGGGCACCCCACCTCGTTCATGTCCCCGCGCGTACGCCCCGCGTACGTCGCGCGGGCTCAGCCCGCGAGGAGCTTCTTCACCGAGGCGGCCACCCGGCCGCCGTCCGCGCGCCCCGCCACCTTCGGGTTCACGATCTTCATGACGGCGCCCATCGCGCGCGGCCCCTCGGCCCCGGCGGCCCTGGCCTCCTCGACGGCGGACGCGACGATCACGCCCAGCTCGTCGTCGCTCAGCTGCTTCGGCAGGTACGCGTCGAGGACCTCGCCCTCCGCCTTCTCACGCTCGGCCTGCTCGGTGCGGCCGCCCTGCGCGAAGGCCTCGGCCGCCTCGCGGCGCTTCTTCGCCTCCTTGGCGATCACCTTCTGCACCTCGTCGTCGGAGAGCTCGCGGGCCGTCGTGCCGCTGACCTCCTCCTTCGTGATGGCGGTGAGGGTCAGCCGCAGCGTGGACGAGATCAGCTCGTCACGCGCCTTCATGGCCGTGGTGAGGTCTTCCTTGAGCTTGGACTTGAGCGTGGTCATGTGCTGATTGTGGCAGGTACGGGGCGACCGGCGCCCGCCGGTTTTCTCTCGGCCGCACGGTGTCTGCGACGATGGGCGCATGCGCGCACGCTACGGAGTACCCCTGAAAGTCACGGCAGTCGGCGCGGCGATCGGCGCAGCCGGCATCGCCTACGCCGCCGGATTCGAGGCCCGCTCGTTCCGGCTGCGACGGGTCACCATCCCCGTACTCCCGCACGGGGCACGCCCGTTGCGCGTGCTCCAGGTCTCCGACATCCACATGGTGAGCGGCCAGGGCAAGAAGCGCGCCTGGCTCCAGTCGCTGGCCGGTCTGCGCCCGGACTTCGTAGTGAACACCGGCGACAACCTCTCCGACCCCGAGGCCGTGCCCGAGCTGCTCGACGCGCTCGGTCCGCTGATGGAGTTCCCGGGGGTGTACGTCTTCGGCTCCAACGACTACTACGGCCCCAAGCTCCGCAACCCCGCCCGCTACCTCTTCGAAAAGGCCCGGGGCAAGCACGGCCTCAACGGGAACGCGCCCGCGGTCGGCGTCGTCCACAACCCGTGGGAACCGATGCGCGACGCCTTCGACGAGGCGGGCTGGCTGGGCCTGTCCAACACCCGCGGCCGCCTCAAGACCGACGGCCTGGAGATCGCCTTCACCGGCCTGGACGACCCGCACATCAAGCGCGACCGCTACGCGGAGGTGGCGGGCGGCCCCGAAACGGGTGCCGACCTCTCCATCGGCGTGGTCCACGCCCCCTACCTGCGCTCCCTGGACGCCTTCACCAGGGACGGCTACCCCCTGATCCTGGCCGGTCACACCCACGGCGGCCAGCTCTGCATCCCCTTCTACGGGGCCCTGGTCACCAACTGCGACCTGGACACGGACCGGGTCAAGGGCCTCTCCACCCACTCCGTGGACGACCGCCGCGCCTACCTCCACGTCTCGGCCGGCTGCGGCACCAACCGCTACACCCCGGTCCGCTTCGCCTGCCCCCCGGAGGCGACCCTGCTGACCCTGACGGCCCGGGACTGAGCGCCCGGCCCCTTCCCCGGCCGGCGGAACAGAAACCGGATTTCGTCTGCGGGCGCGGGTGGGCTAAAGTAATCGATGTCGCCAGGACACCGGCGGCGATCGGGGTGTAGCGCAGCTTGGCAGCGCGCTTCGTTCGGGACGAAGAGGTCGTGGGTTCAAATCCCGCCACCCCGACGCTGGTCAGAGGCCCATTCGCTTGATCGCGAATGGGCCTCTGTCATGTTTGGGGGCCGAACAGGGGGCCAAAGGCTTTCGATCAAGCCTCGCTGTCATTGCCCCGAGCCTCGTACTCGAAGATCTCATCCATTGCCTCAGCCCCCTGCGTGATCACGGGACGAAGCTGCTTGCGGTAGACGGCCTCAGTCGTGGCCTGGCTGCTGTGCCCTACCAGCATCGCGATCCGCGCCGACGGGATGCCATGGTCCGAGAGCAGTGATACGAAGCTGTGCCGAAGCTCCCGCGGCGTCCACTCCGGCGTCGCCGGGCATGCCGACGACAATGGAAGGGATCGTCTCCGACCTGCGAGTCGGCGTCCGATGCGGTCGGGGTGGATCTGACGATCCTCGCCGATGGAGACTTCCGGGACGACCGCCGTGGATGAGCAGCGCCAGCTGATCCTGACCATCGATGGCCGGCCGCTCATGCACAGCTGGTGGAGAGACCGCGCCGTGGCAAACCGCAAGTTCCGGCCGTGGGTTGGCGAGTACGGCAGCCTGCCCGGTGCGGGCATTGTCCTGGTGGACGCGGAGGCGGGGGAGGCGCTGGCCAGCTGGCCGTAAAGCCGTCACCGGCGAGACCAGGACTTTCCCACCCTCGCAAGGCGCCCGGCTGCGCTCCGCTCAGCCGGGCGCGCTCACGGATCCGCTGCGGGCACCGCTCCTGCTGCGATCACTTATGGCGCACTCGGGCGCTGAACCGCGTCAACGGCCGGAGCGCCGCGCCGTCGGGTTTGGCTGCTTTCGCCGCTGTTGTACCAGCCGCGACCGATCGCTCACCTGCGGTCGTACCCGGCGCGATGACAGTGTTTGTTGCGTTTGACGGTGGTGGGGTCGGTGGCGGTGTGGGCGGTGGTGTCGCCGCCTCCCGTGACGGTGGAGGTGTTCTTGATCTTGTGGTGTGTGTCGCTGCCGCAGGAGACCGTGACCTTGAGGGTGAGGGGTGGGTAGCTGTCGCCCGGTGCCAGGACGTCGCTGCGGGTGCAGGTGAGGGTGGTCCGGTGGCAGTTCCATCCGGTGCCGGTGATGCTGCGGGCGGTGAGTCCGCGCGGGAGCTTGTCGTGCACGGTGACGGTGCTGCCGTCGGTGGGGCCAAGGCCGGTGTTGCTGACGGTGATGGCGTAGGTGCCCTGTTTCCCTTGGGTGAAGTTGCCGGTGTGAGTTTTGGCGATGGCCAGAGTGGGCGGGGGCAGGGTGTAGGAGATGGTGACTTGGCCGTTGTTGTTTGCCGTCCCGCTCGTGGACAGCGCATAGCTGGTGCCGGTACCTGTGGGGGTGGCGAAGCTGCTGCCCCCACCACCTCCGCCTCCACTCCCCGAGGTGCCGCGGTTGTCGACGGTGGCGCTGCCGCCGCCCCCGCCGGAGAAGTACCCGCCCCCACCGCCCCCACCGGCCCCGATGATGGTGAGGGCGCAGCCGGCGCCGATGCTGCCTCCGGTGCCGCCGGTACCGACCGTGGTACCGGAGAACCCGCCTCCCACCCCGCCGTTCGTGGCGCCACAATGCGTGCCGGTGCCGGCGGTACCGGGGGTACCCCCGGTGCTGGTGCTGGTGCTGCCGCCGCCCCCGCCCTGCCCTGGTGAAGCCCCAGGGCCGGTGACACTTCCCGTGGTACCGGCGGTGGCATCCGCCGTCGTGCCGTTGCTTCCATTGCCCCCGTTCCCCCCTGGAGAGCCTGCTCCGGTGCCGCCGGCTGCACCGCCGCCCCCGGCGACCGCCAGCAAGGAGCCGCCCGCGCTGACGCTGGACGCGCCACCCCCGCCCGGACCTTCGTACTGAAAACCACTGGCCGGGAACGCCCCGCCCGGGGCGCCGCCGTTGAACCCGCCGGCACCCCCCGTCCCGGTGCCGTTGCAGCCCTTGCCGCCGGTACCGCCGACGTTGATGGTGTAGGTCGTGGGCGAGGCGGTTTGCGGAAGCGTGGTGACCACCCGCGCCCCCGTCCCGCCCGTCCCCGTGACGGAACAGGCGGTGCCGGTGTTGTCCGCGCCGCCGGCGCCGTCGGCGGTGATGGTGACGGTCGCGTTCGGTGGGACGGTGAGGCTCTGCGAGCCTCCGGTGAAGCTGAACGTGAAGGACGGGTCGGTCCCTCGCGTCCGCACCGGGTCGGTGGCCGGCCTGGCCCCCGTCGGTACAGCGGCCGCGGGGATCAGCGCGGTGCCGGACAGCGCCACGCACAGTCCTGCTACCGCCCCTGCCCGCCGCCACTGCTGACGAGTGCCGACGCCTGCGCGGGCTTGGCCTCGTCTCGTCCCCACTTCAGAGGGGGGTTGTTGTGGGGCGTGATGTTTGATCACCGGTGTCTCCTGACTTCCTGGCTTGGGGTGAGGCCTCTTTCCGCCGTGCGGGAGCCCGGCGGGGCACAACCTATGAATCACTCACCGTGATTTGATTTGCACGATAAGTGACCAGAGGGGAGTGTGTCCGACCTGACGACGTGTCATCCAGGTCTGGTGTTTGAGCTGGGCTCGGGCTCCACCGAATGGCTGGCGCCAGGTCAGGGAGGTTCAGTTCGGTGCCGGGCTGTGGTGTGCGTGCCGGTGAGGTGACCAAGTCGCAGGTCGCAGCCTTGATCGATTACACGGCCACAGGTCAGGGACCAGGCCCTTCGCTTCTTCGGCTACTGATTTCAGCAACGCGTCGATAGGCGCCATCCGGCATTCTGCTGACTCGGGCGACCCAGTTGGCCGCAGGGAGATGAGTCCGTCCTGGGCCTTGGAGACACAGATGGGCTCGATGGGGACAGACTCCGCAAGCCGACCAGCGATGGCACAGCCAGTCGGCGTCATCGGCGACGATGTCATCCCCTTCCCCCATCCGCACCCGTCGGTGCCTGTCGGCGCAACGGAACGTCGGCGTGGGGTCGTCCGTGCCCCGCAGCGGTCTCGCTCATCGCCACTGGCTCATCACCACTCGGTCAACAGCAGGTGGTTGATGAGCAGGGCGACGACAGCCTGTGCGGTCAGCCAGCCGCGCCGGGTGCCGGTGGGCAGAAGGGCGGCGGTGGGGAGCAGCCAGAGGATGAAGGGCTGCCAGATGCGTTCCGTCTCCGCCTTGCTCATCCCGGACAGGTCGGCGGCCAGGAGCGCCAGGAGTGCCATCAGAGCGAGCAGGATCAGCCGCTGGGACGCATGGGTGGTGCCGGCTCGCAGGGCTCTCACGGCTCCGGGGGCGCCGACCGCGGCTCGGCGGAGTCCGGCGACCGTGGCGAGGCCCGCGGCGATCGTGGTGCAGGCGAGATTCGCCCAGACCCAGTAGGAGTACGGGCGGATTCCGCCGACCCCCTGGTAGTAGCGCTCGACCAGCAGCCGGTAGCCCTCCCACCAGTTGTAGCCCGCCAGGGTGAAGAGGGCCGCGACGACCAGCGCTCCGGCGAGGAAGAGGGCAACGGGGCGGGCGCTGCGGGTGAGGGCGAGGACGGCCAGGAGCGGAATCGCGATCAGCGTCAGACCGTAACTGAGGTAGCAGGTCAGCCCGAACAGCAGGCCCGCGGCGAATGCGGCGGCCATGGGGAGGCGGACCCGACGGGTCGCGGCCAGGGCGAGGAATGCCACGGACCAGGCGGCGACGGCGGCGAAACAGGCATCCGCCGAGGCTCCGATCCACACCGCGACCGGCGCGAGGACCAGGAACGGGGCCGCGCGGCGGGCGAGGCGTTCGTCGGTCAGGGCCCGGAGCGCGATCAGGACGGCCGGGACGGCGGAGGCGCCGACGACGATGCACCAGCTCCCGGCCCAGGATCCGCCGCCGAGCCCGATGCGGTCGAGCAGGACGAAGATGAGCGTGGCGCCCGGTGGATGACCGGCGACATGGGTGGGCCAGTTGTCCGGGGAGCCGATCAGGATGTGGTCGTCGAAGCCGCGCAGGGCCGCGCCGATGTCCTTGAAACGGTCGACGGCCTGGAGATATTCGTGCTTGGTGGTGAGACGTCCGGCGATGCCCCGGCCCCAGCCGTCGATCAGCGCCAGCGAGAAGACCCAGGCGAGCGACGCCGCCCAGGCGGCCGGGAGCAGCGCCCGCCAGCGGATACGGTCGGCCAGCGGCGGGCCGTACGCGACGACGGCCGCGGCCACGGCGACGGCGGCCGGGGTGCCGGGCCCGATGTGCGGGTGCCAGGACGCCAGCAGGGGAGGCCAGTGGACGTAGAGAGTTCCTTCGGCGTCCTGGATCGACCGGCCGACGAGCACGGCGGCGGTGACGAGGAGAACGCCCGCCGCGGCGGCGATCAAGTCGGCGCGGCGGCCGGTTCGGTGACCTGTTTCGTTCATGGTGAGGTGTTCTGTCCGGTCCTCGGTCTTCACGCAGGCACGCTATGCACAGCGGGGCGGTTGTGCGTGATGCCACGGGACCGTGTCACCGAACCGTCAGATCTTGCTCCGGCTGCCCGCTCCGGAGTGTGACGTCAGAGTTTCGTCAGGAGTCGTACGCCTTGTGGCCGGGCGTCCCGGACATAGCTTCGGGACATGGGTGACAGACGTTTCGGAAAAGGCTCCGCCTCCTCGCCTCCGGGCCCGGCACCGGGTCGTGGCCCGGCCTTCACCGGGCGGCTTCCCTCCGCGCCCGGGTTCTGGCGCAGCCCGGTGCGGGGCGTCCGGTTCACGGCGGTGCTCGGGCTGGTCCTGCTCGCCGGGCTCACCCTGCTGTTCGTGACCGGTCTGCTGTCGTACGCCGCGTACAACCCGGACCTCGCCCCGGTCAACGACAAGACGCCGGACAAGGGGCTGCTGGGGTTCTATCTCTTCGCCTGGCCGACCGGCCCGCACTGGCTGTACCGGCTGACGCAGGGGCTGCACGTCACGGTGGGCATCGTCCTCGTCCCCGTACTGCTGGCGAAGCTCTGGTCGGTGATCCCGAAGCTCTTCGCGCTGCCGCCGGTCCGGTCGGCGGGGCATGCGCTGGAACGGCTGTCGCTGCTGCTGCTCGTCGGCGGGGCACTGTTCGAGTTCATCACCGGACTGCTCAACATCCAGCTGGAGTACGTGTTCCCGGGGTCGTTCTATCAGCTGCACTTCTACGGGGCGTGGGTGTTCTTCGCCGCGTTCCTCGCCCATACCGGGCTGAAGCTGCCGCGGGCCGTCCGGGTGCTGCGGGGCGGCCGGCTGGAGGGCTCCGCGCCGGGCGAGGCGGATGAACTGGCCGCGCCCGACCCCGCTTCGCCGACCATCTCCCGGCGCGGCGCGCTCGCCATGACGGGCGGTGGGTCGCTGCTGCTGCTGATCACGTCGGCGGGCCGGAGCTTCGACGGGCCGCTGCGGCAGATCTCCCTCCTCACCCCGCGCGGCGCCGCCGAACCGGGCCAGGGTCCGAACGGCTTCCAGATCAACAAGACGGCCGCGGTCGCCGGAGTGACGGCGACCGATACGGGGCGGGACTGGCGGCTGACCGTCAGCGGACCCGCCGGGAGGATCCGGCTCAGCAGGGAACAGCTGCTGGCCATGGACCAGTACAGTGCGGCGCTGCCGATCGCGTGCGTCGAGGGCTGGTCGACATCGGACCAGTGGTGGCGCGGAGTGCGTCTGAGGGATCTGGCGGCCCTCGTGGGGTATCCGGACCGGCCGCCGGGGGTGCTGGTGGAGTCCGTCCAGCACAGCGGGGCGTTCCGGGAGGCAGCGCTCCGCGACAACCAGGTACGCGACCCGCGCGCGCTGCTGGCCCTGCAGGTCAACGGCGAGACCCTCTCGCTCGACCACGGATATCCGGCACGGATCATCGTCCCGGCGGCCCCTGGTGTGCTCAACACCAAATGGGTGGCCCGGCTGACGTTCGAGGCACTGTGAGCGGGAAGGCGGGGAGCCGGGTGAATCCTCGGGTGGTTCTCAGGCGCTGGTACGGGGAAGGGCCGCTGCATCTCCTCCTGCTGGCGGCGACGTTCGCCCTCGCGGGCTATGCGGGCGTACGGCTGCTGGCGGGCGACACGTTCGCGATCGTGGTGTGGTTCGTCGGCTCCGCGCTCCTGCACGATCTCGTGCTGCTGCCGCTGTACGCGTCGGCGGACCTGGCCCTGCGCCGGGCGCTCGGACCCCGTACCCGTCGGCTGGTCAACTACGTCCGCGTACCGGCCTTCCTCTCCGGCCTGCTGCTGCTGATGTGGTGGCCGCTGATCACCCGGCACGCGGTGCGGTACGAGCCCTACAGCGGGCTGTCCCTCGATGTGTTCCTGGGGAACTGGCTGCTGATCACGGGGTTGCTGTTCGCGGGCTCGGCGCTGCTGCTCGTCATCCGTACCGCCCGGTTGCGGCGCAGGGACACGAAGGGGCGGCCGTCCGCCTCCCACTGATCGACGGGCTGCCAGCTGTACGCCCGCGCGTATCGCAGCAGGGCCGGTGTGCCGAGCCTGGCCCAGGGGAAGGGGCCGACGACACCGCTGTCGGCGGCAGCCGTGCCGCGTCCGTCGTCCAGCCGGACCTGGACTCTCTCGTCGAGGTCCTGCGGTGTCGTCTCGGCGATGAGCAGACCGCCGGGGGCGAGCAGGTCGGCCGTGCGGCGCAGGAGGAGAGGGGGGTTCCCGCCGATGCCGATGTTGCCGTCGAGGAGCAGGACGGTGCCCCAGCGGCCCTCGCCCGGCAGCGGGTCGAAGACGGAGCGGTGCAGCGCCGCTCCACCGAGCCGAAGGGTGCGGGCGACGGCGGTCTCGCTGATGTCGATGCCGAGTGCACGATGGCCGCGGACGGCGAGTTCGGCGACCAGCCGGCCGGGCCCGCAGCCGATGTCCAGAACGGGGCCTTCACAGCGGCCCAGTGCCGACAGATCGGCGGCGTCGGCGTCCGCGCACCAGCGTTCGACGTCCAGCGGCAACAGCCAGCCGTCGGTGCGGCGGAGGAAGAGCGGTCCACGACCGTTGCGCAGGGCGTCGGCGTACGGATCGGTGCCCCAGGGCGTGGGGCCGCGGTCGGGGGGAGGGGGTGCCGTGCCCGGTCCGCTGCGGTGAGGGACCGGGTTCACCGGGCCTCCGCCGGGGTCAGCAGGGCGAGCGTCGCGGCGAACCGGCCGTGCGGCGCCGCGGCGGCGACGGCGACGGCGTCCTGCGCGGTGTCCACATCACGCAACTGGGGAAGGTCGCGCACGGTCAGCCCGGCGTCGACCAGGCGTCGGCGCTGGACCGCGCCGGTCTCGGGTACGGACATGGGAACGCCGAGCAGGAGTTCCGGTGCGGGGGCCGCCAGCCCGAGCGCCCAGAAGCCGCCGTCGTCGGCCGGCCCGAACCAGGCGTCGCAGCCGTCCCAGGCGGCAGGGCACAGCGCGGCGGCCAGATGGGCGGCGGTGAACTGGGGGGTGTCCATGCCGATGAGGAGCGTCGGGCCGGTACAGCGGGCGAAGGCCGCGGCAAGCCGTTCGTCGAGGCTGCCGGTGCCTTGCGGCAACACCTCGATACCGGGCGGCAGCCACGGTCCCGGCCGTCCTTCGAGGACGACGGCGCGGCGCCGGGCGGGCAGGGTGCACACGGTCCGCAGAGTGTCGCCTAGCGCCGCTTCGGCGAGCAGGGCGGCCTGGGCGGGCGTGAACGGCGGGGTGAGCCGGGTCTTGACCCGGCCCCGCAGCGGTTCCTTGGCGATGACCAGCACGGTCGTGGGGCCCGACAGGTCCTCGCCCGCACCGGGGCCGGCCGGGGCACTCACCGGGTCACCCCCGGACGCACGGTCCCCGCGGTCGTCGCGGCCGGCGGCTGAAGCAGCACCGCGCGCATGTCGCGCACCGCCTGCCAGGTACCCCGCCAGGTGCCGGTGACCTTCGACTTTCCGCTGCGGGGGAGATACGGGACGTCGGTCTCCGAGACCCGCAGCCCGGCGTCCGCCGCACGGACCACCATCTGGAGCGGGTAGCCGCTGCGCCGGTCGGTGAGACCGAGCGCCAGCAGATCCGCCCGGCGCCCGGCCCGCATCGGGCCGAGGTCGTGCAGCCGCAGACCGGTGCGGCGGCGCAGCATCCGGGCCAGCGCGACATTGCCGACGCGGGCGTGCAGCGGCCAGGCACCGCGGCCCTCCGGGCGGCGGCGGCCGAGCAGCAGGTCGGTCTCGCCGTCGGCGATCCGGCGTACGAAGGCGGGGAGCAGGCCGGGGTCGAGGGAGCCGTCGCAGTCGCAGAAGCAGACGAACTCCGCCTCGGCGGCGAGCAGTCCGGCATGGCAGGCGGCGCCGAAGCCGCGTCGCGGCTCGTGCACGACCGTGGCGCCGAGCGAGCGGGCCAGTTCGGCCGACCCGTCGGTGGAGCCGTTGTCGACGACGATCGCGCGCCAGCCGTCGGGGACGGCGTCCAGCACCCGGGGCAGTGCGGCGGCCTCGTCCAGACAGGGCAGGACGACATCGGCACGCGGGGCGGGGACTTGGGCGGACGACGGGCCCGCCAGGGAGGAATCGGTCACGCCGCTCACCCTACGGAGCAGAATCCGACATTCCGGGCTCTATTTTCTTACGAAAAATGGACGTCGGCCCGATGGCGGCGGACCGGGCCCGTGCGTGCCGCACCTGCGTGCCAGGGTGGTGGGATGGAGAGCATCCCGGACGGTTCAGGCCCAGGCAATCGCTCCTGCCCCGGTACCGGACGCGGCCACGTCCTGGTCGTCGACGACGACCCGACGGTCGCCGAGGTCGTCGTCAGCTACCTGGTCCGGGCGGGGTACGACGTCGGGCGGGCGGACGACGGCCCGACGGCCCTGGAGCGCTTCACCGGCCGCCGGCCGGACCTGGTCGTCCTCGATCTGATGCTGCCCGGCATGGACGGATTCGAGGTCTGCCGCCGGATGCGGGCCCATGGTGACGTGCCGGTCATCATGCTCACGGCGCGCGGGGACGAGGACGACCGCATCCTCGGCCTGGAGACGGGCGCGGACGACTACGTCACCAAGCCGTTCAGCCCGCGCGAACTGGTGCTGCGTGTCGACTCGGTGCTGCGCCGGGGCCGCGCCGCGGCGCCCACCGCCGCCGCTGCCCCGGCCCCGTTGCGGGGCGCGGGACTCCACCTGGACCCCGCGGCCCGCCGCGCGACTCGCGAGGGCCGCGAACTGGCCCTCACGCTGCGGGAGTTCGACCTGCTCGCCTTTTTCCTGCGCCACCCTTCCCAGGTCTTCACCCGGGAGGAACTGATGCGGGAGGTCTGGGGCTGGGACTTCGGTGACCTGTCGACGGTGACGGTCCACGTGCGGCGGCTGCGCGGGAAGGTCGAGACGGACCCGGCCCGTCCACGGCTGATCCAGACGGTGTGGGGTGTGGGCTACCGCCTGGACCCGGCGCCGGGCCCGCGTCCCGGTGCGGCGACCGGTGCGGGCCCGTCATGACCGACATCCTCGTCATCGCGCTCTTCGCGTTTCTGGGTGCCGCGGTGGCCGGGCTGCTCGGTGCGCTCGCCCTGCGGTTCTTCCGGCACCGTTCGCTCGTGGTGTCGGTCTCCGTCGTCGCCGCTGTCGCCGTGACCGCGATGCTTGCCGGCACGCTCGCGGTCGCCCGGGCGATGTTCCTGTCGTCGCACGATCTGACCGTTGTCACCACTGTGGTCGCCATGGCCGCCGTGGTGTCCCTCGTGACCGCGGTGCTGCTGGGCCGCTGGGTCGCCGCCAGGAGCCGCGACCTGGCGCTCGCGGCCCGCTCGTTCGGTGACGGCGGTACGTTCGCCGCCCCCGCGGAGCAGGCGACGGCCGAACTCGCCTCGCTGGCGAAGGAGTTGGCCGCCACCAGCGCCAAGCTCGACAGTTCCCGCGACCGGGAGCGCGCGCTGGAGGCATCGCGGCGTGAGCTCGTCGCCTGGATCTCGCACGACCTGCGGACCCCGCTCGCCGGGCTGCGGGCCATGTCCGAGGCGCTGGAGGACGGCATGGCCACCGACTCCCGGCGTTACCTGCGGCAGATCCGCGCGGAGGTGGAGCGCATGAACGACATGGTCGGCGATCTCTTCGAACTCTCCAGGATCCATGCCGGATCGCTCGCCCTGTCGCCCGCCCGCACCTCCGTCCACGACCTGGTCGGTGACGCCCTCGCGGGCGCTGATCCGCTGGCTCTTGAGCACGGTGTACGGCTGGTCGGGAACCGCATCGACGCCGTTCCGGTGGAGGTCGACAGCAAGGAGATGAGCCGGGTCCTGGGCAACCTCCTGATCAACGCGATCCGCCGCACCCCCGCCGACGGGACGGTCGCGGTGACGGCGCGACGCGGTGAGGACACCGTGGTCCTCTCGGTGACCGACGGCTGCGGCGGGATCCCCGAGGAGGACCTGCCCAGGGTCTTCGACACCGGCTGGCGCGGCAGCCATGCCCGGACACCCCCGGCCGGTGCGGGCCTCGGGCTCGCCATCGTGCGCGGCATCGTCGAGGCGCACCGGGGTCACGCGGGCGTGCGCAACGTGGCCGGCGGCTGCTGCTTCGAGATCACGCTCCCTTTGGCACACGCATGAGCCGGCACCCGGGCAGGGCCTCATCGGTGCGAGGTGTTCAGACCCCTCCGGTGTCTGTTCGTCCGGCCCGCAACGGGGCCGTCGCGAACTCCGCCATTCCCTTGGCGAACCCTTCCTGGGGTTTCCAGCCCAGCTCGTCCCGCAGTCGTCGTGAGTCCGCGGTGACATGGCGTACATCACCGAGCCGGTATGCGCCGGTGACCTCCGGAGCAGGCCCGCCATGGGCCGCGGCCAGTGCCGAGGCCATCTCACCGATGGTGCGGGGATCACCGCTCCCGGTGTTGTAGACGGCGAAACCGCCCGGCCCGTGCCCTTCGACGGCTTCCAGCGCCAACGCGTTGGCGGCGGCCACATCCCTCACGTGGACGAAATCCCTCCGCTGGCCGCCGTCCTCGAAGACCTGGGGGGCCTCTCCGCGGGCCAGGGCCGACCGGAAGAAGGAGGCGACACCGGCGTACGGTGTGTCGCGCGGCATCCCCGGTCCGTACACGTTGTGGTAGCGCAGCGACACCGCGGACCCGCCCGTCGCGCGCGCCCATGCCGCGGTGAGATGTTCCTGGGCGAGCTTGGTGGCCGCGTACACATTGCGCGGGTCCGTGGGCGCTTCCTCGGTGACCAGACCGGGTGCCAACTCCGCACCGCAGGACGGGCAGTGCGGCTCGAACCGGCCCGCGTCCAGGTCGGCCGCCGTCCTCGGTCCCGGCCGGACCGTGCCGTGGCGGGGACAGTCGTAACGTCCCTCGCCGTAGACCACCATCGAACCGGCCAGGACCAGGCTCCGCACGCCCGCCTCGGCCATCGCCGCAAGCAGCACCGCCGTCCCGAGATCGTTGCACCCGACGTACTCGGGCGCGTCCGCGAAGTCGTTCCCCAGGCCGACCATCGCCGCCTGATGACACACGGTGTCGATGCCCCGCAGCGCCCTG
The DNA here is from genome assembly GCF_040652135.1 of Streptomyces sp. NPDC048295. Taxonomy (NCBI): domain Bacteria; kingdom Bacillati; phylum Actinomycetota; class Actinomycetes; order Kitasatosporales; family Streptomycetaceae; genus Streptomyces; species Streptomyces sp. NPDC048295. The sequence continues at coordinate 168,830 of NZ_JBEZLL010000020.1, forward strand.
TCCACCGCCTCCCGGTCGCGGACGTCCGCGATGATCCGCTCGGCATCATGGTCCGCGGGGTCTGCTGCCGCACCGTGCACCGAAGGCAGCAGTGCGTCGAACACGACCGCCTGATGCCCGGCCGACGTGAGGGTACGGACGATCTCCGACCCGATGAATCCGGCTCCACCGGTAACCAGTACGCGCATGGCTCCCACGCTAGGCCGCCGGCGAATCGCAGGGCCGGTTCCGGCGCGGCGCGTCAGGGGATCGTAAGAGATGCCCCGCGGGCGCCCGCGGAGGAGACGCACGCCGGTTCGGGGGACATGCGGCCCGGCTCACGGCGTCGGCATCCGGAAAGGTGACTGTTCATCGCCCGGTGGCCGGCGCAGGGCAGGTCAGGTCCTCGGACGGGAGCCTGCCCGTGGTCAGGTAGACCGTCGCGGACTCGTCCGCGCAGGACCCGTTGCCGTAGACGCCGTGCCCCTCTCCTCCCGCGACCGTGATCATCCGGGAACCTCGCAGGGCCCGGTGCATGCCCTGGCCGGCTGCCAGGGGGGTCTGGGAGTCCCACTCGTTCTGCAGGATCAGCGCCTTGACCTCGTTGCCCACCGTGGTCGGAGCCTCGGCGCCCGGCCTCCAGAAGGCGCACGGCTTGATGGTGGACGCGAAATCGCCGTACAGCGGATACCGGGCCTTGTCGCGGACGGCGTCGCGCCGGTACTGCTCGGGGTCGCGCGGCCACGAGCCGGCGGTGTCACCGCACATGACCGCCCAGAGGCTCGCGATCTGGTTCTCCGGCGGGAGCTCGGGGTCGGGCGCCGGTGTGCCGGGACCGCCGTCCTCGGCGGCCTTCTTCAGGCCGGTGACCCAGTCGGCGGCCTTCTGCGCCCGGAAGAACATGTGGCGCATGGCGCGGATGTCGTCACCGGTGAGGGGCCCCTCGTCGGTTTCGACGGGCTCGCGGTCGGCCCGGGCGACGATGTCCCAGAAGGTCTTGCGGACCTCCGCCGGGGTCCTGCCCAGTCGGTACGTCGCGTGCCGCTGGGCGGTCCACCGGCTCCACCTCACGAAAGCGGGCTCTGTTCCCTCCGCCATCTGCTGGAAGGTGCCCCTCCCGAACCGCGCGGGGTCGGTCGCGCTGTCCAGCACGAAGCGGTCGGACCGCCCGGGGAACATCTGCATGTAGACGGCGCCGAGATAGGTGCCGTACGAGCCCCCGAAGTAGGAGATCTTCTTCTCCCCCAGGACGGCACGGATGACGTCCATGTCGCGCGCGGTGTTGCGGGTGGTGATGTGCCGCAGCTTGTCACCTTCCTTGGCCAGGCACTTGTCGGCCACCGTACGGGCCCACCGCACGTCGTTCGCGAAGGTCTCGGCGTGGTAGGGGCGGTCGGGGTTCAGTTCGTCGGGGGTCAGGCCGCAGCCGAGGGGGGAGCTCTGCCCGATGCCCCTCGGGTCGAACCCGATCAGGTCGTACCGCCGCTTCACCTCCTGGGGGAGGTACGCCTCCATGTCGGCCGGCATGCTCAGGCCCGGCGCGCCGGGGCCGCCGGGGTTGAACAGCAGCACGCCGCGGCGTTCCTTCGTCCTGCTCGCCTTGAGCCGGTTCACCGCGATGTCGAGCTTTCTGCCGCCGGGATCGCCGTAGTCCAGTGGCACCTTGAGAGTCGCGCACTGAAAGGCGGCGGGGGTGTTCGCGTCGCAGCGCCGCCAGTGGAGCGTCTGCTGCGTGTACTGCCGGACGGGGTCCTGGGCCGCGGGGGGCCGCGATGCGGCAAGGGCCGTCGCGGGTGTCAGCGTCGTCATCAGAGTCGACGCGGCGCCAACGGCCAGAAGGGAGGCTATGCGTGTCTTTCGCACCGTGATGCTTGTCCTTGTCGGGTAATGGAAACCGGGTGCTGGGTGAGGGGTGCTGGGTGAGGGGTGAGGAGGGGAGATGAGCGGTCGGGGGGCGAAATCGCAGCTGCCGAAAAGCATTTGTCGTACGCCGTACCGACCGGGAAGCCCGTCGCCGGTCAGTTTCCGCTGAGGTGCCGGCTGACGCACTGCGTGTATTCCTGGAAGCTGTCGGGCCGGTAGCACTCCTGCGTTTTGTTCGCGTACCAGGCCATGAAGAGGGCGAAAAGAATGGACAGCGCGATCGCGAGGACCGATGTCACCACGCCGGTGATGGCCCGGCCCCGGCCGGCGCCGGTCCGCCCGGCCGTCCTGAGGCCGGCGATGCCCAGGACCGTGCCGATGACACCGAGCAGCCCACCCACGAAGAAGACCGAGGTGAACAGGCCGATGACGCCGAGCGTCATGGCCGCCGTGGCCATGCCGCCCCTGCCCGGCCCGCCCGCCTCGCCGGCCGGGGCCCGCGTGCCGTGGCCGGGGTTTCCGGACGACGGCGCCGTCCGATGCGGCGTCGGCGCCGCCATTCCTTGCGTGTTCATCTGCCGTCCTCCCGTTTCGACTGGGCAGGACACGATCATTGATTCCGGAGGCCCGGCCGCACATCGCGAGAAGGCGGGAAAAGGTCCTCCCCCGAACGAGGGAGGAACGCCGCGAGCAGAGCGGCCATACTGGCCGACTATGAGCAGGGGAATACGGCCGTTCTTGCGCGGCTCCACTTATTCGGGCGTGCTGTTCGCCTTTCTGGGCGCGATGGCGAGCGCTCCGCTGCTGCCCTTGGCCGCGCTTCCGGCACTGGCGTGGAGCTCGGCCCCGTATGGGGTGCAGGCCGCCCTGACCCTGCTGGTCTGGGCGGCACTGGTCGCCGCGGTCGGCCTCGCCCGTACCACGCGGCGGGTGCTGACCGGGTCCGCCCGCCGCCTGCTGAAGGTGCGGCTTCCGGATCCGGTGCCCGTACCCAGGGGTACGGACCCGTCCGGCTCCGGCCGTTGGCGGACTCCTCTCTGGCTGCTGCTGCACGTGGCGCTGGGGTGGACGGGGGCGCTGGTGGCCGGGGTGCTGGTCCTCGCGGGACTGACCCTGCCGGGGAACTGGCTCGACGCCGAGGCGGGGCTGAGCCTGTTCGGCCGGTCGGTGCGGGTGACGGGTGGCTGGGGCAGCTGGGCGGTGGCGCTCGGCTGCGTACTGCTGGCGGCGGCTGTGTGCGTGGCGGTGTCGAACGCTCTGCGGTGGCTGGCGCCACGGCTGTTGGGACCGTCGTCGGCCGAACGGCTGGCACTGGCGGCCGAGCGGGAGCGGGCGCTGGCCGAACGCAACCGGCTGGCCCACGAGTTGCACGACTCGATCGGGCACACGCTGACCGCGGCCACGATCCAGGCGGCGGTGGCGGGCGAGGTGCTCGCCGCCGACCCGGTGGCGGCGCGGGCCGCCCTGCGCAGCATCGAGGACTCGACCCGGGCCGCGCTGGAGGACCTGGACTACGTGCTGGGCGTACTGCGCGAGGAGAAGACGGAGACGGCACCGACCCGGACCCTGGCCGATCTGCCCGAGCTGCTCGACCGGTTGCGGCACGCGGGCGCGACGGTCGAGCCGGAGCTGACGGGCGATCCGGCGCAGGTGCAGGGGACGCTCTCCCGGGCTGCCTACCGGATCCTGCAGGAGGGACTGACGAACGCCCTGCGGCATGGATCGGGCGGCCCGATCCAGGTCGGGGTGGTGACCGCGCGGGACGGGCTGGAGCTCCGTGTGGTCAACCGGACCGGCCCGGGGACGAGCACGGACACAGGCGCGGGCCGGGGTGCCTTCCCGACGTCCGGACACGGCCTGCCCGGCCTCGCCGAGCGAGTGCGGCTGCTGCACGGCGAGTTCGAGGCGGGCCCCGACGGTGCGGGGCACTGGCGGCTGGCGGTCCGCCTGCCGATACGGGTGTCGGCATGACGGCCCCCGAGGCGACCGCCACCACGGCCGGTGCCGCCACGACGAGCGGACCTGCCACTGCATCGGGCCCCGCAACCACGCCCGGAGCAGACACCACAACCGGCGTTGCCGCCACGGCCGGTGCCGCCACGACGACCACCCCTGCCACTGCGTCGGGCCCCGCAACCACGCCTGGAGCCGCCACCACAACCGGCGTTGCCGCCACGCCCGGAGCCGCCACCACAACCAGCCCCGCCACCACGCCCGACCCCACCCCCACCACCGCCGCTGTCACCCTCCTGATCGCGGACGACGACGAGGTGACCCGCAGCGGTCTGCGCACACTCCTCGCGGCACAGCCGCAGATCACGGTGGTCGGGGAGGCCTGCGACGGGGTCGAGGTGGTCGAGCAGGCGCGGCGTTTGCGGCCGGACGTGGTCCTGATGGATGTGCGCATGCCGCGCCGCAACGGCATCGAGGCCACCCGGACGCTCCTCGCCGAGTCGCCCGACCCGCCGAAGGTCGTGGTGATCACCACCTTCGAGAACGACGACTACATCACCGCCGCGCTCAGCGCGGGCGCCAGCGGATTCGTGCTCAAGCGGCTCCCGGTCCGGCGGATCGCGGAGGCGGTACGGGTGGTGGCGGCGGGCGAGGCGATCCTCTTCCCGGCGGCCCTGCGCCAGATGGTCACCGCCCGCCCGCAGAACTCCGCCGAGGCGTTGCCGAGGGCGGCGCTGACGGGGCGCGAGGAGGCGGTGCTGCGGCTGATGGCCACCGGCCGGTCCAACCCGGAGATCGCCCGGACACTCACGGTGAGCCTGGAGACCGTGAAGACCCATGTCGGGAACGTGCTGACCAAGCTCGGTGCGCAGAACCGGACCCACGCGGTGGTGATCGCGTACGAGTCCGGTCTGGTGGTGCCGGGATTCGCCGGCTGACACGGCCCGGGCCCCCTCGTGCCGGGGAGGCCGGCCGCGACGGCAGTCGCCCAGGGCCGCGCGTCAGCGGCCCTCGGCCCCCGGCTGTGCCGATCGTGGCAAGTCCGCCGGGCACCGCCGCCCCGGCACCCGCACGGAAGGGGCCGCTCCTGCTTCCTGGGCCCGGCCGTTCCTCGACCGCTACGGGCCGTCGGCCCTGGAAACGGTCCCGGTCCCCGGAACGAGCTGGTGGGCGATGTCGCGGGCGGTCGCGGTGATCCTCTCGTCGGACACCTCCAGGCCCTGCGAGGCCAGCAGCACGGTGTTGACGCTCAGCAGCGCGGCCCGCATGCGGAGTTCCTCCTCCACCGAGGCGTCCGGACCGGCCAGGATCTTGAACAGTTCGCCGAGCCGCTCGAACGCGTTCTCCCGGCCGGGGTGGAGGTCGCGCACGACGCGCTGGTTGGCGAGCGCGAAACGCATGGCGGACAGGCCGCCACCGGTGGCCAGGTCGACCATGCGGTCCACGGCGCGGACGCGCAGCTCGGGACCGGGCGGCTGTTCCCTGGCCCAGGCGACCATGTCGTCGAGTGCGTCCAGGTGCTCGGTGAACAGCGAACGGACGATGTCTTCCTTGCTGCTGAAGTGGTAGTAGAGCGCGGCCTTGGTGATGCCGAGGCGTTCGGCGATCTCCCGCAGCGAGGTCGCCTCGTAGCCCTGCTCGGTGAACAACTCGATGGCCACCTTGCGGATCTCGGCCTTCGTGTCGTCGCCCCGCCGCCGCGCCGCCATCGTCATCCGTTCCTTTCCATGGTTCTTCCCGGGGCTCCCCGGCACTTCTGTGCGCCGCATCGCCTGACTCGATCGTCGCCGTCAGACCCTTCCTTGCCAACTTACCGGTCGGCAAGTAATCTACCAACCGGCCGGTAAGTAAGGCGACGCCTTGGCGTCCGCGACGCGCGTACGACCGGCCGTTCCCTCCCTGTCCGAAATTCGTGCGTCCGGCTCCCCTCGGACCCGGGCGGCCCGTTCCTTCCTTTGCTGAAAGGCATTCGCCGTGACGCAGACAGCACCGGCGTCGGCAGACGCCGAGACCCACCCGCCACGCTTCACCCACCGCGAGATCATGGTGACGATGAGCGGCCTGGTCATCGCCATGCTGCTGGCCATGCTGGACAACATGATCGTGGCGCCCGCGCTGCCCACGATCGTGGGTGACCTCGGCGGCCTCAACCACCTGGCCTGGGTGACCACCGGCTACATCCTCGCCTCCACCGCCGCCACCCCGATCTGGGGCAAGCTCGGCGACCTGCTGGGCCGCCGCATCACCTTCGTCGCCTCCATCGCGATATTCCTGCTCGGCTCCGCGCTGTGCGGCATGTCGCAGAACATGGGCGAGCTGATCGGCTTCCGTGCGCTGCAGGGCCTGGGCGCGGGCGGTCTGATGGTGGGCGTCATGGCGGTGCTCGCCGACATCGTGCCGCCGCGCGACCGCAGCAAGTACCAGGGCGTGATGATGGCGGTCATGCCGGTCGCCATGATCGGCGGCCCGCTGGCGGGCGGCTTCATCACCGACCACCTCAACTGGCGCTGGGCGTTCTACGTCAACCTGCCGCTGGGCATCGTCGCCCTGCTGGTGTGCTGGGTCGTCCTCGCCAAGCTGCCCCGCAGGGGCGCCGGGCAGGTGCGCATCGACTGGACCGGCGCCGCGCTGCTGACCGTGTGGATCACCACCCTCGTCCTGATCACCAGCTGGGGCGGCACCGAATACGACTGGGCGTCGCCCATGATCATCGGCCTGGCCGTGGTCACCGTGGTGGCGTTCGCCGCGTTCGTCCTCGTCGAACGGCGCGTGGCCGAGCCGATCATGCCGCTGTCCGTCTTCACCGACCGCAACTTCAACCTCGCCGGTGCGCTCAGCCTGGTCGTCGGCTTCGCCATGTTCGGCGGGGTGACGCTGCTGCCGCAGTTCCAGCAGTACGTGCAGGGGTCCTCGGCCACCAACAGCGGTCTGCTGCTGATGCCGATGATGATCGCCGCGATGGTGCTCTCGCTCGCCGGCGGCGCCGTCATCAGCAAGACCGGCCACTACCGCGCCCTGCCGATCGCGGGCAGTGTCCTGCTCACGGCCGGCCTGGCCCTGTTCGCCACCATGGACACCGGCACCTCGCGCTTCATGACGGGTGTCTACATGGTGGTCCTGGGCGCCGGCATGGGCTGCCTGATGCAGACCACCATGCTCATCGCGCAGAACAGCGCGCCGCTCAAGGACATGGGCGCCGCCACCGGTGCGGCCACCTTCCTGCGCAACATGGGAGGGTCCCTCGGCGTCTCCGTACTCGGCGCCCTGTACACCAGCACGCTGACCGACTCCTTCACCTCCGCGGGCGGCGGCGCCACAGGCTCCGCGAACGCCGGTGGCGCAGTGGCGCAGATGACGCCCGAGACGCTGCGCCACCTGCCCGAGGCCGTGCGGCACGCCTTCGCCCAGGCCGTCAGCGAAGGCGTCGGCGCCGCCTTCGTCTGGGGCGCGGGCATCGCCGCCATCGGCATCGTGATCGCCCTGTTCATCCGGCATGTGCCGCTGCGGGGGTTCGGCGGTGCGCCGGGCGCGGACAAGGCTCCGGCCGACGCCACCGCCGCCGAGTACGCCCGGTGACCGACGGGGCGGGGGGGGGCCCCCCCCGCCGGGCCCCCCCCCCCGGGGGGGGGGGGGGGTGGGGGCGGTGCAACCCCGGGGGCGAGG
>NZ_JBEZLL010000021.1:0-142517 GCF_040652135.1 Streptomyces sp. NPDC048295
GGCAAGAACACCACCGGCCGCTGGCACCAGCTCCACACCGGAACCCTCGACTTCCGCACCTTCGGCCACTTCGACGCCAAGACCCCCGCCGACGCAGCCCTCGACGCCATGATCGCCGACAACAGCGTCCACCGCATCGAAGCCCACACCGACCTCCTGTTCGCCAAACGCCACCTCTTCAACCGCTCCAACATCGAACTCGACTTCGGCGGCCACCGCATACGCACCGAAGACATCGAGAAGAACACCCACGACAACCCCTTCGGCGCCGTCCTCTCCTTCCGCGGCACCGTCACCGACACCACCGTCCGGCACGCGCTCTCCGGCAAGGTCATCGAGCTCACCGACACCTTCCCGGTGCCCGACGCCAAGGCGTTCGAGGTCGGGCAGTGGTGGGCCGTGCAGGTCGCCCCGGTCGAGGGCGGCGGCGGTGACGAACGCGAGCTGCAGAAACTGGTCGAGATCACCGAGATCGTCGACGCCGGACACATCCGGATCGGCTACCTCAACGGCTGGGAACTCGCCGAGGGCCGCAGGCTCACCTGGACCCGCGTCGAGCCGGTCCAGAACACCCACATCCGCAACATGGTCTTCGAGGGCGCCGGCCCCGACGAGTACACCGGCTCCCATCCCGTCAGCTTCGAGTACGCCGTGGGCTGCGACGTCTCCGGGATCCACGCCACCGGCACCTTCTGGCCGGTCATCATGCGCCGCTGGTGCACCCGCTTCCGCACCGAGGAGTGCTCGCTGAAGAACCCGCCGACCGTCGAGTACGGCGGCGCGGGCTACCTCACCCAGCAGATCTACTGCCTGTACGGGCGGGTCGCGGACTGCACGACCAGCAATGTGCGCCACCTCAACGACCTCACCGCCTCCGCCTACTGCACCGTCGTGAACTGCCACGGCGACGGCGACGACGCGGGCGGCAACCCCTTCACCACGCACGGTCAGTACGAGCACGATCTGCTCTTCGACGGCAACTCCGGACTGATGGACATCGCCAACTCCGGTGCGCAGTGGGGCATTTCCGCGAAGCGGATCACGGTGCGCAGACATGTCTGCTCCTGGTTCACCGCCAACACCAAGATCACCGATCTGACCCTCGAAGACATCACGGTGATCGCGCGCCCCACCTTCGACCAGGCCGGCACCCTCACCGTCAACGCCGACGGCGCCCAGGTGCGCGGCTGCACCGCGAAGACCTTCGCCGTCGCCCAGCGCTCGGCCCGCTCCACCCGGCCGACCACCATCAGCGACTGCTCCTTCGAGCTGCCCGCGGGCGCCGTCCTCGTCCAGACCCCGGTCACCGCCCCGGTGCACTTCGTGCGCTGCACGTTCAGGGGCGTCGACGGCGCGGTCCTGCGCGGGGCCGGGCCGGTCCACTTCACCGACTGCACCGTCACCGGCGCCGAGAACGCGGCCCCGCTCTCGGTCGGCTCCGCGGATCTGCGGATCGACGGCGGCAGCTACGACAACACCGGCATCGAGCTCAGCGCCGTGCGCGACCAGCGGATCACCGTCACCGGCGGCGCCCGTCTCACCGGCAGCAACAAGGCCAAGGCACTCCTCGGCCGGGCCGACGGCCCGGGAAGGGTGACCTGGGACCTCGGCGCGCTCAGCAGCGCCGCCTCCTCGGCGGACACCGCCCATGTCCGCATCGACGAGGGCACCAACCACTACGCGGCGACCGGGGCCCGCTTCACCGGCGGTACCCTCCATCTCGCCCCCGGCGCGCTGGACTCGGTCCTGCACACCTCGTGCGTGGAGGACGGGACGAAGCGCGGCGCGATGCCCGCGAACAGCGACAGGGTGCGCACGGACGGGAACCTGATCCTGTGACCGCCGTGATCCGCACCGCGACGGCGGCCGACGACCCGGCCCTGGCCGCCCTGTGGCGGCGCTGCTTCGACGCCCCGCACATCGTCGGCCTGCATGCCCTCGACCCGGACCGCCACCGGCACACCTTCGTCGCGCAGAACGCCGACGGGGACGGGATCGACGCCGTCGTCGTCTACGTACCGAGGCTGATCCGCGACGCCCGGGGCACCCCGCGTCGGGTCGGCGGCATCGGCAGCGTCGCCACCCGGCCCGAGGCCCGGGGACAGGGCCTGGTGCGGCGGCTGCTGGAGGCCGCGGAGCACACCATGAGGGCCGAGCGGTGCGACTGGTCACTGCTGTTCACCGGCACCCCGGGCGTCTACCGGGGCTCGGGGTGGCAGGAGTTCGCGAGCACGTACACCGAGGGGACGCTCGCGCCACCGCGCGCCGCCGGGGAGTTGCGGATCCGCGAGGCCACCGCGCGGGACGCCGTGGAGGTGGCCGCGCTGCACCACGCGTACAACGCGGACCGGCCGCTCAGCTCGGTGCGGGCGCCCGAGGACTGGGCGGTGCGCGTGCCCGCCTGGTACGGCCCGCCCGACCGGTCGCTCGTGGCCGAGGACCCCGGTTCGGGGGCGCTCGTCGGCTGGATGGTGGCCCAGTACGAGGGAGAGTGCGTGGAGGTGCGTGAATTCGCGGGCGCGCCCCGGAGCCTGAGAGGGCTGCTGGCCGCCGTCGGCGAACGGGGCCGGGCGGCGGGCCTGGACCGGGCCCGGGTGCGGCTCCCCGACACCCCGGAGGTCCGGGCCGCGCTGCCGGCCCTGCTGGCGGACACCCGGCAGGTGACGGAGCACGTGGGGATGGCCCGCCCGCTGCACGCCACCGCGGATTCGGTCCGGGCCACGGTCACGGCGCCCGGCGCGGTCCACTGGTACGGCGACTGCTTCTGAGGGCCGGGCGGGGTGCCGTCGGCGGTGCGGTGCGAGCAGACGGCGCCCGACCGGCCCCGCCCCCGCGTCCATCCGCTTTCTCGGCCTGGCAGGGGTACATCGCGCAGCCGTCACAGCACCGGCGCCGCCGACCGGGCCGCCTCGCGGGCCCGCTCCGGACTCCACGAGCCGAGCGGACGGGCGAGCGGGGCCGCGAGTTCCAGCAGGTCGGGGCCCGGCGTCAGATCCTCGCGGAGCCGCTCCTCCAGCAGGACCAGGAGATCGCCCACCCGCCGGGGACCGGAGTGTGTACCGCCCGGACCGGGCCATGAGGGCGCCGTCCCGGCCCCGGGACGGCGCCGACGGGCCCTGGGTTCATCGAACGGGGGACGGCCGCGCGGCCGTCCCCCGTTCCGGTACGCGAGGCGTTACGCCTCGTTCTTCGGTGACTGCTCGTCGTACGCCGAGGTACCCGAGTCCAGCAGGGGCTCCTGGGTCTTGAGGTGGGCCGGGGCGAAGGCGCGCAGTACGTGATAGCCCGTGATCACCACGATGGTGCCCAGCGCGATCCCGCTGAGCTCGAAGTTGTCGCTGATCTTCAGGCTGACCCCGCCGACGCCGATGATGATGCCCGCGGCGGCCGGCACCAGGTTCAGCGGGTTGCGCAGGTCGACCCCCGCGTTCAGCCAGATCTGGGCGCCGAGGAGGCCGATCATGCCGTAGAGGATGACGGTGATGCCGCCGAGCACCCCGCCGGGGATGGCGGCGACGACCGCGCCGAACTTGGGGCAGAGGCCGAACAGCAGGGCGAAGCAGGCGGCGGCCCAGTACGCGGCGGTGGAGTAGACCCGGGTCGCGGCCATGACGCCGATGTTCTCCGAGTACGTGGTGTTCGGCGGGCCGCCCACCGCGGTCGACAGCATCGACGCGGCGCCGTCCGCGGCGATCGCGGTGCCCAGCTTGTCGTCCAGCGATGCGCCGGTCATCTCGCCGACGGCCTTCACATGACCGGCGTTCTCCGCGATGAGCGCGATGACCACCGGAAGGGCGACCAGGATCGCCGACCATTCGAAGCTCGGTGCGTGGAAGGAGGGCAGCCCGATCCAGTCGGCCTTGGCGACACCCGACAGGTCGAGCCGCCAGTGGTCCACGGCCTCGGCACCGCCGGCCGGGGAGTGGATCTTGCCGAAGATCCGGTCGAGGACCCAGGACAGCGCGTACCCGAAGACCAGACCGAGGAAGATCGCGATGCGCGAGAAGAAACCGCGCAGGCACACTACGGCCAGTCCGGTGAACAGCATCACCAGCAGGGCCGTCCACTGGTCCTGCGGCCAGTACGTCGACGCGGTCACCGGAGCCAGGTTGAAACCGATCAGCATGACGACGGCACCGGTGACCACCGGCGGCATGGCCGCGTGGATGATCCGGGCGCCGAACCGCTGTACCGCGAGACCGGCGAGGAAGAGCACCACACCGACGGCGAAGACCGCGCCGGTGACCACGGCGCTGCTGCCGCCGCTCGCCCGGATGGTCGCCGCGACCCCGACGAAGGAGAGCGAACAGCCGAGATAGCTGGGCACCTGGCCGCGCGTGGCCAGCAGGAAGATGGCCGTCGCGACACCCGACATCATGATCGCCAGGTTGGGGTCCAGGCCCATGAGCACCGGGGCGACGAACGACGCGCCGAACATCGCGACCACGTGCTGGGCGCCCAGTCCGAACGTACGGGGCCAGGAGAGTCGTTCGTCCGGCCGGACCACGGCCCCCGGTGCGGGGGTCTTCCCGTCGCCGTGCAAGGTCCAGCGCACGCCGAGGCCCATGGTCGCTCCCTGTTGTGTAGGTGCGGAGCCGAGCGCCTCGCCGGGCACGTCGCTGCCGCAGAAATGATCAGCGCCATGGTAATGCCGGACCGTGGCCCGCTCGCGGCCGGGCCATGGCCCCTGAGCACGGCCGATGCGGGTGACGCGGGGCCGGCTGCCCCGCGTCACCCGCCGGTCCCACCGCTCAGGGACGCTGCTCGGCCGCCGCCGCGTCCGGGGCGGCGGCCGACGACGACACCGCCCTGCGGTCGCCCGCCCGCAGCACCCCGGCGCCCAGCACCAGACCGAACGCGAGCACCGTCACCAGGCCGAAGGACACGACCAGCGAGGTCGCCTCGGCCAGCGAACCGATCGCGGACGGGGCGATCAGCCCCGAGGTGTACGTGATCGTGGCGACACCCGCGATCGCCTGGCTCGGGTTCGGGCCGCTGCGCCCGGCCGCCGCGAAGGCGAGCGGGACGACCACCGCCACACCGAGGCCCAGGAGCCCGAAGCCGCACATCGCGAGCGCCGCGTCCGGCGAAGCGACCACGAGCACCCCGCCGACGGTCGCGAGGACGCCGCCGACCCGTACGGTCCGGACCGCGCCGAAGCGGTCGACGACCTTGTCGCCGGCGATCCGGGCGACCGCCATGGTCAGCGCGAACGCCGTCGTGGAAGCCGCGGCGAGCCCGGCGGAGGTGTCCATGACGTCCCGGAGGTAGACCGCCGACCAGTCCAGGCTGGCCCCCTCGGCGAACACCGCGCAGAAGCCGACCGCACCGATGATCAGTGCCGACTTCGGCGGCAGGGTGAAGCGCGGCGGCGGCTCCTCGTCCGGCCGGCTGCGCAGGTCCAGCACACCCCGGCAGGCGATCAGGCCGAGCGCGGTGAGCACCAGCGCGGCCAGCGCGTGGTGCAGCCGGGCGTCGGCGCCCAGATGCGCGGCCACCGTGCCCGCTGCCGAACCGATCAGGGCGCCCACGCTCCACATCCCGTGCAGCCCGGACATGATCGACTTGTCGAGGCGGTTCTCCACCTCTACGCCGAGGGCGTTCATCGCCACGTCCGACATGCCGGCCGAGGCCCCGTACACGAAGAGCGCGGCGCACAGCGTCAGCAGGTTGGGGGCCAGCGAGGGCAGGATCAGCGCCAGCGTCCACAGGGCGAGCAGCCCGCGCAGCGCGGTTCTGGCGCCGAAGCGATGGCTGACCGCGCCGGCCAGCGGCATGGCGAGCGAGGCGCCGATCGCCGGGAAGGCGAGGGCGAGGCCGAGCTGACCCGCGCTGACCCCGGCGTGGTCCTGGATCCAGGGCACCCGGGTGGCGAAGCTGCCGGTCACCGCGCCGTGCACGGTGAAGACCGTGGCGACGGCGAACCTGGCCCGTTTCACCTGCTCCATGCCGAAGACCGTGTCTGTGGAATCCGTCGTCATACCGCCGTGCCCTCCCTTGGGAACTCCTCTGTTGCCGGTGGCCCCGGCGCCCGTCTCCACGGTGCGGGCCGTAAACTATCAGGAACCCTGCCTGATAAATAGTGCGCCTGTGCAAGCAGTGCGTCAGCGATCTGGAAGGATCCCGGCATGCCCGCATCACCGAGCACCGCACGGGCCATCAACGACCGGCTCGCCCTGCGACTGCTCCAGCAGGACGGCCCACTGACGGCCACGCAGCTGAAGACCCTGACCGGCCTCTCCCGGCCCACCGTCGCCGACCTCGTCGAACGCTTGCAGGGAGCCGGTCTGATCCGTGTCGTCGGCGAGGCCGGCGCCGAGCGCCGCGGCCCCAACGCCCGGCTGTACGGAATCGCCGCCGACCGCGCCCATCTCGCCGCGCTCGACGTGCGCACCGGCAGCGTCGCCGTGGTCGTCGCCGACCTCCTCGGCGCCACGCTCGCCGAGGCCACCCTGCCCATCGGCACCGACACCGCCACCGAGGCCGCCGCCGAACAGGCCGCCGCGCTCCTGGAGCGCACCGCACGCGAGGCCGGCGCCGGACCCCTGCACAGCGTCGGCATCGGCGCACCCGGTCTGATCGACCCGGTCACCGGAGAACTGCGCAACACCAGCGGGCTGCCCGCCTGGCACCGGCGGCTGGTGCGGGTGCTCCAGCAACGGCTGCCCGCGACCGTGCTGGTCGAGAACGAGACCAATCTCGCCGCCGTCGCCGAACACCGCGGCGGCGCGGCCACCGGCCGCGACACCTTCGTGCTCTTCTGGCTCGGCCACGGCGTCGGCGCCGCCGTCATGCTGGACGGGAAGCTGCGCCGCGGCGCCTCCGGCGGCGCGGGCGAGATCGGCTTCCTGCCGGTGCCCGGCATTCCCGGCACGCCCTCGGCGCTCAACTGCGACGGCGGGTTCCACGCGCTGGTGGGTTCCGCCCCGGTCTGTGCACTGGCAGCCGCCCACGGCATCGCCGTGCCGCCCGGTACCGCCGAGGGGGACAAGGAACCGGGCGCGGCCTTCGCCGTGCGGGCCGCGCTGGCGGGGGAGGGGGACGGCGAGGGCTTCCTGGACGAGCTCGCCGGCCGTCTCGCCCTCGGCGCAGCCGCCGTCGCCGCGGTCCTGGACCCGGGCTGTGTGCTGCTGGCGGGCGAGGTCGGCCACGCGGGCGGCGACGCGCTCGCGGCCCGGGTCGAGGAGCGGCTGGCCCTGATGTCACCGCTGCGCACCGAGGTCAGGGCCGGGCGGCTGGGCGGCGCGGCGGTGCTCCGCGGTGCGCTGCTCGCCGCCCGGGAGGCGGCTCAGGACGAGCTGTTCGCGCCGCCGGCCTGAGGCCCGGCACCGGTGTCCCGCGGGGCATGGCCGAGCCCGGCGGCGACCGGGGGCGATCCGGTCACCGCCGGGCGGTATCGGGGAGGGTCAGCAGGCTCCGAGGTCCTGCCAGACACCCCAGTCACCGGTGGAACCGGGCGCCTCGCCCTTCGTCCACCACTTGGCCTTCCACTGGTGCGAGCCGTGGCTGACCGTCGTACCGGCGCCGTACTCGGAGCCCGCGCTCCAGGCGGGCGCGGTGCAGCCGCCGCCACCGGGGGTCGGGTCCGGCGACGGCGTCGACGTGCCCGTGCCGGGGTCGACCAGGATGCTCCCGCGCGCCAGGTCGGCGGCGAGGGCGTACGACTTGCCGCCGAAGGCCACCGTCCAGTTCGACGGCGTGGAGGTGGGCAGGTAGTAGACGAAGTCGACCTGCACCGAGGCGCCGGGGGCCAGGCTCTGCCAGGCCGGGAGCTTCAGCGAGACGCGGTTGTAGTCGCCCTTGAGGCCGCCGATGTTGTTGGCGGCGGTGTGGTCGCTGCGCACGATCGTGGTGCCGAAGCCCGACTGGTCCTTGGCGTTGGCGGGCGCGGACGTGGCGTAGTCGAACTGGAACTCCGTGGAGCCCGGCAGGGTCGCCTTCGTGTTGTTGGTGATCTTCAGCTTGGGGCTGATCGGGTAGTTGGAGTCGCCGAGCGGGAACTGGTCGAAGGACACATCGATGTCGAGCGCCTCGGTGGGCAGGCCGACGGTGGACCGCTTCGCGCCGTACGGGGTCGCCGACTTGAACGCGTCGTACATCGTCGAGGTGAGCGTGGAGCCCGGCTCGTACTGTCCCTTGGCGGCGTTCCAGCCGTAGTCGCCCGCGAGCTCCCAGATCATGGTGCCGCCGATGCCCTTGTCGACGACGTAGTCCGCCTTGGCGGCGACCGACTGCTCGTCCTCGGTGGACAGGAAGACCTTCTTCTCGGCGTTCCACAGCCAGGGCGCGACCAGCGTCGAGTCGTACTTGCGCACGTAGGTGCCGGTCAGCTTGGTGCCGGCGGGGAATCCGTAGTCGGTGACGTAGTCGCCCACGACCCCCTTCTCCAGGTTCTTCGCATGCCACATCGGGTTGGAACCGGCCGGTGACTCCTTGCCGTTGGCATCCTGGTCGTGCCACAGGTTGTCGATGCCGACCGCGCCGTCACCGCACTTGGTCAGCCCCGCGCCGGCCGGGCAGTCGGTGGTGGCCGCCCTGCCCCACAGCCCGTCCGTGCCGCCCTGCACGTTCTTGAAGCCGCGGGTGTAGTAGGGCAGGCCGATGTTGATCCGGCCGGCCGGCATGGAGCCGCGGAAGTAGTGGTAGGCCCAGTCGGTGTTGAGGTAGCCGGTGCCGCCGTACTGCGAGGTCGAGTAGACGCTCGCCTGGGCGAGTTCGGCGTCCTTGCCGTCGTCGAAGAGCGCGGCGTTCGGCCCGACGTACTCGTTCCAGGCGCCGTGCAGGTCGTACGACATGATGTTGACGTAGTCCAGGTACTTCTGGACCTGGAAGGTCTCCATCCCGCGCAGCAGATAGCCGGACGAGGGCGCGGCCACGCTCAGCAGGTAGTGGGTGCCGTCGGCGGCCGAGGCGCGGTCGAGCTTCTCGCGCAGGGTCTTCATCAGCGCGGAGTAGCCCTTGACCAGACCGGCCCGGCGCGCGTTGGAGAGCGTCCAGTCCAGCGGGTTGCCCGCGTCCTTCATGGTCGTCGGGTACTCGTAGTCGATGTCGACGCCGTTGAAGCCGTACTTCTTGATGAAGGCGACGGCGGAGTCGGCGAAGGTGTCGATGCCGGCCTGGTTGACCGAGCCGTCGGCGTTGGTCGCCATCGAGTAGAAGCCGCCGGAGTCCACCCGCTTGCCGCTGTCGTCGAAGTAGCCGCCGGTCTCGGCCCAGCCGCCCACCGACACCATGGTCTTCACATTCGGGTACTTCTTCTTGAACTTGCTGAGCAGATTGAAATGGCCCTTGTAGGGGAGGCCCGGGTCCATCTCGGCCCCCGCGACACCCGGCCAGGTCATGCCGGTCGATGCGTTGTCCGGCCCGTCGGCGCCCACGGAGATCTTGTTGCCGCCGTCGACATGGGCGAACGCGTAATTCAAATGGGTGACTTTGTCCCAGGGGATGTCGGAGGCGAGGTAGGCGGGTTTGCCGTCCTTGCCGGTCCGCCAGCCGGTGAAGTACCCGATGACCCGCCGCTGGTGGTCGGCGCCCATCTTCTCGCGGCCCTCGGTGTCGTAGACGGAGCAGTAGGGGACGGAGACCCCGGGGGTCTCGTAGAGCCCGTCGGGGCGACAGGACTCCTGGTCGGCGGCGGCCGACGGGGTGGCGGCGAGCGAGCCCATCAGCAGTCCGGCGACGGCTACGCCGGCTGCGAGCAGAGTGGCTCTCGCACGGGTGGGGGACAGCACGTTCGGTTCCTTCCGGGGAGGTTCGGCAGAACACAACTGGCAGGGGGGTGGGTGGTGTTGATGTCCCGGGTGTGCGCACACCGCGGGACCGCTCCTCGGAGGTGACGCAGAGATTAAAAGGACTAGACCACTGCGTCAATAGGTCTGGACCTTTAGGCGTCAACTTCTTCGGCCGCGCCCCTCGCCCCGGTCGTCCTGTGAGCCAGTCCACAGACGCTCACTCGTATGGCCCGCCGCCGGGCGTGGCACACTGATCGTGTACCAGCAGCAGCGCACTCCGGGGTCGGTGCAATTCCGAACCGGCGGTTATAGTCCGCGACCCGTCCGCATCCAGCGGCCGGTTGACCAGGTGGGATTCCTGGACCGACGGTTAAAGTCCGGATGGGAGGCAGTGCGCGGCGGGCCGTTTCGCGGGTACGCCGCCGTCGGCGGATGGTTTTCGGGCGACCGATCCATCCGTGTTTTCCGGCATTTTCGGCGTTCCCCCGTGGCGTTCCCGCTTCATCTGTCGTCATCGACAGGCCCCGGAGTCCGTGCCCGAAGAGGCAGGAGGACCCGGTGGACACCGCAGCCGACATCACCGCCATGCGCCGTGCGATCACGCTCGCCGCCCGCGGTCTCGGCTCCACCAGCCCCAACCCCGTCGTCGGCTGCGTCGTCCTCGACGCCGCGGGCCGCCACGCCGGAGAGGGCTTCCACCAGCGGGCCGGCGGACCGCACGCCGAGATCCACGCCCTGCGCGACGCGGGCGACCGGGCCCGGGGCGGCACCGCCTACGTCACCCTCGAACCCTGCAACCACACCGGCCGCACCGGCCCCTGTGCCCAGGCACTCGTCGAGGCCGGGGTCGCCCGCGTCGTCTACGCGGTCGGCGACCCGAACCCGCAGGCCACCGGCGGTGCCGACACCCTGCGCGCGGCCGGGGTCACGGTCGGGCAGGGGCTCCTCGCGGCCGAGGCCGAGGCGGGCAACGCCGCCTGGCTGACCTCGGTGCGCCTGGGCCGCCCGTACGTCCTGTGGAAGTACGCGGCAAGCCTCGACGGCCGGATCGCGGCCGCCGACGCCACCAGCCGCTGGATCACCTCCCCCGAGTCCCGCGCCGACGTCCACCGGCTGCGCGCCGAGGCCGACGCCGTCGTGGTCGGCTCCGGCACCGCCCGCACCGACGACCCGCAGCTCGGTGTACGCGGCATCGAGACCGCCGTGCAGCCACTACGGGTGGTCGTCGACACCGGCGCCACCGCCGTACGGCCCGGCGCCCGCGTCCTCGACGGCACCGCGCCCACCCTGATCGCCGTCGCCGACGACGCCGAAGCCGGGCACCTGCCGCAGGCGGCCGTCCTGCGGCTGCCGCGCGCCGCCACCGGCCCCGGCCTGGACATCCCCGCCCTGCTCCGCGCCCTGCACGGGCGCGGCATCCGCTCCGTACTCCTCGAAGGCGGCCCGACCCTGGCCGGGGCCTTCGTCGCCGCGGGAACGGTCGACAAGGTCGTCGGCTATCTCGCCCCCGTGCTCCTCGGCGCAGGCCCCGCGGCCCTCGCCGACGCCGGAATCTCCACCATCGCCGAGGCGTTGCGCCTCGATGTGACCGAGACCGTCCGAATCGGCCCCGATCTGCGCATCACCGCCGTCCCCGGCCCTGCCCGGAAGGGAAACTGAGTGTTCACCGGAATTGTCGAAGAACTGGGTGAGGTCACCGCCGTCGAGAAGCTCGACGACTCCTCCCGATTCCGCCTGCGCGGCCGTGTGGTCACCGAAGGCGCCAAGCACGGCGACTCCATCGCCGTCAACGGCGTCTGCCTCACCGTCGTCGACCTCGGCGACGGCGAGTTCACCGCGGACGTGATGGCCGAGACCCTCAACAGGTCCAGCCTCGGCGCCCTGGACACCGGATCCCGGGTCAACCTGGAACGCCCCATGGCGGTCGGCGGCCGGCTCGGCGGACACATCGTCCAGGGCCATGTCGACGGCACCGGGCGCATCGTCGAGCGCAGGATCTCCGAGAACTGGGAGATCGTGAAGGTCTCCCTCCCCGCGGAGCTGGCCCGCTACGTGGTGGAGAAGGGCTCGATCACCGTGGACGGCGTCAGCCTCACCGTCGTGGACGCCGGACCCGACTACTTCACCATCAGCCTCATCCCCACCACCCTCGCCCTGACCACGCTCGGCATCAAGGAGCCCGGCGACCCGGTCAACCTGGAGGTGGACGTCATCGCGAAGTACGTCGAGCGGCTGCTCGGCCACCGTGCGCAGGAGCCCGAGGAGCCGGCGAAGTGACTGCCCTGAACTGGCTGAACTCGCAGGCGTTCACCGTCTTCGGGCAGCACATCATCTGGTCCGACATGATCGGCAACACCGTCGGTCTGATCGCACTGACCCTGGGCTGGCTCCGCTCCATCTGGACCTGGCCCGCCCAGCTGCTGTCCGGCGTCGTCCTGGTCGCGGCCAACGCCTCCGTGCACCAGGCGGGCAGTGTCGGCAAGCAGCTCGTCGTCATCGCCGTGGCCGTCTGGGGCTGGCAGCAGTGGACCCGGGGCAGGCAGCAGGCGCAGGACGGCTCCATCGCCGTACGGTTCGCCACCTGGCGCGAGCGCGGCTTCCTGCTGGGCGGCGCCGCCCTGGGCACCCTCGCGGTCGGCGGTCTGTTCACCGCGTTCCCCTCGCTCTCCTGGAGCCCGTGGGCGGACGCGTACATATTCGCCGGCACCCTCGTCGCCATGCTCGCCCAGGCCCGCGGCATGGTCGAGTTCTGGTTCGCCTGGCTGCTGGTCGACCTGGTCGGCGTACCGCTGAACTTCCACAGCGGACTCGCCTTCTCCGGTCTCATCTACGTCGTGTACGGCGCCCTCGTCCTGTGGGGCATGCGCGACTGGTGGCTGCGTTCGCGGACACCCGCTCTGGAAGGAGCCACGGCATGACTGCCCAGCCCACCTGGCTGCACCGGGAACACGAGGAAGCCGCCGAGGACCTCCGCCTGGACCCCGTCGAGCAGGCGATCCGCGACATCGCCGCCGGACGGCCCGTCGTGGTCGTCGACGACGAGGACCGGGAGAACGAGGGCGACCTCGTCGTGGCCGCCGAGAAGGCCACCCCCGAGATCGTCGCGTTCATGATGAGCGAATGCCGCGGCCTGATCTGCGCGCCCATGGAGAACGACGAGCTGGAACGGCTCGAACTGCCGCAGATGGTCGACCACAACACCGAGTCGATGCGCACGGCGTTCACCGTCTCCGTCGACGCGTCCGCCGCCCACGGCGTCACCACCGGCATCTCCGCCGCCGACCGGGCCACCACGCTCCGGCTGCTGGCGGGCGGCGAGGCCGGCCCGGGCGACTTCGTACGGCCCGGCCACATCTTCCCGCTCCGCGCCCGCTCCGGCGGCGTACTGGTCCGCAACGGCCACACCGAGGCCGCCGTCGACCTCGCCCGGCTCGCCGGACTGCGGCCCGCCGGGGCCATCGTGGAGATCGCCGGCGAGGACGGCGTGATGCTGCGGCTGCCCCAGCTGGTCCCGTTCGCCCGCAAGCACGGCCTCTCGATCATCTCCATCGAGGACCTGATCGCCTACCGCCGCAGCGCGGAGCCGACCGTCCGCCGCGAGGCCGAGGTACGGCTGCCGACGAGCTTCGGCCCGTTCACCGCGTACGGCTACCGCTCCACCACCGACGGCGTCGAGCACGTCGCGCTCGTCCACGGCGACCTCGGCGACGGCGGCGACGTCCTGGTCCGGGTCCACTCCGAGTGCCTGACAGGCGACATCTTCCAGTCCCAGCGCTGCGACTGCGGCCCCCAGCTGCACGCGTCCATGCGCCGGATCACCGAGGAGGGCCGCGGCGTCGTCGTCTACCTGCGCGGCCACGAGGGCCGGGGCATCGGGCTGCTCTCCAAGCTCCGCGCGTACGAACTCCAGGAGCGCGGCGTCGACACCCTCGACGCCAACCTGGAACTCGGCCTGCCCGCCGACGCCCGGGACTACGCGGCGGGCGCCCAGATCCTCAAGGACCTCGGCGTCCACAGCCTCAGGCTGATGACCAACAACCCCGACAAGACGGCCGCGATCCTGCGGCACGGACTCGCCGTCACCGGCCGCGAGCCGATGCCCGTCCAGGCCGGCGAACACAATCTGCGCTACCTGCGCACCAAGCGCGACCGCATGGGGCACGACCTGCCCTGGCTCGACACCGCCACGGCGTCGACCTGCGGCAACCAGTGAGATCACGGAAACGAGCGGTAGGAGAGACATGAGCGGCAAGGGCGCACCCGAACTGTCCGTACGCAACTGCGGAGACCTGCGCGTGGCGGTGGTCGCCGCGCAGTGGCACGAGAAGGTCATGGACGGACTCGTAGACGGCGCCCTGCGCGCCCTGCACGAGCTGGGCATCGACGAGCCGACCCTGCTCCGGGTGCCCGGCAGCTTCGAACTCCCGGTCGTGGCCAAGGTCCTCGCGGGCCGCGGCTACGACGCGATCGTCGCCCTCGGCGTGATCATCCGCGGCGGCACCCCGCACTTCGAGTACGTCTCGCACGGCGTCACCAACGGCCTCACCCAGGTCGCCGTCGACACCGGCGTCCCCGTCGGCTTCGGCGTACTCACGTGCGACAACGAGGAGCAGGCACTCGACCGCGCGGGCCTGGAAGGCTCCAACGAGGACAAGGGGCACGAAGCGGTCACCGCGGCCGTCGCCACCGCGGCGACGCTGCGCACCGTCAGCGAGCCCTGGCGCTGAGCGCAGGGCACGGACCCCGTACTCTAAGACCATCATGGCGAACAAAACCTTCGAAGAGCTCTTCGCCGAGCTGCAGCTCAAGGCCGCCAACGGCGACCCCTCCACCTCCCGTACCGCCGAGCTCGTGGACAAGGGAGTCCATGCCATCGGCAAGAAGGTCGTCGAAGAGGCCGCCGAGGTCTGGATGGCCGCCGAGCACGAGAGCAAGGACGCGGCCGCCGAGGAGATCTCCCAGCTGCTGTACCACGTCCAGGTGATGATGGTCGCCCGCGGGATCTCGCTCGACGACGTCTACGCCCACCTCTGAGCACCACCCCCGCATCACGCACGTCCGCAGAAGACTCCCTCCTCGCAAAGGAAACCTGACCTCATGCTGCGCATCGCCGTCCCCAACAAGGGTTCACTCTCCGGGCCTGCGATGGCGATGCTCCATGAGGCCGGATACCAGCAGCGCAAGGAGTCCAAGGAACTCGTCCTCGTCGACCCCGAGAACGAGGTCGAGTTCTTCTACCTGCGGCCGCGCGACATCGCGATCTACGTCAGCTCCGGCCGGCTCGACATCGGCATCACCGGCCGCGACCTGCTGCTCGACTCCGGCGCCGACTCCGAGGAGATCCTCCAGCTCGGCTTCGCCCGCTCCACCTTCCGCTACGCCACCAAGCCCGGCACGGCCGAGGGCCCGCAGGACTTCGACGGCAAGACGATCGCCACCTCCTACGAGGGCATCGTCGCCAAGCACCTCGCCGACGCCGGGGTCAACGCCTCCGTCGTCCACCTCGACGGCGCGGTCGAGACCGCCATCGAACTCGGTGTCGCCCAGGTCATCGCCGATGTCGTGGAGACCGGCACCAGCCTGCGCAACGCCGGACTCGAAGTCATCGGCGAGCCGATCATGAAGTCGGAGGCCGTCGTCATCCGCCGTACCGGCGCCCCGGACGACGACCCCAAGGTGCAGCAGTTCCTCCGCCGCCTCCAGGGCGTCCTGGTCGCCCGTTCCTACGTGATGATGGACTACGACTGCCGCGTCGAGCACCTGGAGCGCGCGGTCGCCCTCACCCCGGGCCTGGAGTCGCCGACCATCTCGCCGCTGCACCACGAGGGCTGGGTCGCCGTCCGCTCCATGGTCGCGGCCCGCGAGGCGCAGCGGATCATGGACGATCTGTACGACCTCGGCGCCCGCGCCATCCTCACCACCGCCATCCACGCCTGCCGCCTCTGACGGCCGGGCGCCCACCCGGAAGACAGAAGAACATCATGTCCGCCCCCGCACCCCGGCCCGAACTCCCCACCCTCCCCGTCACGTTCCGGCCGACCCGAACCCGGGTGGTCCTGCTGACCGTGGGGGCGGCGATGTTCCTCGTCATCACCGCCGTCGCCATGACCCTGGAGCAATTGAGCCCGGGGGAGCGGGTCAGCTTCGTCTTCACGGCGCTGCTGTTCTTCGGAGTGCTGGCGCTGCTCAGCCGCCCGAAGATCGTCGCGAACGAGGACGGGGTGACCGTGGTCAATCTCACCCGGACGCGCCAGCTGTCCTGGGCGGAGATCCTCCGGGTCAACCTGCGCGTGGGTGACCCCTGGGTCTTTCTCGACCTGAGCGACGGGACCAGCATGCCGGCCCTCGGCATCCAGCCCGGAATCGCCAAACAGCAGGCCATCCGCGACGCCCGTACGCTCCGCGCCCTCGCCGAGAGCCACGGCACCGGAACGGACATCGGCTGAGCCCCCTGCCCCGCACGGCTTCTTCTTGACTACTCTGGAGGGCGGCGGTGCCCCTGTGCACCCCGCCCCGCACCAGAGGTCCAGAGGAATCGGAACCGGCGGGGCTTTCCTGCGACCCAAGGAGTGACTCCTTCCAGCAATGGACGGATCGTCCGGTAGTACCTGCGCCGCCCCTTCCCCGGAGGCGGCGGCATGACCACCCCCCTGCTGCTTCTCAGCGCGGCATTCCTTCTCATCCTCGCCAACGGATTCTTCGTGGCAGCCGAATTCGGGCTCGTCACGGTGGAGCGGCCGGACGCCGAGCGCGCCGCCGCCGAGGGCGACCGGCGGGCCCGTACCGTCGTCGAAGCCCTGCGTGAACTCTCCTTCCAGCTCTCCGGCACCCAGCTCGGCATCACCATCACCTCACTGGTCGTCGGCATGCTCGCCGAGCCGGCCCTCGCCCAGCTGATGGAGAGCCCCCTCACCGCGACCGGGCTGCCCGACGGCGCCGTACCCGGCGTCAGCGTGGTGATCGGGATGATGGCGGCCTCCGCCGTCCAGATGGTGATCGGCGAACTCGTGCCCAAGAACTGGGCGGTCTCCCGGCCGCTCCAGGTCGCCCGGTTCGTCGCCGGCCCCCAGCACCGTTTCTCCGCCGCGCTGCGCCCGGTGATCAGCCTGCTGAACACCGTGGCCAACCGGCTGGTGCGGCTCCTGGGCGTCGAACCCACCGACGAGCTGGCCTCCGCCCGCACCCCCGGGGAGCTGGTCTCCCTGGCCCGCCACTCGGCCGAGGCCGGCACTCTCGAACAGGACACCGCCGATCTCTTCGTACGGACCCTGTCGCTCGCCGGACTCACCGCCCAGCACGTCATGACCCCGCGGGTGAAGGTCAGTGCCCTGCAGTCCTCGGCGACCGCGCAGGACGTCCTCAACCTCACCCGCGCCACCGGCCTCTCCCGCTTCCCCGTCTACCGGGAGCGGATCGACGAGGTCGTCGGCATGATCCACCTCAAGGACGCGCTCGCCGTGCCCGCCCAGGACCGGCTGCGCACCCCGGCCGGACGGATCGCCGTGCCGCCGCTGCTGGTGCCGGAGACCCTGCCCGTCGAACAACTGCTCCAGCGGCTGCGCAACGAGCAGCCGATCGCCGTCGTGGTCGACGAGTACGGCGGCACCGCCGGGGTCGTCACCCTCGAGGACATCATCGAGGAGCTCGTCGGCGAGGTCAGGGACGAGCACGACGCCGAAGGCGCCGACCGGCCCGAACTGGCCCCCGCCGCCCCCGAGGACGGCCGCCCGGCCTGGGACGCCGAAGGCAGCTGCCGGGTCCTCACCCTGCGCCGGATAGGACTCGACGTCCCCGACGGACCGTACGAGACCGTGGCCGGACTCGTCGCCGATCTGCTGGGACGCATCCCGGCCCCCGGTGACCGGGCCGAGCTGCCCGGCTGGCGGATCTCGGTCCGCCAGGTCGGCCACTACCGAGCCGAGAAGGTCCGCTTCGTCCGCACGGCCGACCAGGCCGACCAGGCCGGTCCCGGCGCCGAGGCTGCCGCCCCGGTGGCCCGAGAGGTCCTGGAGGCCGTGCGATGAGCCTGGTCCAACTGCTCTTCGCCGCGCTCCTGGTGCTGGCGAACGGCTTCTTCGTCGGCGCCGAGTTCGCCCTCGTCTCCGTACGGCGCAGCCAGGTCGAGCCGCTCGCGGCGGCCGGCTCGGGCCGCGCCCGCCAGGTGCTGTACGGCCTGGAGAACCTGCCGCAGATGATGGCCGCCGCCCAGTTCGGCATCACCGTCTGCTCACTCACCCTCGGCGCCGTCGCCGAACCGACCGTCGCCCATCTGCTGGAGCCGGTCTTCCTGGCGGTCCACCTGCCCGAGGGCCTCATCCACCCGCTCGGCTACGTCCTGGCACTCGCCCTCGTGGTCTTCCTCCACCTCGTCATCGGCGAGATGGTCCCGAAGAACCTCGCGATGGCGGCGCCGGAGAAGACGGCGCTCTGGTTCAGCCCCGGCCTCGTCGGCTTCGCCCGGCTCTGCCGCCCGGTCACGGCCGCACTGGGGGCCTGTGCCCGGCTGGTGCTGCGGATCTTCGGCGTCGAACCGAAGGACGAGGTGGAGGCCGTCTTCACCAGCGAGCAGCTCAACCGGCTCGTCGAGGACGCCGGCCAGGCCGGACTGCTGGAGCCGGAGGCGCAGGAGCGCCTGGAGGACGCACTGGAGCTGGGCAGCAGGCCGGTCACCGATGTGCTGCTGCGCCGGTCCGCCCTGGTGACCGTGGACCCGTCCGTCACCCCGCACCGGATCGAGGAGCTGACCGTACGCACCGGCTACTCGCGCTTCCCCGTGTGCGCCGAGGGCGGCGGTCCGTTCATGGGCTATCTGCATGTCAAGGACGTCCTGGACCTGGAGGACGGCGAGCGGGCCGTCCCCCAGCACGTATGGCGCCCGATGGCGACCGTACGGGCCGAGCTGCCCCTGGACGACGCCCTGACCGTGATGCGCAGGGCGGCCACGCACCTGGCACAGGTCGCCGACGCGTCCGGCCGGATCCTCGGCCTGGTCGCCATGGAGGACGTCCTGGAGATGCTCGTGGGCGAGGTGCGTGACCCGGCCCACCGGGTCGCGGTCCCACGCCGCGCGGCGGAGCCCGCCGGCACGACGACCGGCTACGGCGAACTCACCGCGTCGGTCCGCTAGCACCACCGTCCCGGTTGCCGGAGGGAAAGCGCCTCCGGCAACCGGACTCAGAGGACCGGCGGCTCCTGCGGCCCCCGGTCCACCGGCCCGCGGCCGGACAGCACCTCGCCGTAGGCCTGCATCAGGTCCGGCAACCGCAGGGTGGCCAGATCGTCCCGGCCGGGCACCGCCGCGTAGCCGGAGAGCCGCAGATCGCGGTAGGCGCAGCTCTTCTCGTACAGGGTGCGCAGGAACCGCCCGTTGCCCAGCTCGTCGATCCAGCCCTGCTCGACGACATGGCCGCTGATGGAACGCAGCTCGTCCAGGGACTCCTCGTCCCACACGTCGCCGTTCTCCGCCGCCAGCACCTCGCCGATCGAGGTGAGCTCCAGCGGCCGGTAGCTCGGGAAGTCCACCCGGGTGGTGAACCGCGAGGAGAGCCCCGGATTGGTGGCCAGCAGCCGGTCCATGCCCTCCGGGTAGCCCGCGAGAATGACGACGAGATGGTCCCGGTTGTCCTCCGCCCGCTTGAGGAGGACCTGCAGGGCCTCGTCGCCGTACGCGTCGCCCTTGCTGTAGCCGCTGTTGGCGAGGCTGTACGCCTCGTCGACGAAGAGCACCCCGCCGAGCGCCGAGTCGATCAGCTCATTGGCCTTGACCGCGGTCTGGCCCAGGAACTCGCCGACCAGATCCGCTCGTTGCGCCTCGACCAGATGGTCGCCGCCCAGCAGCCCCAGCGCGTAGAAGACCCGGCCCAGGATGCGGGCCACCGTGGTCTTGCCGGTGCCGGACGGGCCCGAGAAGACGAAATGGCGCTTGGGCGGCTGCACGGGCAGTCCCTGACCGGCCCTCAGCCGCGCCATGTTCAGCTGCGCGGACAAGGCCTTGACCTGGCGCTTGACGGGCTCCAGCCCCACCATCCGCTCCAGCTCGGCCAGCGCCTCGGCGAGCAGCACCGGATCGCTGGGCCCCGCCGGGAACGGGGACGGCGGCTGTCCCGGAAGCGCGGCCCTGCGCCGCGTCCCGCCGGACGGCGGCGGCATTCCGAGGCCCGGAAGACCGGGCGTGGCGCCCCCGGAACGCGGCTCCCGGCCGTCCACCGGATCGGCGCCCGGCAGCGGATCGGTGCCGAGCGGCGGATCCGCGTCCGGCTGCGCCTCCGACACGGTGCCGTCCGTGCCGAGCCCGGACAGTGACACGGCGGCCAGCCCCGCGGCCTCGTCGGAACCCTCCAGGCCGTCGTAGTCCGCGATCGCGGCGAGCCGCGCCGAGGTGTCCATGAAGGCGGGGTCGATGCGGTGCACCGCCCGGTAGAGCGGCAGGGCGGCGGCGCTGCGGCCGGTGCCCTCGTGCGCGCGGGCCAGCCAGTACCGCAGCTCCTTGCGCTGCGGCTGTTCGCTGCGGCAGCGCATCAGGGCGGTGGCGAGCAGCGGCTCGGCCTGCCCGTACATTTCCAGGCGCACCCGCGCCATCCCGCCGAAGAGCCCCGCCTCGATGCCGAGCAGCGGATCGTCCGTCAGCTGCTCGGTGTTGCGTACGAGCTGCTCCCAGTCCTTGACCAGGTACGAGCGGCAGGCGTGCAGGAAGCGCACCTGCGGGTCCGCGTCCACCGGCGGCAGGCCGGCGAGCGCCCGGTCCAGCTCGGGGACATGGCGGCCGTCCAGCCAGTGCGAGGCGTGCGCGAGGAGCAGATCGCGGGCGTTCTCCAGCACCGGCTGCACCCACCAGCCCAGCCAGTACCAGGAGTTGAGCGTGCGCCGATGGCGGGTGCGCTGTTCGCCGAAACGCTCGCGATGGCGGTACATGCGCAGCAGTGCCGTCGTCGTGTCGACCCTCAGCGCATGGAGGCCGAGCCAGCCGTCCGCCATGCCGGGGTCGAGACGGACCGCGGCCCTGAACTCCTCCTCGGCCTGCGGGTAGGCGCCCATGGTGTAGGCGTCCACGCCACGCAGCCAGGCGAGGTCGGCCGGGGCCTGCGTGCCCTGCGTGCCGATGTCCATCTGGTCCCCCACAAACCGTGCCCCCAGGATGTCCCGCCGCACGATTCTGCCCACCGGGCGCGCCGAATCACTTTGCCGCGGACGGGAATTGACCGCACCGAGAGGCATCGTACCTGCGCAGGGAGTGTGCGACTAAGAGCGCCGCAGCAGAAGGGAGACCGTGACCCAGGGTGAGCGGAATGCGTCGAACCGGCATACGGAAGGGGGTGCGAGGGCAGAACGAAGCCCCCGATCACGGGGGAACAATCGGGGGCTTCGTGTCCGTGGGGGCTCCGAAAAGCCGCACAATGAGAACGTAAGACCTGTACCGTCCCCGGGTCAAGCGGAGTTGGGGTACTTCCGGGGCGATTTCTCACCATTCAGTACGACGGCAAATCGTGCTCACGTTCGGTGACGGAATGGTTCGTTCCTGCTGCTGCTCCGGGCCCCTGCGAGAACGCGTAACCCATCGGCAACTGCCGTACCAGGGTGTCCGCGTGGGGACGCGAAGGATCGGCCGAGAAGTGCTCCGTCTCGGCCGCCGTCCACCCGTCCCAGAAGTCCGAGAGCGCCGGCCCGTCCCTGCGCCGGCCGCGCGCCCAGGAGTCCGAGGCGGCGAGGTCCATCCACAACAGCCGGGCCAGCGATGGCCGCAGTGCCCGGCGGCCGGCCCCGACCCCCTCGATCAGGACCACGGGGGCGGGCTCCAGACCGCGGGGCGCTCCGAAGCTCCGCGCGGTCCAGTCGTACGGCGCGTACCGCGCGCACTCGCCGCGCTCCAGCGGGCCGAGCACCTGCTCCCGCAGCCGTTCCATCCAGCTGAAGAAGGACTCGTGGGTGGCCATGTCGTCCAGGTGCAGGACCGGGGCGTCGCCGAGCGCGGCGGCCAGGCGGCCGGTGAAGGTGCTCTTCCCCGACCCGGCGTGGCCGTCGACCGCGATGAGCCGCACCGGCCCGCAGGACGGTGGCAGGGCGCGCAGCCGCGCGGCGAGGGACGAGAGGTCGTTCATGCCCACCAGCCTACGAGCCGCTCCGGAGCAGCCGCAGGTCACGCCAGTGGACCAGACCAATATTGGTTGACCGGCGCGAGCCGAATCGCTGGCCGGATCCGGCCATGACCCGCAATAGTTGGCGCACTGTCGTGCACCTGCAAGCCTCATTCCGCTGACGACCGGGGGTCTCGCCCATGAACCGACCGACCTCACGCAGAACCGTGCTGACTGCCGCGCTCGCGGCAGCGGCCACCGCGGGCGCGGTGTCGTCCGCCGGCCCCGCCACCGCCGCCTCCCCGCCCCGCCCCCGCTCGGCGGGCGCTGCCGTGGACAACAGCTCCTGGCACACCTGCACCGACTGGCGCGCCGGCTCCGGCGCCGGGACGCGGGCCCTCGCGGGCCGCCGCCCCGGTCTGGTGATCGCTCACCCCGAGGGCCGCACCGAGTACACCGATCCGCACACCGGCACGACCGCCGCCTGGGAGTACGCGACCTGGACCTCGCCGGTCCATCGGTCCACCGTCCCGGCGACCGAGGTGATCGCCTCCTGGAACGCGGACACCCCGGCGGGCACCTGGATCCAGATCGAGCTCCAGGGCCGCTACTCGGACGGCGCCTCGACGCCCTGGTACGTGATGGGCCGCTGGGCCGCCGGTGACGGCGACATCCGCCGTACCTCCGTCGACGACCAGACCGACGGCAAGAGCTCCGTGTGGACGGACACCTTCTCGGTGGACGATCCCGCGAGCGGACTGCGACTGGTCTCGTACCGGCTGCGGCTCACCCTCCACCGCACCCCGGGCACCCGGTTGACGCCCACGGTGTGGCGGCTCGGCGCGATGGCCTCCGACATCCCCGACCGCTTCACCGTGCCCGCCAGCACCCCCGGCCTCGCCCGCGAGCTGCGGGTGCCGCGCTACTCGCAGAACATCCACGCGGGCCAGTACCCCGAGTACGACAACGGCGGCGAGGCCTGGTGCAGCCCCACCTCCTCGCAGATGATCATCGAGTACTGGGGACGCCGTCCGACCGCCGAGGACCTCGCCTGGGTCAAGCCCGGCCTGGCCGACCCGCAGGTATGCCACGCCGCCCGGTTCACCTACGACTACCAGTACGAGGGCTGCGGCAACTGGCCGTTCAACGCCGCCTACGCCGCGACGTACGACGAGATGAGCGCGGCGGTGACCCGGCTGGGCTCGCTCACGGACCTGGAGACGCTGATCCGCGCGGGCATCCCGGCCATAACGTCGCAGTCCTTCCTCAAGGAGGAGCTGACCGGCGCGGGGTACGGGACCTCCGGCCACCTGATGACCGTGATCGGGTTCACCGCGGACGGCGACGTGATCGCGAACGACCCGGCCTCACCGAGCAACGAGGCCGTGCGCCGGGTCTACAAGCGCCGGGAATGGGAGAACATCTGGCTGCGTACGAAGCGGTACGACGCGAAAGGCCAGGTCAGAAGCGGTACGGGCGGTGTCTGCTACATCTACTGGCCGGTCAAGTCAGCACCAAGTCAGCACCGCGCGCTGCGGTCGTTGGGCCTGCTGTGAGCATGTGCGGCCCGATGGCCGTCTCGACGACCTGACGGCAGCGCTCCTGCCCGTCCTGCGTGAGGTGGCCGTACCGGTCCACCGTGACCTTGATCGAACGATGTCCGAGCCAACGAGACACCTCGTGAATGGACACTCCGTTGGTCAGGGCCACGGTGGTCCATTTGTGCCGCAAGTCGTGCGGGTTGTATGCGGGCAGATCGAGCCGCTTGATAGCGCGGTCCCACGACTTGCGCAGGAGATCCGGGTACGGCAATCCACCGCTGGCGTTGCGGATCGGAAGCCGGTCGATGAACGGCTCAAGGGAAGCGGGCACGGGTATGTCCCGCCACTCGCCTTCTTTCCGATGCTTCAACGGGGCGTATTTCGGTGTGTACTTTCCGGAGGCGTCCTTGTATCGAATCACCTGCCGCCGGATTCGCAGGGTGCCGTCGCGCATGTCCTCCGGGAAGACTCCCAGGGATTCCCCTATACGAAGTCCGCAACATGTCATAAGCCATATCGCCGGAGACAGGCGAGGCCCGATCGTCTTGGCGATGGCGGTTATCTCGTCGAAGCTGGGGAGTTTCCTGTCGTCGACAGGAATGACGGGGTTCTCCAGCTTCTCGGCCTGCGTCATGGGATTCACGGGAATCCGCCTGTGGCGCACAGCGTGGGAGAACAGCGCCGAGAGCGCTATGTGCCGGGACTCGATGGTGTTGAGGGCCGCCCCATCCCGGCGCCAACGTGCGTACAGGCCCTCGATGTCCGCTGCGGTGACCTGCGAGATCATCTTGCTCCCCAGGTGGGGGACCACGTGCAGGCGGACGATGCGCTCGTACGAATCGAGGGTGCCGACGGAAGCGGTCTTCTTCGCGAGCCAGTCGTCCGCGTACCGGCGGAGTGACACCTTGCCGGCGTCGGGGTCGACGTAGATGTTCTCGCGCTTGTCGCCTTCCATCTTGGTGGCGAAGTCGACTGCGTCCTTCTTCCGGGCGAACGACTTCTCTCGCTGACGCCCGGTGCGTCCGCCCGGCTCCCGGTAGCGGACGGTCCACCGCTTGCCGGACACGGCAGAACCGTTGTCGATGATTTGAGCCAACCTGTTCACCCATCTCTACTCACACGGCCGTTGGCCGTGTTTTTCGGTGTGGGTGGTGTTGTAGTCGATGTTTCCGGCCGCGCCAAATCTATGGGCGCGTGAAGATCTGACGATCGGAGTCCTCTTGGGGAGTGAAGCCGGGATGGTGCCCGCGGGTAGATTCCGCTCACCGGCCGCAGACCGTCCGAGCAGAGTTCATCGGTAAGGCCGAGCCCGAGCTGGCCAAGCCATTCTTTGGTGGTGCTGTACCGAAGCAGACACGAATCTCTTTGCCATTTCGGCCTGGAAGCGATCAGCGGCTTCTGTCTGTCCTCCGGAGGAGCGAGATCAGGACCCGTCGCTGTGAGAGTCGCGAGGAGGCACGACGCCGGAGACTCTGAGATCGGGTAGCGCCCGCTGGGTACTTGTCGTAGTAGGTGCGGGAGGCGGGATCGTGCAGGGCGGCGAACGCGGAGAGGAACATCGCGCGTTTGAGCTGCCGGTTGCCGCTTCTGGGGGGCGTGTTCGCCGTGGATCGAGGTGCCCGAGGGCTTGGTGACCGCGGCAGCGGCGCGTGCCCGCTGGGGCCTGCCCGGCGCCGACGCCGTCCTCGCCCTCCGCGCCGTGATCACCAACGGCGACATGGACGAGTACTGGGCCTTTCATCTGGAACGCGAGGACGAACGCACGCACGCCATCCACTACTAGGGACAACTCGACCTCGCGGCATAAGACTTCATCGAGGTCACCTCATCGGAAACGCACCCCCTCAACAGATCGCCGAACGCCACCGGAAATGCCAGGCCCGCCCAGATGGGTAAAGGCCAAGCCTCGGATCCGCCGTACAGCTGCGGGGGCCAGACATGCCAGCACGGGCAGGGCCTGGCACCAGCTGTCGCCGGTCGTCAGGGCCTTGCGTACGAAGAACCGCGCGGCGCACGTACAAGTGTCTCCCTCAGCGGGTGTGGCGTGGTCTGGATGGCGTGTCAGGGCGAGGGCGCGCAACAGCGGCATGTCCGGGTGCAGGGTGAACATGAACCTCTTGTAGTTGGTCGGGAGGTGGGCGGGGACACGTGCAAGGTGTCCTGCTACGGCGGTGTACGTGCCTGCGCGGAGTTCAGGAAGACCTATGCCGTCGGCCAACCGCTGGGCATGGTCCAGGCTGCCCAGCGCGGCCTGAACCAGTGCGAGGCCAGCCTGTGCAATTTCGTAGGGATCGCCGTCCCCTGCGTACAGGCTGGGCATCGTCAGCTGGGCGGATTCACTATCTCGTTCTTCCCTTGTCACGGTGGGCTGTAGCAGGACCCAGATCAGGTGGCTCTTGGGTGACCATTGATCGGGCTGCTCGCTCGGCGGGGGGCCTGCTGCTTGTATGGCTTCCAGGATCCGGGTACGGCATCCGGGCTCGGAGTCCGGTACAAGTGGCAGGAGTTCGGCCAGTGCCGACACGAGGGTCGACCGATCGTGGCCAAGGCTCTCGGTGATCTTCTTGCGTGTCTTGTCGATGTGGCGTGCGACTGCGGCTGGTACGTGGTGGCGCAGTCCCGCCAGGACCGCGAGCTGACCGAGGTAGAGCTCCCTCCGCTGGCGAGCCCTCTGAGCTCTGCCAGGGCCCGAGAGATCTGTCCGGGAAAGCAGTCCGAATGCGGCCTGACGATCCCCGGCGTGAGCAAGAGCCTGTGCCACGAGGATTCTCTCGGCAACAGCGGACTCGCGCAGCGTCTCCGCTGCCCGTGCGGCCGCACGGGCCAGCCGTATTGCGGAGGCGGACCGCCCGGCCTCCGCGCTGGCCAGGGAGGCGGAGGCATAGGCCCGTGCCTGGTCGGCCGAGTTGTCGAGCAAGCCAATTAGCTGGTCTGCGTCCTCGTCTGTGTCGAAGTCACCCCCGACGGCCAGTGCCCCGGCCAGCAGCGCCAGCCAGCGGACACGATTGCCCCTCCGGCTCGCGCCTGAGGCGTGCCGACGCAGGGCTGCTTCCAGCCGTTCCCATGCTTCCTGGTTCTTGCCCTGCTCAGCTAGTTCGATGGCCTCCTGGGCCAGGTCCGCGGCGGAGGGCGCAGCGTCGGGTTCGGACGGGTCGGAGTCCTCATCGCCGATGAGGAAGTTGTCGAAGTCGAAGTCGAAGTCGAGCTTGAGGGGATCGGTGAGGGTCTCCTCCGGAACGTCCGCGCGCAGCTTTTCGGCATCGGCCGGGCGTCCGGTGTCAGTCAGTGCCTGAACGACCAGGGCGAGGGTGTCGAGGAAGTACGGGTCGGAGTCGATTCCGCCGGGGGCTTGCAGCATTGCGGCAACCTCCGCGCGAGCCTGCTCCGCGAGTGCTGCTGCCGTCTCGGGCCGGTACCCGGCCAGCGCCGTCGAAGCAGCGGCCCGCTGGCCCGGGCCGGTAGCCCGGCCGGTTGCGTAGTCATGGATCAGATCGCACACCCGCTCGGCCCGGTCAGGGGCAGCGCGGATGATCTCCACCCAGACGCGGACAGCTGCTTCGGGGTCGTCCGGGCGGCCATGCCGGGGGTGCGTGTGCTCTGCTCGCTGCTCGGCCTCGTCCAACAGCTTCCTGGAGAGTTCCGAATCGAGCGGGAGGCAGGCGGTGGCCGCGTTGATGAAGTCCCAGGCATCGCACGAGGCCGCCTTGAGCAGGGCCGCGGCCTTCTGCTGCTGGCCCGACTCGACGAGGGCGCAGGCGACTTCGGCGGCGCTCTCGGCCTCGTAGATTCCCTCATCTCGGGGGTCCGCTTCGCGCAACGCAGTACGCATCCAGAACTCTGCATCTCCCGCTAGGTCGCGAGCCTGGGTTTGGGCCTCTTTGGCGCCCGGGGCCGCAAGGGCGCGGGCGATGTCGGCGAGCGCGTGCGCCCTCCCCGCCGGACCCGGGAAGGCCAGCGCGAGGCTACGGGCACGGGAGATGTCGCCGAGGAGGGCGAATGCGCGGGGGATGGCGCGGGGCATGGGGCGGGCTGCGGCGGAAACCAGGTCGCGGGAGGCGGCCACTGCGGCAAGAACTTCGAGATCCGCGGGGCTGTCGCCAGTGACGGTATCGGCGGCCCGGTCGAGGTCTCCCAGCGCGATGTCGGCAGAGGCGGTGGCCAGGAGCCGCTGCTGGCGCTTCGCATCGAGCGCGCAGGCAGTCAGTCGGGCTGTGTCGCCTGTGCGCTGGAGGAGGCTGGTGTAGTGATGCAGCAGGTAGGGCGGGGTGTTTCCAGGCCAGCCTCGGCCACAGTAGTCATCAGCCCAGTCATGCAGGGTCTGCTCGTACCGGGCAAGGTCACCAAGCTGATCGACAGCCGCCTTGAGTAGTTCGTCATGGCCAAGGACATAGGCACGGTCTGAGGAGAGAACGGTGTGGTCGAAAGCCAGACTGCGACCGGTGACAGAGCGCAGCAGCTTGTCGATGTCGTATGGGATCTTTCCGAGCAGCTCTGCCAGGTCGCTGCCCCTCAGCCCGCCCCGTGCAGCAGCGAGCAGCCCCACGATGCCGATGCCAACCGGCCGGTCGTCCAGGAGTCGTGCAAGCTCATGCACGGCCGTGTCCCTCGCGGCAGTGGCGGCAGGAACATCAGCGAGCTGCCGGACGATCGACGGGTCACGCAGCGGATGGCTGCCGGGGAGCACGTCCTGCGGCACACCCGGGTTGGGCCGGCTGGTGACCACGACCCGAAGATTCGGCGGAGGGTTCGGAGGAAGCAGAGCGGCAATGCTACGGCCACCGGGCCGGGCACCCTCGTCCTCATCGAGGCCGTCGACAGCCAGGAGCAGCGTCCGGCCGCGGGATCCGGCGACTGCGGCGGCTGCAGGGAGTAGCTCGTGAAAGAGTTCCGGGGTCCGTCGGCGGGCAGCCGAGATCTTCTGCCCGGCCACTGCGGCCAGCTGTCTGTTCACGGAGTTCAGGAAGGATTCGCGGTCGTTGTTGTCGAACCGGTTAGCGATGAAGTAGCCGACCGCGTCCACGTCCACGGGCCGCTCTTCTAGCAGGAACCAGGACAGCAGTGCCGACTTCCCCGTCCACGGCCCGGCCTGCCACCAGGTATAGGGGCGGGCCGCTCGGCTCCGATCGGCGGCGAACGCCGCCAGCTCGGCGAGCTCGTCCTCCCTGTCCTTGACCCCCTTTGGCGGCAGGACGGTCCGTGCCAGATTCTGGTGACCGGGGAGCGAGAACTCGGGCTCCGGAGCGGAGCACCGAGTCATGCTGCCGGATTTGTGGGGCCGTCCACCGCGGTGAGCGGACCCTTCCTTCTGGGCCTCCGACAACAGGTCTGTCCACCCATCCCGGCTGCGCCCGCGGTGATGGGGGTTTCGCTGCTCAGCCAGTTCCTCCAGAAAGTTGGTCAGCAGCTCGATGTACTTGGTGTACTTGCTGCCTGGTGTTTCGGGACCGCGATCACCGGCGGCGGCCATCCAGGCACTCAGACGCTTGGCGGTCACTTCGATGCCGTGCTGCTTGCCAAGCGAGACGAGCCGCTGGTGCCCGAGCTGCCGCCCGCCCGCAGCCTCGTACAGCTTGTTCAGCTCCTCCGCGAAAAGCCGCCGCTTCGGCTTGGTCGTCATCTTCCCGCCCCTCGCCCCATTCCAGAGGAAACCCGCCGGAAAACTCGTGACTTCCTTTCTGAGCAGGCTACTTGGCCCCTCTGCCCGGCATCGGAGATCGCCGGAAACCCACCGGACACCAAAGAGTGTCACCGGATCCGGCGAACGCGCCGGATGACGACACCATGGAAGAGGGGACTGCCATGTCCGCACTGCCGACTCTGCTCACCGATGCGACCGCAACCACCGCCGCCGTCACGCTCGTCCACGCCACCGCTGTGGCCGCCGCAGCGGTGGCCTCGGTCCTGTCCCGCGACCCGGACCGCCGGCGTGACGCCCGCACCACTCTGAGCATCCTGCTCGGTCGGCGCGGGAGCCGCTGAACGCCGGGCAGCTCTGCGGCGGGCAGGTGGCCGAGCCTGCGTGGTGTGACCGAGCACGACGAGGCACAGGCCGCGAAGCGCCTGCACACGACGGTCGTGGTGCCGCGCTGGGGCGTGGCACGTCGGCCTGGCGGGGAGCCGGATGTCCGCGGCCTGGCGTGGTCGCGGGCGGCGGTGGGGAATGGACGCGGAGGCGGTGAGGACCTCGATGCGGCGGGAGGCGATCTCCTCGTACGAGGAGGCGAACCGGATCGCGAAGGCCGCCAGGCACGCCGAACGAGCCCGACCACGCGTCGGCGGCGTCCACCTACGCCGTGGAGCGGCTCATCGCTCTCGGCCTCCCCCTCTGGCCCTGAAGCACGGCTCAGGAGCGGTGTCCACTGCGCCCAGAAGCGGCACGGACAACGCAGCCCAGGTCCTGGCGGTAAGCGGACCACGGGCCGGGAACCGACAGGACACGGGCAGGCGGGCGGGAACCGCGCGGAGGTGGGGCGGCGTTGCTGCGAGCGCATCAGGCCGAGGCGGTCGACGTGGCGGTGCGCGCCCTGGGGGCCGTCCCGTCAGTCGGTGCGGGGCTGCGGGCGACGATCGTCTCGGCGTGCGGGACGGGCAAGACCGTCATGGGCGCGCACACCGCGTTGCGGGTGGCAGGCGGAGGCCCGGTGCTGGTGCCGACGCTGGATCTGCTGGTGCAGGCGGGTCTGGCGGGAGGTGGGGCGGGGCGATGATGGCGGTCTGCTCGCTGAGAACGGATGCGGAGTTCGAGGCGCTGTTCACCGCGGCAGCCGGCGATGTTGCTGCGGCCGAGCACATACGGGACCTGTTCGTCTACGCACTGGAGTGGACGGAGGACAAGGCTGCGAACTCGGCGAACCCGCATTCGCTAGTCTCGGAGTCACGGCCCCCACCTCACCTGGGCGGATTAGGCTCGGCTCCGGCCCGTGCCGGAAAGGAGCGTGCGGGACAGGCCCCGGTCCCCGTTGACGGTGGGACGCAGTACGGCCGGGGCCGCCCCGCACCTCGTACGGCACCCCGAACCGGTCGGTCGCAGCGCGCCGACGCTCGGGGGGCGCCTGAACCGACGGCGATCCCCTACCACGGCATGAGCTGACCCCGGCAGATCCTGGGCATGTCACAGCGCTGATTCGCTGATTCACAGTGGCTGACCCGCCCCTGGGGGCTGCGGTCCGGCGCGCTGCGACGTTCTGTTCAACTCCTCCAGTACGTCCTGCACCAGAGTCCGCAGGGCCTTGCCGTCCAGGTTTGCGAGCTCCGTGACAATCTTCCGGTCGAACGAGAGGGACAGGGCCTCCGTGAAGAGCCGACGCGAGCCCATCGCGCGGGCGATCCCGGCAAGGGCGCGGGCCTGGTGCCCCGGGTGGGGGAGTGCGCGCGTGAGGTCTAGGCCATGGGCCGGGGAGCCGCCTTCGGCCAAGGCCACGGCGACCTCCGCCCGGACCGCTTCTCCCAGCATCGGGGCAAGAGCAAGAGCGGTGTCGACCGCCCCGTTGCGGTCCCCGGACCTCGCCGCCGCGACAGCGATGCCCGCGAAGGCATCAGTCCGGCCGTCCTCGTCCGTGATGCTGCTGGCGAGTTCCACCGCTGCCCTGTGGCCCCCGGATTCCGCCAGGGCCACGGCGATGCCCGCGAAGGCCTCGGCCCGTAGTTCGGCGTGCGGGATGGTACGGGCGAGCTCGACCGCGGCGTCTCGCCCCCGGGCTGCCGCCGCGAACCTGGTGATGCCCGACAGGGTCCGGGCCTGAAGGACTGGCAGGGTGAGGGACCGGGCGGTCTCGACGGCCGCGTGGAGGTCCCCGGCCTCCGCCAGCGCCATGGCGATCCCCGCGCGTGCCTCCTGCCGCTGGCTCGGATGCGCGAGCGTACGTGCGAGTTCGACGGCCGC
Organism: Streptomyces sp. NPDC048295; assembly: GCF_040652135.1. NCBI lineage: Bacteria > Bacillati > Actinomycetota > Actinomycetes > Kitasatosporales > Streptomycetaceae > Streptomyces > Streptomyces sp. NPDC048295. The sequence goes on from NZ_JBEZLL010000021.1 coordinate 31,226, forward strand.
GCCATGTTCCCCGGCCCTGGCCATGGCCGCCGCGATGGATCCGATCGTCCGCCCCTGCCACGAAGGGACGGTGATCGTATGGGCGTGCTCGATCGCGGCCTCGTGCTTCCCCGCCGTTGCCAGGGCCACGGCGATGTCCGCGAGCGCCCAGGCCCGGGGATCGACATAGGTGATGGCTTCGGCGAGATCGACCGCTGCGTCGTGCGCGCCGGCTTCCGCCAGCGCCTTGGCCACGTCAGCCAGTGCCCAGGCTCGCTCCTCGTGGTGCGCGATGCCACGGGCCAGCACGGGGATGGAACCGACCAGCTCGGCAGTTTCCGCGGCGAACGCGGGTCCGGTCGCCGCCGACGCCTCGACGGCGACCGCCAGCAGCCGCATCCGGTGGGCAGCGGCACTGCTGTGGGCGAGGCGGGCTGCCATTTCGGCTAACTGCTCGGCAGCCGCAGTGTTTCCCACCTGGGCCATCGCCTCGGCCGTGATCCCGAGCATGTCGAGGTCGGTGACGAGATTGGCGGTGTCGCAGGCCAGTTCGATGGCCGCCCGGTGGTCACCGAGTCGTGCTGCGGCCATGACGATGCCCTCGAAGGCGCTGGCCCGGGCGTCGGCGTCGGTGATCGCACGGGCGAGGCCGACAGCTGCGTCGTGGTCCCCGTTCTCGGCCATCGCCCGGGAGACTCCGGTGAACGCCCAGGCTTGCGTCTCGGCGTCCGCGATGGTGCGGGCGAGTGCGACGCCACCGTCTGGATCACGGGCCGCCGCCAGTGCCCGGGAGATTCCCATGAGCGCCCGCGCCTGCTGTGTGGGGTTGGTGATGGTGCGGGCGAGTTCGACTGCTGGGTCCTGGTTCCCGTCCTCGGCTATCACCCTGGCGATCTCGGTGAGCGCCCGGGCCTGCTGCTCGGCATCGGTGATGGTGCTGGCCAGCGCGACAGCCCGGGCGTGATCGCCGGCCTCCGCCATGGCCACCGTGATGCCTGTGAGCGCCTGGGCTCGCTGTCCGGGGTGCATAAGGGCGCTGGAGAGTTCGATTGCCTGGCCGTACTCCCCTCCTTCTGCCATGGCCACCGCGATACCGGCGAACGCCCCGCCCTGCTGCTCCGGGTCGGTGATAGTGCGGGCCAGCGCGACAGCCCCGGTGTGATCGCCGGCCTCCGCCATGGCCCACGCGACGCCGGTCAGTGCCCGCGCCTGCTGCTCGGGGTCGGTGATGCTATGGGCCAGCCCGACTGAGTCCTCATGCGCACCCGCCTCCGCCATCGCTCTGGCCACGCTGGTGACGGCGTGTGCCTGCAACTCGGGGACGGCGATCTCCCGGGCGAACCGGACCGCGGAAGCGTGAGCCCCTGCTGCCCCCATGGCCACGGCGATGCTCGTCATCGCCTGGGCCTGCTGGTCGGGATCAGTGAGGGAGGCGGCCAGCCGGGTTGCGCGCTCCCACTGGGAATCGGCGGCCAGGGCCTGCGCGATCTCCGCCAGGGCCTTGGACCGCGTCTCGGGGGTGGTGAAGGCATGGGCCGCTTCGATCACTTGCGCGGTCGCCTCGGCTGTGGTGCCGGCCGCGGTCAGGATGCTGCCCAGCAGGGTCTGTCCCGGTGCGCCAGCCTGGTGGCTCCGCTGCGTCGCGGCGGTAACAGCTCGGCGCAGCAGGCCCAGCCGGGCCCAGGTGGTGATGACGGTCGTGGGCAGCACGTCGGCGGTGTGCTGAAGGCTCTCCCGGTGATGGGCGAGCCGGACGCAAGCAGTCAAGTCGGGCTCGGACGCGGTGGCGAGGCCGGGCTCGGGCGCGGGCGCTGCGGTGAAGTCGGGCTCGGAGACGGCGGCGATGTGGAGGCGGAAGGCGTCGGCGATCTCGGTGAATGCCTGGCTATCGGTGCCGGTCGTCTGCCACAGGCATTCGTGCCGGGCACGATCGGTGGCCAGCGCGGTCAGGCGTGCGGTGTCACCGAGTTCGTGGAGCAGCTGGGAATAGCCGCTCAGCAGGTACTCGGAGGTGGCCGCGGGCCACGCGTCCCGTCGGGCGCGGTCGGCCCAGGCATGGATACGGGCCCGGTAGCCGTTCAGCTCAGCGGGGTCGAGGAGGCTGCGGGCGCCGTGGAGGAGGTCTTGGTGGGCGAAGGAGTAGAGGTCCTGCGGCTGGCCTTCGGCGTCAGTAGTCCACTGGGCGGGCCGCCGCTGGAAAGCTCGTCCGGTGCTGCCGCCAAGGACGAGTTCGACCCGCCGCTGCGAGGCGGCGCCGAGCTGGGCGAAATCGGTGGGGCTGAGGCCGCCCCCGGCGGCTGCGGTCAGACCGACTAGTTCGAGGCTCAGACCGCCAGAGGCGATGAGGGCTTCGAGGTTGCGCTCGGCGTCGGCGCGTACCGCCTGGGCGGCTGGGGAGACGGCCAGCTCGTGGTCGATGGCGGTGGTCAGGAGAGGGCCGGTCAGGACGTCGGCGGGGACCGGCGGGTGGGGCCGACCGGCGAGGATGACCCTCATTCCGGCGGGCGGCGTGTGCGGCAGGCAGGCGGCGATGCTGTCGCCGCCCACCGCAGTGGGGACACCGGTGTCCTCGTCCGTGCCGTCCACGACGAGTACAAGGCGACGCCGGGCGGCCCGGGCCCGGGCGGCAGCCCGCTCGAGGCTGTCCAGGAATCCGCCGGGGGCGGCGCAGTCGACGTCGCCGTCCTGGAGATAGACGCGGAGCTGCCCTTCGAGCGTGCTGAGGAAGGCTGTACGGTCGGCGCGGCCGGCCATGCGCGCAGTGACGAAGAAGGCGAGGACGTCGACGCCTTCGGGCGGGTTGAGCACGAACTGAGCCATCAGCGCGGTCTTCCCGGCCCAGGCCGGCCCCAGCCACCGCCAGTAGCCACTGTGCCGCCCGCCGCCTTCACCGTCCTCGGCGGCCGTCGCGAAGGCGGCCATGGCCGCGAGTTCATCCTCGCGCCCCTCGAACCGGGCGGTGGCCGCGAGATGTCGGACTTCACGCCAATACGCCGACCGCGGGCGTGAGGCTGGACGAGCGACGACAAGGTCGCCGTCAATCCGGATCCGATTACCGTCACCACTGACACCGAGCCCGATCGCCCCACCGGCGGCAACCGACCGCTCGCCCCCGACCACCGCTGCGCCGCCTTCGGCGAGGTTCTCACCGGCAGCCATGGCTGGGGCTGGGGCCTCGGGCGGACTGGAGGGCGCCGCCCTGGACGCCTTTCTCACGGGGTCGGCCGCGCGGGCCGGAACGGGAGGGTTGGCTGAATGCGTCGGACCGAGCGAGCCGCACGTATTCGGGCACTCCGTACTGCTGGAGCCGATCCATTCACCCAGGCTTGGAGGAACCGACGTCGGCTCCTCCAAGGATGAACCACGGGACCACCACCGCCGGGGTAACCGCCACTTCACTCCTGCTCGTTCCCGTTCCCGGTGACCGCCTCACCGATGCCGCCAGCTGCGGCGACGCCCCGCTCACCCGGAACGGGCACATCGGAGACTGGGGCTGAGGACGTTCCAGGTGCGGGTGCTTCGGGCGCAGGCCTGTGGAAACGATTGTTGTCGCCGGTGACAGCGCGCCCAATGCCCTGCCCGGACTGGACCGAGCGGGTGCCGGAGGCCGGTGGACCGGCAGCTGTCGGCCCGGACTTCAGCCCGTACATGGCCAACGCGACGCCACCGACACCCGTCACCGCGCCTACCACACTGGCCACACGGTCCCCGGTGTCCAGGTCCACCAGCAGGGAGACGAGCACCAGGGCGACGACCACCACTGCCGACAGCACGCAGACCACCCACCAGAGCCACCGTCTGCCCCTGGAACCAGCCATCCCCCGTCACCTCTCCCAGCACGCCGTCACCAGTCCATCCGGACGAGTGTCCAGTCTCCCCCAGAGCACCGCCACCCCGTTATGTTTTTCGCGGTCCCGCAAGAGGGCCGCTGGCCTCCGGGCCCGGCATGACCGTTGCCCTCTGTCGAAGGCATGACAATGCCGTTGCTTTTGGGGCCGCTGGGCGGTTGAAGTGATGTGCTGATATCTCGTCTGGAGCGTCTGGGCCTGGGGATCCTGACTCGTTCGTGTCCGCCTGAGTTGGTGGACCGGGTGGTGGGCGAGTCGGGGCGTGCGGAGAAGCGTCGGCGTCTGTTGTCGGCGCGGTTCACGGTGTACTTCGTGCTGGCGATGTGTTTGTTCCCGCAGGCCGACTATCTGGAGGTTCCGCGCCTGTTGAAGACCAGTGACCCAGGTCTGCGGTCCTGGTCCGGGTGATCAAGTCCTCGCTGACCAGGGCCCGGCAGCGGCTTGGTTGGCCAGTGCTGCGGGAGCTGTTCCGGGCCGTGGCTCGACCGTTGGGCACGGATAGTGAGCTGTTCCAGGGACTGCGGGTTCTGGCCCTGGACGGCACGCTGCTGGCCGTGCCCGATTCGGCAGGAAACAACGACACCTTCGGCAAGTCTGGATCTCAGCGCAGTCCGATGGGTTATCCGCAGGCCAGAGCGGTCGCGGTGGCCGAGTGCTCCTCCCACGCCGTCCTGGACGCTGTGATCGGCGGGTTCAAGGACTCCGAACGCATCGTCTCCGACGCGCTGGATGCCCATGTCGGGACCGGCACGCTCTTGCTGGCCGACCGACGACTGTGGGGTCTGGCCCGCTGGCACCGGCTGCGGGACCAGGGCACCCACCTGCTGTGGCGGATCGAGCGACGCGAGGCCCGCCGGGTCCAGGACGTCCTGCCCGATGGCAGCTACCTCGCCCGGATCGAGGCGAACAAGCACAGCAAGGCAGCCGGGACCGTCAAGGCCCCGCCTGCGCTGGTCCGGGTGATCGAGTACCGCGTCGACGGGCAGGCCGACATCGTCCGGCTCATCACCAGCCTGACCGACCACGAGAAGTACCCCGCCGAAGAACTCGCCGTCCTCTACGCCCGCCGCTGGGAGATCGAGTTGATCTTCGAGGAGATCAAGACCCACCAACGCGGCCGACCAGTCCTCATGTCCCAGACACCGGACGGCGTGCGGCAGGAAATCTACGCGCATCTGATCGTGCGCCATGCCACCCGGGCCCTGCACGTCGTCCGCCGCTCGGTGATCTCACCGAGCGGATTTCCCCTCGGCTCACAGGCGAGAAAGTCATGCCGGGCCCGGAGGCCAGCGGTCCCGTTGCAGGACCGCGAAAAACATAACGGGGTATCGCCCCCTGTGCTGAGAATCTCGCGAAGTGGATCTGCGACAGGTGGCGTGACGAGCTGCCCGAACTCACCGCGGTCAAGGTGTCCGAGACACCAAAGACATGGGCGATCTACCGGCCGTAACGGAGAGACGAGGCCGGGCGCGCCCCGCGAGTTGCGGGGCCGCGCCACCTCCGGCACGGGCAACCTCAGCGCGGAGGGAGAGGCCCGGGCCAGCGGCCTGGGGCGCGCCCACTTGGCATGCTATGAACTCAGCCCACGGCTATGACGCGTTAGGCCACTGACGGAGCCAGTCGACCGTGGCGGGGATCCCTTCCTGCAGCGCCGCGTTGGCAACTCCAGGGAACAGAGCTCGCAGGCGCTTGCTGTCGGCCTGCGAGTGGGGGACGTCGCCAGTGCGGACCGGCACGTGTTCCCGGCGCGCGGGGAGCCCTGTCGCCGTCTCGATCTCCTGGATCAGGTCCAGAAGCGAGGTACGGCTGCCGAAGGCCAGGTTCACTGGGCGTGGGTCCACGACCCGGCGGAGGAGGGCGTCGGTGAGGACGTCGCAGACCGTGCCCACGTACGTGAAGTCGCGCGTCTGGGCGCCGTCGCCGTGGATGGTCACCGGCTGGCCGGCGAGGGTGGCGCTGATCCACTTCGGGATGACGGCGGCATAGGCGTGGTCGGCGCGCTGGCCGGGGCCGTAGACGTTGAAGAAGCGGAAGGGAAGTACCGGCAGGTCGAAGCTGTGGTGGTAGGCGCTCAGGTACGCCTCCGTCGTGAGCTTGGTGACCGCGTACGGGCTCATCGGGGCGGAGGCGAGGTCCTCATGCTTCGGCAGGAGCGGGTTGGCACCGTAGACGGAGGACGAGGACGCGGCGATCACGTGCGGGCTGCCGGCACGGCGGGCGGCTTCCAGAACCTGGAGCGTGCCGGTCGCGTTGGCGTGATGGCTTGCCAAGGGATCTCGCAAAGAGCGCGGCACGGAGGGAAGGGCGGCAAGGTGGACGACGGCGTCGGCGCTGCGGAACGCCTGGTCGAGGAGAGCGGCATCCTGGACGTCTCCCTCGAAGAAGTCCACGTCGAGGCCGGCGAGGTTTACCTTGCCCCCGGTGGACAGGTTGTCGACGACCCGGAGTTCGGTGACCTGGGGTTGCTCGGTCAGCGCGTGGACGAGGTTGCCGCCTATGAACCCGGCGCCGCCGGTGATCACAATCTTCACGTTGCTTCCTTTCAGAGAGAGTCGACGTGGGCGCCGGTGAGCCGACGGCGGCAGTCGAGGATGTACGGGGCGTGGGCGCTGATGAGGGGGTAGTCGAAGGCGTCGTGGTCCGCGAGGAGGACGACGGCATCGGCCGCCGCGAGACGTCTGGGCGTCACGTCGACCCGCTGGAGACCCTTGAGGCCGACGGCGCGGGGGTGGGCGTCGTCCAGGACATGGGGGTCGGCGGCCTGCACCTCGGCGCCCATGCCGGCGAGGAGTTCGGAGATGCGAGCGGCTGGTGTCTCCCGGGCATCCCCGGTGTTGGCCTTGTACGCCAGGCCGAGCAGCAGGATCCGGGAGCCCTTGAGCGGCTTGCCGCGCTTGTTGAGGCCTGCCACGAGACGCCGCACCACGTAGTCGGGCATGTGGTTGTTGACGTCGTTCGCGAGCTCGACGAAGCGGAAGCGCTTGCCCAGGGCCCGCTCGACCCGCCACGACAGGTACGACGGGTCGACGGGGAGGCAGTGACCGCCGACCCCCGGGCCGGGGGCGAAGGGCATGAACCCGAACGGCTTGGTGGAGGCGGCGTTGACGGCCGCCCAGATGTCGATGCCCAGGTCGTGGGCGAAGATCGCCAGCTCGTTGGCGAGGGCGATGTTCACGTGCCGAAAGGTGTTCTCAAGGAGCTTGGTCAGCTCCGCCTCCTTACAGCTGGCGACGGGGACGACCGTGTCCACGAGGGACGCGTAGAAGGCGCGGACCGCCTCCGTGGAGGACGGGGTGATCCCGGAGATGACCTTGGGCGTGTTCTCCAGCCTCCACGTGGGGTTTCCGGGGTCGATGCGCTCCGGGCTGTAGCCGAGGTGGAAGTCGAGGCCGGCGGTCAGCCCGGAGCCGCGCTCAAGGATCGGGCGGAACAGCTCTTCGGTCGTCCCGGGGTACGTGGTCGACTCCAGGACGACGGTCGCTCCGCAGGTGAGGTGGCGGCCGAGCGTCCGTGCCGCGTCCTCGACGTGGGACAGGTCCGGCGCGCCGTCGCGCAGCGGCGTCGGGACGGTGACGACCGCCACGTCGAACCCGGCGCAGTCGGCCGGGTCGACGGTCGGCCTGTAGACGCCGGCGGCGAGGAGGGGCGCCAGACGCCTGTCCGAGATGTCCTCGACGTACGACTCGCCGAGCATGAGCCTCTTGATCCGCCCGGCGTCCACGTCGAGGCCGACGACGTGGTGCCCTACCTCGGCGGCTCGCACGGCCAGCGGGAGGCCGACGTATCCCTGCCCCACGACGACCACGCGGAGTCGATGGGGTTCGTGATTCCGGAGCATGTGGTCCACCTCGCTGAGGTCTGGGCTCGGGGGAGCGGGGACGTACTTGTGGTGCGGGATTCGCGGTCGGCGGTGGCCGTAAGATGGGGAGCGCCTCGGCCGTACGAGACTTGCTTGGCCGCCTGTCTCGGACGGCCGAGTGCTGTTCGTGGGCAGCGCGGGGAGGCCGGAAAACCCGTGGGCTGGCCAAACCCGCGGTTCGATACGATGACCGTGGCTTGCAGTCCCGTTTCGTCACCATGCGTGACGCTGGCGTGCGATCGGAGTGATCGCGTCGGCTGCGGCCTCCCGACCTGGGCCCGCCGTGGCAGCGCCACCGGCGCCGTACGTACGAAATGGAGCATCCGAGGATGGCTCGACACCTGGTAACCAGCGCGCTTCCCTACATCAACGGGATCAAGCACCTGGGCAACATGGTCGGGTCGATGCTTCCGGCGGACGTGTACTCCAGGTACCTCCGCCAGCGTGGTCACGACGTCCTCTACATCTGCGCCACCGACGAGCACGGCACGCCGGCCGAGCTGGCCGCCAAGGAGGCCGGTCTGACGGTCGCCGAGTTCTGCGCGCAGGCCCACGACGCGCAGAAGGCCGTGTACGACGGGTTCGAGCTGGCCTTCGACTACTTCGGCCGCAGCTCCTCGCAGCAGAACGTCGGGATCACCCAGCACTTCGCTCGGAAGCTGAACGAGAACGGCTTCATCGAGGAGCGGGCGATCCGCCAGGTGTACTCGCCGGTCGACGGACGCTTCCTGCCGGACCGGTACGTCGAGGGCACCTGCCCGCACTGCGGCTACGACAAGGCCCGCGGCGACCAGTGCGAGAACTGCACCCGAGTCCTGGACCCGACCGACCTGATCAACCCGCGCTCGGCGATCAGCGGTTCCACGGACCTGGAGGTCCGCGAGACCAAGCACCTCTTCCTGCTGCAGTCGAAGCTCCAGCACGAGGTCGAGGAGTGGATCGCCACCGTCAGCAGGGAGTGGCCGCACCTGTCCACGTCCATCGCCCGGAAGTGGCTGACCGAGGGTCTGAACGATCGCGCCATCACCCGCGACCTCGACTGGGGCGTGCCGGTGCCGGCCGACACCTGGCCGGAGCTCGCGGCCGAGGGCAAGGTCTTCTACGTCTGGTTCGACGCTCCGATCGAGTACATCGGCGCGACGAAGGAGTGGGCGGACGCCGCCCCCGACGGTCAAGCCCGCGACTGGAAGTCGTGGTGGTATGAGGCCGACGACACCGTCCGGTACACGCAGTTCATGGCGAAGGACAACGTCCCCTTCCACACGGTGATGTTCCCGGCCACCGAGCTCGGCGTGCGGGAGCCGTGGAAGAAGGTCGACGTCGTCAAGGGCTTCAACTGGCTGACGTACTACGGCGGGAAGTTCTCCACCTCGCAGAAGCGCGGCGTCTTCACCGACGCGGCCCTGGAGACCCTCCCCGGCGACTACTGGCGCTACTTCCTGATCGCCAACGCCCCCGAGTCGGACGACTCCTCCTTCACCTGGGAGCACTTCACCGCCACGGTCAACAAGGACCTGGCCGACACCCTCGGCAACTTCGTCAACCGCGTGCTGTCCTTCTCCCGCAAGCGGTTCGGCGACGAGGTCCCGGCGGGCCACGCGGCCGGCGAGGCGGAGGCGAAGCTGGGCGAGGAGATCGCACGGCTGCTTGGCGAGTACGAGGAGCAGATGGAGGCGCTCCAGTTCCGCAAGGCCGCCGCTGCCTTGCGTGCGCTGTGGTCCGCGGGCAACTCGTACCTGGAGGAGAAGGCGCCCTGGCTGGAGATCAAGACCGACGCGGACGGCGCCGCGCTGACCCTGCGCACCGCGATGAACCTGATCCACCTGTACGCGGTCGTCTCCGAGCCGTTCATTCCGGCCACGGCCGCCGCCATGCGCGGTGCCTTTGCTCTGGAGAACGACACTGCGACCTGGGTGACCGCCGACCAGGCCAAGTCCCTGGACACCGTCCCGGCTGGCACCGCGTTCACCGTTCCGCCGGTGCTCTTCGCGAAGATCACGGAGGAGGACCTGGAGTCCTACCGTGAGCGCTTCGGCGGCGCCCCGGAGGCCTGACAGGCATCCCCACACCCGTACCGTCCCGACTCTCATCGGGCGGTACGGGAGTGGAGGAGGACGGGCAGGTCCGCGGGTGAGACGTTCATGAGCCGCACGCGAGGAACCGGGCCACCGATCTCCACGCACGTGACCCCGGCGGACCCGGGCACGTGCTGGAGGTACCGGTCGAAGCCGTTCCCGGTGAGCCATAGCAACAAGCAGGCGATGCCCCCACCGTGCCCGAGGAGGACGGTGGTTCGCCGTGCCCCGGAGCGGACCTCGTCCCAGAGATTCACGTAGCGGGCCTGGACGTCCTCCGACGACTCGCCGCCCGGCGTGCGGAGCCGGTGGATCGGCACACCGTGGCGAGCGGCCTCGGCGGCGGCGAGTTCCCTGGGCCGGCCCCCGAGGTGACCGCTGTCCTTGGCGGCCAGACGCTCGTCGACGCGGACATCGGCCGGGGCGAGCGCGGCGGCGAGAAGCTCGGCCGACTCCCGGCAACGGGACATCGGGCTGATGAGCATCTGATCCACGGCGACCCCAGCCGCCGCGAGGCAGGCACCGACCCACCGTATGTCGGCGCGCCCGCGCTCGCTGAGCCGGCCGCCGACCGCGCGGCCCTGGTGGATGCCCTGGAGGTTCTCCTCCGTCTCGCCGTGCTTGATCAGGTAGATGCGCTGGGTGCTCATGGTGTCGTGTCTCCTCACTCCGGTCAGTCCCAGTGGTGGACGTCGACGCGTGCGGAGACTGCGGCGGCGACCTCGTCGTGCTCGGCCTGGCTCATGGCGGGGAAACGGTCGTGGTGCCACTCGACGTAGAGGACGGAGACGAGGTCGATCGTCCCGTCGGCGAGCAGCTTCCTGAGCACGGGGTACTCGGCGCCCTCGATGTCCATCTTCACGGTGACGAGGTCCTTCGGCGTGGCGGTTCGGCGGAGCCAGGCGCTGAAGTCCACCGCCGGTACGGCGACGGGCGAGCTGTAGTCGATCTGCTGGTTGTACATGGGCGGGACCCGCTTGCCGGGCATCACGGTGGAGCTCTCGTGGTGGCCGAGGAAGAGGTCGATCGTGCCGTCCTCGGTCCACACCGCACTGGAGGAGACGTCGACCAGGCCGGCGTGCTGGGCCCGCTCCACGTTCGCGCTGATGGAGGGGAGCAGGGTCGCATTGGGCTCGAAGGCGTAGAAGTCGTGGTCTGGGAGCTCGTCCATGAAGCGCTTCAGCACGATTCCGAGGTTGGCGCCGCAGTCGACGAAGATCTTGCGCATGAGAGTCAGTCCTCCAGGTCGGTCATTGGAGCGTTGAGGTCGATCTCCCGTACGACGCGATCGGCGAGCAGGACGAAGTCGCCGGTCTCGGGGAGGTAGCAGCGCTCCTCGTAGCGGACGGTGATGCGGCGGACGGGTTCCTCGCCGCGGTAGGCGGGCAGATCACCCCACCGGTAGAGCTGGCCTCCGGGCGCCTTGAGGTGACGTAGCCACCGGGGCAGAGGGCTCTTTCGAGTACCGGCGTTGAGCCGGTTGAACATGGCGGTCAGGAAGGCGACGTGCTCGGCTGACCGTTCCTCGTTCCTGTGCGTTCGGCCGTAGGTCCGTTTGAGCTGGTGCAGCCGGTCCGGGTCGCCACGGGCTTGGACGAGGAGATTCCGGAGCCGCTGGTCCCAGACGATTCCGAGGTGACCGTGGAGGACAGGCTCGTCCGTGAGGAAGTAGCCATCGACCCGACCGAACTCGCGCTCGTACGGGCACATGTAGCCGTTGTAGAGACCCCGCTTCGCGCCGGAGACGGTCTCCACCTGCCAATGGATGCGGGCGGTGAAGGGTGCGTCCCACCACCCCAGATGCCAGGGCTGCCACAGCAGGTCGGCGGCGCTGAGCAGGAGCATGGTGAATGCGATCAGCGCGGCAGGCCACCCGAAGGCCGTTTCGTACCCCGTGCCGGGAAGCAGCCCGAAGACTGTCGCGAGGCCGATGTTGGCGGCGATGTTCTCCCAGAAGAGGATGCCGGAGGCGAGGGCGACGGCGAGGTTGAAGAGCGCGGTCGCCACCAGGATCGCGATCAGCAGCCGGCCGTCGAGGAAGGCGACCAGCCCGGCGGCCTCCACGACCATCGTGAGGATGTTGACGGGGCGGTCCACGACCCTCGCCCGGCGCAGGATCCGAGACACCTTCCCGGACGGGAGGAAGCGTGCCCAACCCCAGGAGTACGCCGAGGCCATGAGGTAGTGCGTGCGGTTGTCCCAGGCCCACGACCAGGGACGCGGCGCCAGATGGGCCTTGCTCCAAGCCGGCTTGACGTAGTGCGACAGCGAGACGCAGCCGAATATCAGCACCAGAGCGGCCGTGGAGTTGGAAGGAGCAGGGGTGAGGACTGCGGTCACGACGAACCAGGCGAGGTACGCCTTCAGCAGGCGCACTGGCATCATCGCGTGGTGCTGCCACCCGCGCAGCCTGCCGCAGAACACGGCGATCCACGCCAGCAGGGCGGCAGCCCAGGCGACCGAGGCCACGGCGAGGAACAAGAGGAGTAGCTTGTCCCGACGCTGCGGACCGATGGGCAGCGTGACGTCGTAGTCGCTCGTCGCGCCGCGCCAGGTCAGCAAGGCGATCACTGAGACGACGAACAAGTGCAGCGGTCGGGGCAGGGGCGACGGCCGGAGAGACAGAGGGGCGATGGCCGTGACGCCGGCGATCACGGCCAAGGGTGTGGGGTGCCGGGCGAGAGTGCGTACCGCAGGGGAGACACCGAAGCGGTAGCAAGCCACGACGGCAGCCACAACCGCAGCGGTCGCCGCGTACGAGGGAAGCGGGGGAGTCGACATCTCCGGCTACCCCGCGATCGGTGCGGGCATCGGCCGACCGGCCACCGGCAGACTCTCCAGGTACGAGGCGATCCGTTCCCGGGGGTCGGCGGAGAGGTACTGGTCCCGGTGGCGTACGACGTTGTCGCGGAGCGCCTGACCACGCGCGAGGAAGTCGAGGACGGCTCGCCGTTCGACGCCTGGGGCTGCCGTTCCCAGTTCCGCCTCGTCGATGACCTTGGCGCACCAGTGCTGGTCGTAGGTGGGTAACGGGACGAGGTGGACCGGTTTGCCGAGGACGAGGGCCTCGCTGATCAGGTTGAAGCCGGCGTTGGAGAACACGACCTCGGAGCGGGCCATGTCCGCGATGAACGCCTCGCGGTCGAAGGCGCGGATCTCGACACGGGCATCGGCGTACCCGCGCAGCGACCTCAACTCCGTCGGCTGCGTGTAGATCCGCAGCGTCCGGTCCGGTACGGACTGGCGGAAGATCGAGGCCAGTTCGCGGACGGACTCCTCCGGGCCGTGGTCGAAGTAGCGGGAGAAGTAGGCCGTGGCGAGGGGCTCGGTGGTGACCGGCGCTGACCTGACGAGGTCGGGAACGATCGGGGAGACGAACTCCACCCCCCGGTCCTCGGCGTCCAGCGGGACGTAGGAGCAGATGAAGGACCGGTCCACGCGGGGCGCGAAGTACCGCAGTCGCTGCTCGTCGGCAGTACGGGCGTATCGGCCGACGGTGGGGAGGTCGAGGTGCCGGTACTTGCTCTGCTGGTCGATGGAGATGAGCGGACGGCCGAAGTGGTAGGCGAGGCGCGGGGTGTTGGGCTCGTAGTCGGTGACGAACACGTCCGGGACGCCGCTGTTCCGGACAGCCCTGCGCAGCTGGAGATGCCGGAGGAAGCCTCCAGGCGCCTGCCGGATGTTCGCGCGTACGGCGTCGCGCACGTGGATCCGGTCGCCGCACGCGAGCAGCGTCGGCATCCAACTGTCCCAGGCGGGGAACCCGAGGTCTCCGAAGTACTCGGCCCGGCTGGCGCCGTTGGTGACGATCCGGACGCGGTGCCCGCGGTCGCGGAGGAACTGGGCGATCACGCTCTGCCGGACGGTGTGTCCCATGCCGATGCCGTTGACACCGATGATCACGTTGAGCGGCTGTACGTTTCCGTTTCCGGACACGACGATTCCATCCCTTCGGTCAGGAGAGCCGGGTGATGACATTGCGAGTGATCGCGGCGACCTGGGGGTCGGTGGCCAGGAGACGGGCCCAGTCGGTGGTGGCGGCGGAGAAGACCGTGCCGCCTGCGGTGAAGACCCCGAGCGTGGCGGTCCGGGGGCTCGACAGCGGCTCACGGGCGGCGAAGTTCCAGTCCGAGGGGAGTTCGGCGATGCCGAGGATCTCGAAGTCCTTCGGCGTTCCGTCCTGGCCGGTGGGGCGCGGTCGGCCGGCGGCGTCGTACTCGTACGCCGCGCCGTCGCACTCGTAGCCGATCAGCGCCCCGCCGTGTCCCAGGCTGTCTCCGGTCCTGAGCTCTGTGCCGGAGAAGGCCCAGTGGCCGGCGTCGGTGACGATGAAGCCCTGGGAAGCGCGGGTGCCGTCCCAGTGGCCACCGCCGTTGCGGTAGCTCACGCCCAGGAGGGTGTTCTCCGGCTCCGACTCCCACCAGTGGTCCGGGCACCCGTACGAGCTGTCCGGTTCGGTGCCGGCGGGGGCTCCGGGCGGGAACTTGTCGCAGGACAGCCCCGTCCCGTCCGGGGTGACGCCGACGCGCCACCAGCAGGTGTTGGCCCCGAAGTTGGCTATGTGGCCGCCGGTGTCCCGGAAGGCGGTCACGTCGCGTCGGAGGTCGGTGCTCCAGTACTCGTCGTGACCGGCGGCGACCAGGAGGCGGTATCCGTCGCGCAGGAACAGCCCCTCGTGGAGGTCCAGGTCGGTGCAGTAGTCGGCCTCGATCCGGTTCCGCTCCATCCATGCGATGAAGGGGGCGTCCCAGTGGGCGAACGTCTGCCGGGGCGATGACGGGTCGAACGCGTCCGGCAGGCCCTTCACGGGCCCGCCGACACCGCCTCCGGGCCGGTGCGTCGTGACCTGGGCGGCGCTGTAGAGGCTGCCGCCGCCTGCCGTGTTGTACGCCTGGTAGGTGAACGTCGGGATCTTGTACAGGATCCCGCGGCCGGAGGGCGCGGAGGGGGTGACGACCAGGAGGATGCGCGCCTCCCGGGCATCCAGCGGCGGTATGCCGGAGGCGCGCTCGGTGCCCAGCACCGCGATGTAGACACCGGACCGCCACTCCGGGGGGACGAGGAACTCGTACGCGGGCCACTGCCAGTCCGCGTCGAAGCGTCCGGTGGAGGTGGTCCGGCCGGGCCACTCGACGTGCCCCGCGTGCTGCGGCTTGGCTCCCCAGCGGTAGAAGTCGACGTGGAAGCGGGGAGCGGTGGTGGCGATGTGCAGGCGTAGGACCTCACCAACTCGGACGCTCGGCCGGGCCGCGTAGCCGTTGAGGGTGGTCACGCTCCCTCCCTGGGACGGGCCACGCCGGCGAGGTGGAAGGGATCGATCGCCTCGACGCTGGTGTCCCAACCCAGGCCGTTCAGCTGGGAGGTGAGCTCGGTGGGGTCTCGGAGCACCTTCACGGCGACGTGGCGGGAACCGTCGGAGAGGGTGCGATGGACGGCCGGCACGGGTGCCGCTTCCACCCGGTCCTCGATCTCCGCCTTCGCCGGCGAGTCGTCGAGGAACACCACGCGACCGCCGGGCACCAGGGCCCACCTGAGCAGATCCCAGAACGGTTCCATCTCCAGAGGCGGCACGTGGCTGAGCCAGAACGCGAAGAACACCGTGTCGTACTGGCGGTCCGGCTCCCATTCGAAGACGTCCGCCTCAATGAAGCGGGTCTCAGTCCCTCTCATACGGTCGCGGGCCCGGCGGAGCATCTCCGGCGCCGCGTCCAACGCGGTCAGGCTGCGGGCCCGGTGGGACAGCAACTGCGTCCACTGGCCCGTGCCGCAGGCGATCTCCAGGACGTCACCGCCGATCGGCAGCGAGTCCAGGCCCTTCGCGAGCCGCGGCATGTCCATGCGGGTGCTGTACGTGGCGTCGTACTCGCTGGCTCGCGCCTGGTAGTAGGCGATCTGGCCTCCTGACCAGTCGTCCGGACCGCCCTGTCGCTCCTTCGTTCCAGTCACGCTGTGACCACCCCTCTCGACTACTTACGGAGCCGTGGCGCTCCGTGCCGAGAAGACTGCCGAGCGGAGCTGGTCAGCGGGCTGCCGTGGTGTCGCACTCGCGGTGCAGCACCGTCGCTGTCCAGGGCGACGAGCGCGCCTCGCTCAGACCTGGCCGGAATGGCCCGGGTGCTGCATCCGTGCTGAACTCCCGTCGCAGCGAAGGCCCTACGCCGCTGGTCAGCCCGCTCTACCCTGTTACCGTCGTCGGTGTCGGTCGAAGGAGCTCAGGTGGCCACAGTGCAGCGCTGGACCGGACGGGAGGCGCGTGCTCTGCGGCTCGCGACGCGTCGGAGCGTGCGTGGCTTCGCGTCCTACCTCGGCGTCAGCGACCGGACGGTGTCCAATTGGGAGGCCCGGGGCGAGGAGATCGTCGTCGCACCGGACTCCCAGGCGTTACTCGACACTGCGTTGGAACGGAGCGACTCGGAGGTGCGGCAGCGCTTCTGGGACTCCGTCGGTGTTCCTACGCCCTCGGTCGCGCCGGCGCCGGACGACTACCTCCCGATACCCGTTCCGGAGCCCGGCTTGGTGCACAGGTCTGAAGATCTCGAAGGGCTCGTCTCCGTACTCCGGGAGGCGACGCAGGACGACAGCGTCGCCACCGTCGCCCTGTGCGGCCCTGGCGGGTTCGGGAAGACGACGCTGGCCACCCAGGTGTGCCACGACCCCCGCGTCCGGGAATCCTTCTCGGAGATCCTCTGGGTGGAGACCGGCGAGGGATGCACGGCCGCCAGGGTCGTCGAGCTGATCTCCGACCTGTGCGTCCACCTCGACGGCAACCGTCCGTCCCTCGCGGACCCGGAGCAGGCCGGGTTCCGCCTTGCCCGTCTGCTCCAGGGACGACGCGCGCTCCTCATCGTCGACAACGTCTGGTCCGCCACCGACCTCGGCCCCTTCCTGCTCGGTGGCGAGGACTGCGTACGGCTCGTGACCACGAGGAACGTGCGCGTGTGTCCTAGTTCCGCCCGAGTCGTGCGCCTGGGGCCCATGGCTCCGGGGGAGATCCGCGAGCTGCTCGTCCGTAACGTAGGGGCCCTGGACGACACCGAGGCCGCACGCCTCGCAGGCGTGTGCGGAGGATGGCCCCTGCTTGCGTCGATCGTTGGGGCGAACGTCTCGCAGGAGGTCGGAGCCGGTGCCCCCGCCGGTCGCGCCGTCACGGAGACGAACGCGACGATCCGCGCGTACGGACCTCAGGCTTTCGACGTCTGGGACTCCGACCAGCGCAGGAACGCCATCGGGCAGGCGCTCGAGTCCAGCCTCCGCAGCCTCGGCGAGAGCGTCTCGATCGCCGGGCGCACTGACCTGCGGGACCGGTACCTCTCCCTGGCGGTGTTCCCTCCGTCGGTGCCGATCCCCATGTCGGTACTCACCCATTGGTGGGGCACCGCGAACGGATGGGCTCCCCACGTGGTGCGCCAGTTCTGCCAGGTACTGTCCGACCGGTCTCTGATCAGTGCCTACCTCGCCGACCGGAACGCCATCGTGCTGCACGACGTGTTCCGGTCCTACCTGCGTCATCTGGTCGGGGATCAGCGGGCGGCCCTTCACCGATCCCTGGTGGAGACATACCGGCGGAGCACAGGCGGTGCTTGGGAGACCCTGGACGAGACCGACGGCTACCTGTGGCGCCATCTTCCCTACCACCTGCGTGAGGCCGGCCTCGACGCCGAGCTCGTCAGCCTGCTGGCCTCGCCGACGTACGTGATGCGCAAGGTCGCACTCGTCGGACACCAGTCGCTGACTGCGGACACCGCTGTGCTTGACGCCCTGCCCAAGCGGCATGATGTCGGCCATCCGCAGTACCAGGTGTGGGCGACCGCCCGAGCCCTGACCGGCGCCGGGTATCTGCTGAGCGGGCTGGAGAGCCCGGCCGACATCGCCTCGACCCTCTCGATCGTGCTGCGTCGCGCACCCTTTCCCGAGGCCACTCCACCCCTGGAGGGCGCAGCGGGGGAGGGGCTGGTGCTCGCCCCGAGGTGGCTGTTGTCCCCGGAGGAGAGCTCCGCGGCGGCGACGGAGCGCGGTCACATCGGTGCGGTCGTCAGCGTGTCTGCCGTCCGCGACCTGGTGGCATCGGGCGGCGAGGACGGGGTGGTCAGGCTGTGGAACCTGAACACGGGCAAGCTCCTCCGAGCTCACGAGGCCCATACCGGTTGGGTGTTCGCCACCGCGCTCTCCGCGGATGGGATGCTCCTCGCCTCGGCTGGGGACGACGGAGCGATCCGGCTGTGGCGCACGGACACCGGCGAACCCGTCGGGGTGCTGCCCGGGCATAACCGCCGCATCCGCAGCCTCGCCTTCTCCTCAGCCGACCCCGTCCTGGTCTCCGGTGCCGAGGACGGAGCCGTATGCGCGTGGGACCTGGAGCGGCTCGTGCTCCTGCGTACGATGCGGGCGGCCGGCACTCCCGTCTGGTCTGTGGCGATCGGCGGGGACTCCGACTCGCTCGTGGCCGCAGCCGGCGAGGACGAGTTTGTTCGCCTCTTCGACCTGCGCACCGGCCGCCTCCTGGACGAACGTGCGGCACACCGGGACTGGGTACGCTCCGTGGCCTTCGCTCCGGGCTCCTCCCTCCTGGCTTCCGGGTCTGGTGACCGTTCCGTAGCCGTGTGGCATGCGGCCGACGGGAAACTCACGCTCGTCCGCCGGACAACCGACCTCAAGGCGCGCGTGCGCGCCGTCGCTCTGTCCCCGCAGGACGACGTCCTCGTCGCCGCCACGGAGGAGCCGAGGATCCAGGCGTTCTCGGCGGACAGACCAGTGGGCGAGACGCAGCTCCCACCGGGGGTGGACTGGGTGCGCTCACTCGCCAGAACAGGCGACGGCACAGTGATCGCCGGATGCGAGGACGGCGCTGTCCGCGTCTGGACCGTGGGGAAGAGCAAGCTCAGGACCCTGGCCAACGGCTCGAACACCGTGTGGTCCACGCAGTTCGCGGCCGACGGACGCACCGCCGTGGTCGGCGACGGGGCCGGCGGCGTCGACGTCATCGACGCCACGACTGCGACAGTCAGCCGGAAGCTGCCGGCGGCCCACGGACGCGTCTGGTCCCTGGCCTGCGGCGAGGAACACGTCGCTGCGGCCTGTGGCGACGGGGCCGTCAGAGTCTGGTCGCTGCTGGACACGGCCTGGTCGCTCACCCTGAACCAGGACACCCCGCGTACGTGGGCCGTGGCGATGGCCCGTTTGACGCCTCGTGTTGCCGCGAGCACCGGCGACGGACACCTCCGGTGCTGGGATCTGCCCACCGGGACGCTGCTGTGGAGCCAGGACGTGCACGCTGGTCGGCTGCGATCGCTCTCCTTCGACGACAGCGGAGACCTCCTGGCAGCCTGCGGTGGTGACGGTTCGGTACGCGTGTGGCAGGCCCCGACCGGGGAGTTCAAGAGCCGGTTCAGCAGCCCCAGCGGGTGGGCACGGGCCGTCGCCGTGGACGGTCCGGGCAACCGGGTGGCGGTCGGGGCGGGAACCGGCGACATCGCGGTACGTCACCTGGGGACGGACCGGTTCACCTCTCACCTCTCCGGCCACACAGGCCGCATCCTCATGCTGGGCTTCATGAGTGACGAGGACCGCCTTGTGTCGGCTGCGGCGGACGGGACGGTGCGCGTGTGGTCGCTCGGCGAGCAGCGGCAGATCGCCAAGGTCCGGGTGGACGCCTCACTGCACTGCGCGGCCTTCGAACCCGCGACGGGCGAGGTCCTGGTAGGCAGCGCGGCCGGCGTTGTGGCCCTGGGGATCATGGATTCGTGAGCGAGAACCGAAGGACTTGAACACCATGACAGAGAAGACTTCCCGGACCTCGGGCGGCGAGGCCATTCGCGCCGCCGAACCAGTCGGTGCTCCGGTCATCCTGAGCAACGAGCCCGGCTCGTTCGCCTGGGGCGTGCTGGTCAAACGCCACCCTGCGCTCATCCAGCAGGTGCGAGACGCCTTCCCGTACGGTCGCCGACAGCACGAGGCCCTTGACGCACTGCTGGACGAGATCACCAACGGCGTCGTCGAACCGCTTGCCTCCGCGGAACACGACCACGTGCGCTGGGCGTACTGGGGGCAGGAGCACTTTGGGCGCTCGTGGTACGACGCCCCGTTCCTGTGGGCGGAGAGTTACTTCTACCGCAGGCTCCTCGCCGCCATTGAGTACTTCGGCACCGGCCCATGGCAGGGAGTTGATCCGTTCGCGCCATTCAAGCAGGCCGAACTGCGAGGCGAGGCGGTGGAGGAGGAGCTGCGAGCCCTCGACGCGCTTGCGGACGCGCCGGCCGACGAGCGGGCCACGGCCCTGCTCCACGCCTCACTCTGGGGCAACCGCGCGGATCTTGGCTTCCGCGTTGCAGCGAGGGAGCCGGCGATCGGTGACGCCACTACCTCCACGCTGGTCGCAGACGACAGCGCCTTGCTGTGGCAGCTCCTGCCCGCCGGAGCGTCCTCCACCGTCGCTGTGGTGGCGGACAACGCGGGACGAGAGCTCATCCCGGATCTGATCCTCATCGACCACCTCCTCGAACAGCGGCACGCCGAACGTGTCGTGCTGCACGTCAAGCCTTACCCCTACTACGTCTCCGACGCGATGACGGCTGACGTCGTCGACTGCCTCCGTCGCCTCACCGAGGCGCCCGGCGAAGCCAGCCGGATCGGCGGCCGACTGTGGAAGGCCATGGCGGCAGGAAGCCTGGAGGTCCGCACCCACCCCTTCTTCTGCGCTCCGCTGCCGTACGAGGGGATGCCCAAGGACCTTCGCGGCGAGTTCGAGAGCGCCACGCTCACCATCCTGAAGGGCGACCTCAACTACCGTCGCCTGGTGGGCGACCAGCTGTGGGATGCCACGGCGCCCTTCACCGATCTCACTGCCTACTTCCCGGGGGCCGTCGCGGCGCTCCGGACCCTGAAGTCCGACGTCATCGTCGGCTTGGAGCAGGAAGCACTGGACGCCCTCGAACCGTCCGGGGCTGCCTGGCGTACGAGCGGAACTCACGCGCTCATTCAGGTGCGACGGTAGAACCCGGGTGGAGTGAGCTCCCGCGCATCAGGTCTCATACCTGGAATGGTCGGCCACGTCAGCTCGGCTGCTTCGCGCTGACGCTCCGGCCATTGCCCGCGTGGTCAGACCACCAGGAGTTGCCGCCGCAAGGGATGCTCTGGAGCTACTGCCTTGATCGCGTTCGCCAGGCAGTCGCGTGCCGATGCGCCCAGAACGTGCGAGGGAGCGGAACGCTGTTCTCGGCGAACACGGCTGCACAGCCCTTATGCCCTCCGTTACGGACAACGGAGGGATGGTCGTCGGGGGCGCCGACCGCCAGAGGGGACGGTTCCTCAGGCTCGGGCAACGTGTCAAGCAGCCGCAACACCGTGTTGCGGTTGACGGACACCCCGAAGACTCGTGCCATTAGGGCACCGGCCCGGCCGGCGAGGGCGAGGCCAACCGCGGCCAGCGTCGAACGCGGGCACTCGGATCCTCGCACAAATGCTTCCCAGTACGGCTCTGTCAGTGGCGACTCGTACACTCCGCTGATGCGACAGGCAAGGATGGTGAGCGCCCTGGCTGGCTCTCCGGGGCACCGCGGCCCCACGGGTGCGCCGTCGGCTGCAAGGTCACCCGCAGATCCGGTAGAACTCCGGCACCATCCGCCAGCAGCATTTTCATGAGGTGGGGCGATCTCCGCTGTGGAGGTCGGAGAGGGCCTCACCGCCGTCCGTATAAACAGGGGAGATTAGAGCTGTGCCTTCCACCACTGGCTTGACCGAGCTGCGCGAGCAGTGGATCCAGAAGATCTGCACTGGCATCGCCACCGCATTCGGTCGCCACCCGTTGCTCGATCCAGAGCGGATCGCCAGCGACCCGGGTTATGTGGATCTACTGCGCGCCCTCCTGATTCTGCGGATCGCCGTCCTGGACGCGCATGGCCGGTCCACCAGGCACATCACTGGACTGCTGGCAAAGCACCCGTTCTTCGCCGATTCCAAGCCTGACACAGATCAGCTCGCCAGCTTGGTCAAGCATGTCCGCCAGCACGTGGAGCGCGACGGACTCACAGGTTCTTTTCTGCTGCTGGGCCTCGGCCTGCGCGCCGAGGATCCGGAAAGCACGTACGCCCTTCTCCTGGACCACTGGGCTCGTCGGCGTTCTCGCGTGGCCAACGCCGCCCAGGTAGCCAGGGAAGTGACCCGGCACTGGAGCGTGGAGACCCCTCGCACCGCAGAAGCTCTGGCGCCTCGTTCACTCACACCCCTGGAGGAATACTCCGACACCATTTGGTCCCGTCTGGCTGAGGAGCCCGACGCACGTGTCCAGCATGCCGCGTCACTTGCCATGCTCAGGAAAGGCAGCGAGGCTCAAGACCTTTGGATGAAGCGGTTTCCCGCGCACGGGGCCAGGCATCTATGGAAGCTGGGTGCGGAAGCGGCCTGCTTCACCGCAGCCA
This sequence comes from Streptomyces sp. NPDC048295, assembly GCF_040652135.1. Classification (NCBI taxonomy): domain Bacteria; kingdom Bacillati; phylum Actinomycetota; class Actinomycetes; order Kitasatosporales; family Streptomycetaceae; genus Streptomyces; species Streptomyces sp. NPDC048295. The sequence goes on from NZ_JBEZLL010000021.1 coordinate 53,400, forward strand.
GGGGATACCTCCGGAAAGCAATCCGTCACCCCCGGCTAAACCACGGTCTGCGGCCAGTCATCGCCCGCGCCTCGGACGTGGTCGACGAGCAACTCGAGGCGCTCGCCGAGGCGATCGGATGTCTTACCGCCACCGAGCGCAACCTGCTGCGGAACCGTACACAGCAGGAGCGCTTCCAGGACGCCTGCATCCTGACCTTCCTGAACCGGTCGCTCAACTTCCGAGGCAGCTACCCCGTCGGCTCCTGCGTCCCCAACGCCCAGGCGAGACATGGCACATTTGGCCCTCTGCCCTGGTGGAACATCATCGTCCGGACCCCGGAGGAGACAGAGGCCGCCCGCGCCGCACTCAGCGAGGGAGTGCTGCCTCTCGGTTTCGAGCGGGATCCCGAACACACGAGCCGACTTCTACTCATCTGCCACAAGCCCAGGACGGAGTCCCTGGGAATGCGGGCCCACTTCGCCTTCGACCTGGACAACCCAGCCCATGCCTGCGAGCTGCTCCTCATAGCAAAGCGCTCCGGCGTCCCCATTGACCTCTACGCGGAATCACACAGCGAGCAGGACGAATGGGACATCGAGTCCACCCATCTGGGCGCGCTGTACGCGCCCATCGGCCGGGAACTCGCTGGCCTGGTCACGAAAGCTGCTACCGAGGCACTGATCCGGTCTCTCCCGGGCGCCCGTGACCGCGACCACGACGAGCACGAGGGGATTGAGCCGCTCGCAGAGGCGTTGCGGCGTCTGCCCAGCGCGCAGGTCGAGCACTTCTCCTCGGGACGCCACATCACTGCATCGTCTCATCGCGACCTCGAAGGCGGGGTCGTAGCACTGTCGACCGACCCACCGGTCGCGCTCTCCGGATTCTCCAGGGGAGCCAAGAAGAACCAGCAATCCGGCGACTCACGGGGGATGTGCACCAGGACTCCCCTGCCTCCCCCTCGGGTGACCGGGTTCGTGTACGTCCAGCGGAACCCTGCCTTCCCGGACATGCTCAAGATCGGCTACTCAGACCGGCTCGCGGAGGACCGGGCGAAGGAGCTGTCACGTACGTCGGTCCCCTTCCCATTCGAGGTGCTCTTCAGGACAATCTCGACCCACGCCGTAGACGTAGAACGGGCTGTCCACCGCCTCCTCACTGCCCAACGGGTCACCGCAGAACGGGAGTTCTTCCGAGTCTCTCTGGAAACGGCCATCGAGGCGATCCGCCAATGCCAGGGCGAGGCGACCGGGATCACCACCTGGGAGCCGATTCCTGCTATTCATCGCCTACGCGCGGACGACCGCGTCGTCCTGCCCATGAGGGCCGGGCAGTTGTTCGCGCTCACGGCATACCCCCATCTGCTCAGCTCTTCCGCTGAGGTCCTCGATATCTGGCAGGCCCACGCGGACGGCGATCTACTGGAGATCCACGCCACGAACAACCCTGGGCACGTGGCGGGAATCAGCGACGATGATCCTGGCGCATACGAAGACCCTGTTCCGTTCCTCGACAGGAACGGAACAGTGCGGAACGGCATGCTCCTCGGTCGGGAACGACTGGTCGCCGGCGATCGGCTGGTCTGGTTTTCGGACGAGGAGGGGCCGACCGACACCCACGGAGTCGTCTTCGAAGCGGATGCCTTCTGCCAGGTCACCTACCGGACGGCAGCCCCTCGACGGGGCCCGCTAGGAATTCCTCTCCTGCTGAACCACCTTGACCGGGACATCCCCGATGCCATGGGAGCACTCGTCAGGGACGTCCTCGCACTGGACCCACCGCGCTCCTGGGCTCCTCGGAACCCCCAAGAAGAGGATGGCTGGGCGGTGGCGGCTACAGATCCCCAGCCGCCCGAGCACTGGCTCCCCCAACTCGAACGACGGCGCAGGGACGTCCGCCGAGACCGGCCCTGAGCGCCGCGTGGTACGGGATCCAGCTCGACGTGTCGTTTTCCAGCGCAAGGACCGAACCGGCAGTCGGCTCGCAACAAGGCCCAGCGAGATCTTTTGCCAACGAATCCAGTCGGCGCAGGTCAGCACGACTCCAGCGACTAACTTTGCTGTCCGAGGACACCCATCCACAAGTGCTGTCGCGAGACATAAACGAAACCACCTGGTCAACGGGCGCCGCACCGTGTCCGTCCGTCTGCGACCCAAGCTCGTGCCAAGGTGACCCGGATGGCGGTGCCAAGCGACACTGTCCAACGGCTGACCGATCCGGTGGATATTTGTCGGTCCGCTGATGCGGTGAACCTGTGCGGGCGGGTCAGCGCAACCCTGCGAACACCACTGCTGCCGCAGTGCCGCCCAGGATGGTCCCCGCGATCACCTGTGCCGTCGTGTGGTCGCGCAGCGAGACCCGGGACCAGCCGACAGCGGCGACGCCGAGGAAGAGGAGGGCGGCCCACCAGCCGTAGGCAACGGTGATGACGACGGCGACGCCGGAGGCGACGGCGGTGTGGACGCTGACTTTCCACCAGACGGTGACTGCCATGGTCAGCAGCAGGCCGGCGATCATGGCGGCGACCAGGGCGACGACCTCGCGCGGCGCGTCGAGAGCCAGGAGCAGGCCCGTGCCGACGAGGACGGAACCCAGGGTGACGAAGAGCGGTATCCACCGCTGGGAGCGGACCTTGAGGTGCTTGTCGCTCCAGCGGCCCCGGCGGACGCCGGCGACGATGTAGGCAATCGGCAGGCCGCCGCAGAAGGCGCCGGCCAGCAGGCCCCAGCCCGCACCCGCAGGGGAGTTGGTGGAGTGCCAGCCGATGACCAGCAGGACGCCGATGACCAGGTTGGCGGGCGCCAGGACCTCGGTGATGAGGCGGGCGGAGCGCCGCTCGGCAGGAGCAGCGGCAGTGGGTGGAAGCTGCGTGGTGGTGGTCATGCCGGTGTCTCCTCAAGGTGGGCGCGGAGGAAGTCCTGCGTGGCGCGGGAGCGGTAGGCGGTGTTAAGGGTGGTAAGGGCGCGGATCTCGGTGGCGAGGTCGCGGCCTCCGCTGGCAGGAGGCATGGGCTCGCCGGAGCCGGTGACCGCGCCGCGGAGCCGTTCCTCGCGGGCGACGGCGAGCCAGCAGGCCTCGGCGGTGATGTCGGCGTGGGCGCCGATGAAGCCGAGGGAGGTGGCGTGGTCGTAGGCACGTCCGCGCAGTTCCGCCGGTGCGTGGTCGGCGAGAGTGAGGATCGAGTCGCGGATCTCGATGGTGCGCCGGTACAGCCGGTCATGCGTACGCAGTGGGTTGGTGGCGTCGACGGCGCGGCTTGGCGGGGTGTCGAGCCGGGTCTCCGGGACGGCGTCGGTGAGGGTGCGCCACAGGGGGTAGAGGCTGACAAGCTGCCAGTGGGACCGGATGCGGGCGAGGGCGCGTGGGGCGGCGGGGAGGGTGCTGCCCAGCACGATCAGTAGTAGGGCCAGGAAAAGCAGGCCCGTGCTGAGCGCGTGGTTGACGTGTTCGCCGAGGGGACTGCTGCCGACGTAGTCAATGAACAGCACGGCGACGCGGTGGAGGGCGTATATGAGACCGACGGCGGTGCCGGTGCCGGTGAGGATCAGCCCTCGGCCGACGAGTCCGCTGTCGGGGCGGCGCCCCCAGCGAAAGCAAAGCAGCGTGGCGCTGAGCAGGGCGGCGCCGAGGTAGGAGGTCCATACGACGCCGTACGTGAGGATCGTGGCATGGTCGGCGTAGTCCGCCAGGAGATCCTCCGCCTCGTGACGCTGGGGCGTGGCGAAGAAGCAGGCAGCCAGAAGGACGACCGTGACGGCAGGTACGGCCTTGTGCAGCCTGGATACGCGCATCCCGGTCTTCGACTCGGCCATGTCGGCGACGAAGGTGAGGACCGATGCCGCCGCGACGGTCCCGCAGATGTGCTTGATCAGGAACGACAGGTTGGTGATGTGCAGATGCTCGTCGACCGCCGCCGCGATAGCGACCGGCCGGACCGTCATGGCCAGAGCGAGTGCCGCGAACGCCAGCCAGAGGCTGAGTCGTTCGGGTCTCCGGAAGGCGGAGCGGGCACGCCAAAGCGTGACGGCCCAGAGCAGGACGGCGGGTATCGCGTCAATCATGTGTGGGGGAGTCTCACGTGTCGCTGAGCGCGGCATTGAGCCGGCGCAAGGTGCTGGGGGTGGTCCGGTCGCCGTTTCCACGCAGAGCGGCACGGGTCGCGATGAGGCCGGCCAGCGTCTCCGCGCTCCGCTCCTCCTCGGTCTCGTAGCTCGTGCGGCCAAGTACACCCGTCACGAGATCGGTGTCGAGGTGGTGGAAGGCGCGGCCGAGGGTTTGGCGAGGCGTGTGTCCGAGGAGCATGTGGCTGATCTCGTGCAGCACGATGTGGTCCCGGTGGAGAGGGCTGGTGGCGTCCTCCACGAGGATGTGGTCCGCCTTCTCCGTGGCGAGCCAGGCTCCGCAGGGCAGTTCGTCACCGGTGATCGCTGGGAATGTGTGCAGGTGGATAGGCCGGCCGCGCTTCTTGGACACGCGGGCGAGTAGTTCCTCGATCTTGAAGGGGTCGGGAAGGTCGAGATCATCCAGGACGGATTCGAGTCGGATTCCCTGATCTGGGGAGGGCCCCGAACGACGGGATTTCATTTGCCCTCCGACTCCGACACTTCTCGAACGTGCGACTTACTGCCGCGATGCCGTGGCGGGTATATGAATGATTTCCGGTCGCACATCTGGAGGGCTGTCGACTACGCCGGGAAAATGCGGACAATAGTGCGCAAATGGGGTGATGAATCCTTGCCGACGGGGCGTCACTTCATGTCGTCGTGATGTTTGCCACTGGAATTCATATCGATGGTCGAATCCTCGTCGGAGGCCCTGAGGCCTTCGAGTTCGCGGGCGCGTTCGATGAATTCGGTAATGATCTTGAGGCTCTTGTCGGAGAGTCCGGATGCACGTAGAGCCACTGATCTCACGCCCGCATCGCGCATGGCGGCGAGCGCGTCGAGTTCGGCGGCGATCTTCTCCGATTCGTCGTCATCGAAGAAGTAGGCGGGCTTCACGCCGAAGAAGGTGGAGAGAGCCTCAAGGTGGCGCTTGGTCGGATTGTCCTTGGCGCCGGTCCTCAGTTGCCAGATGTAGCTCGCGGAGATGGTCGGGCCGCCCTGTCGGCGGATGCCTGACGCCACTTCCTCGTAGCTGTACGGGCCGCGGCCCTTCGGGTGGACGGTGGTGAACAGTCGGTCCAGGCGGCCGGCGAGTGTGGCCCCGTCACCCGCCTGTGTCGCAGGTGGGTTGTTCTGGTGGTCCATCGTGGCCGTCCTCCGGTCGCGTCGCCTTCACTGGGGTGGATGGTTGCCCTGTCTTCATTTTCGCTGGTTGACAGCGGTGCCCCATCTCAGTCTAGTGTGATCATCGTGCCATCCACCCATGAAAACGGTCCATGCCGGGGTGGGGCCAAACGACGATGCCCGGGAGCGGCAACTCCCGGGCATCCGTCGGCTGCCCTCGCCGAGGGCACCCAATGATCCGGGGCCGCGTGGCCAGCTTGCAGGCGACAACCGCGCAGCCCCGTCCATGAGGACGGAGTATCACATGCGCCCACCCGGCAGGGGAATCCCGGCAGGCTCGACGCGGGGCCGGTGCCAGCGGCTCGAGCGTCGTCGAGCTCGTCGGGAGGGCTGATGGCCCGCATCCGGACAGTCAAGCCCGACCTGTTCGTCAACGAAAGCGTCGCGGCCTGCTCGGTCTCCGCGGTCGTCACCTACATCGGCCTGTTCACTCAGTCCGACGACCACGGGAGGCACCGGGACAACCCGGCGATCATCGCCGGCCTCCTGTGGCCGCTGCGCGCCGAGCACACTCCCGTACATGTGGAGGAGGACCTCCAGCAACTCGCCGACGCCGGACTGATCTGCCGGTACACCGGCTGCGACGGCAAGCGCTATCTCCACATCACCGGCTGGTACGAGCACCAGAAGATCGACCGGCCCAGCCAGTCCCGTCTCCCGGTCTGCGTCGCCCACAACAGCGACAAGAGGTGCGGCCCGTGCAAGGGAGTCTGCGTCAAGGCCGAGGCGAACACCCGGGGAGCACTCGACGAGCCATCGACGAATCCTCACCGAGCCGTCGACCCGCACCCCGAACAGCTCGCGCGTCCGCACGGCGACCGCACCACGGCGCCGGGCACCAGCGACAACACGCATCCCGACACCAGCGGGAAGGTCTCCCCAACGGGAGGTGAACCCGCAGGTCAAGGCCGGTTCGCGGAGGCTTCGACGAACCCTCCGCGAACCCTCGCCGGAGCCTCGACGTCCGGATCCAGGATCATGGATCCTGGATCGTCTTCACCTACGGGACGCACAGCGTCCGACGGCACGGTCACAGCCGGGAACCTCCTCGCCGAGTACGTGGGCTCCTGCACCGAGCGCCCGCCCGGTGACGTCCTCGGACACCTCGGTCGCCTGCTGAAGAAGCTGCTCGCCGAAGACATCGACGTGGACCACATCCGCGCCGGCCTCGCCCGCTACGCCGAGATCCAGGGCCATCCCTCCAGGCTGCCGAGCCTGGTGAACGACGCCATGAATGCCCGCGTCCCCGCCCAGACGGCATCCCGGCCCGGCCCGACGCACCGAGCATGGACCAACCCGGTCGACGCGGCCGCCGCCTACGCGGAGGAGCTGTGATGAGCCGCGAGCCCGAACTCCTCGGAGACGGAGCCCTCCAGCGACTGCAGCGGATCCTCACCGCCCGGGGCATGAACCCAAAGCACCTCTCCGACGCCCCGGACGAGGACCAGCCCTACACCCCGCTGGGCCTGCTGGACGCCCGGATGCCGCCGCGCTACCGGACCGCCCGCGCCGACCACCCCGAGGTACTGACCTGGACCCGCAGTGTGATCGCCCAGGCCGGGGCACCCAACCCCGGCGCACGACGGCAGATCACCGCCGGCCCCAGCCTGCTCCTGGCCGGCGTCACCGGCTCGGGCAAGACCCACCAGGTGTACGGCGCGGTTCGAACCCTCGTCGAAGCGGGCATCGTCGTCCGGTGGTGGGCCACCACGGCCGCCGACCTCTACGCCGACCTGCGCCCACGCCCCGGACACGACACCGAACGCGAACTCGAGACGGTCAGCCGCTACCCGCTACTGATCCTGGACGACCTCGGCGCGGCCAAGGCCTCCGAGTGGGTCGAGGAGATCACCTACCGACTGATCAACCGCCGCTACAACCTGATGCTCCCCACGCTGATCACTACCAACCTCGCCATGCGCGACCTCCGCGAACACCTCGGGGACCGCGTCGCCTCCCGGCTCGCCGAGATGACCACCCGCGTCACCTTCGAGCCCGTCGACCGCAGACGCCAGCCCCACGCCGCCTGACCGGCAGCAGGCCGCCACGCCGAGCCGCGCACCCAGCGTGCTGCCCCACGTACTTCCCGACCCAGCAACACCTCTCCGCCGATGCCCACCGCGCGCGGAGAGCGATCGGAGCAACCGCATGACCCCCACGACGATCAGCCCAGCCCGCCACCGGTCGCTCGGCGACCAGACCTGGCAGGACGAGGCCGTCTGCCAGAACACCGAGTACAACCCGGTGGACCCCGACATGTTCTTCCCGGAGCCCGACGAGACCGACAAGATTGCCGCCGCGAAGTCGCTGTGCGGCCAGTGCCCGGTCCGCCGCACCTGCCTGGACGCCGCACTGGAGGGCGGAGACACCGACGGTATCCGAGGCGGACTGACCGAGGAGGAACGTGAGCCACTGCACGAGAAGCTCCCCCAACGCCTCGACTACAGCCGCGTCAACGACACGATCGACGGGCGCGACGTCCACCTCACCCAGGCCGAGCGCCGCGCGGTCATCTACGCGGCCTACCGCCACGGAGTGACCGAGCAGCGCCTGGCCTGGCTCCTGAAGGTCACCGAGGAGCATGCCAAGAAGAAGTACCGCGAACTCCGCCGCGCCCTGCGCAACCGAGACATGAACCAACCCGAGACGGCCACTCTGCTACCCGAGGCCGACGGCGAGCGCCTGGTTCGCTACGACTTCGGGACGGCGGCATGACCTCCACGAGTGCGCAGAAGGCGGCGCACATATCCGGCTGGGACCGCGCGGTCGTCATCGCCCTGGGCGGCGCGGGATGCGCGCTGTCGTACGACGCCCTCCAGCAGATGGCCGTCGCCATCCACATCCGAGGTTTCCTCACCTACCTCTTCCCCCTGGTGATCGACGGCTTTATCGCCTACGGCATCCGGGCGCTCCTGGTCCTGCGCGACGCGCCCCTGCGTGCCCGGCTCTACGTCTGGGCGCTCTTCGGTACGGCCACCGCCGCCAGCATCTGGGCCAACGCGCTCCACGCGGTGCGGCTCAACGCGGACGCGGTCGCCGGCACCGGCCTCCGCCTCGGAGACATGGTGGTCGCGGTGCTGTCCACCATCGCCCCGCTCGCCCTCGCCGGCGCGGTCCACCTCTACATCCTCATCGCCCGGGGGCCGGTCAAGAGCAGTGACCGCGAAGACCTCGGTCAGGCCAGTCACTCGGGTCAGCCGGGTCAGGGCGACCCAGGTGACGCCGTCGAGGTCACCCGGACTGACCGGGTCGGTCAGCAGCAGCCGACGGCCGGTCAGGTCACCTCCGGTCAGCCGGTCACCGCGCTGACCGACCGGCCGCCGCTGTCGCTGGACAAGCAGGCTCCCGCCCCCCGGTCACTGGCCGGAGACACGAGTCCGGCGGACAGTCCGGCGCCGGTCACCGGTCACCGCGGTCAGCCGCATAAGGCCGCTGGCCTGCCCGGACAGCCGGACACGGCGCGGCCGGTCACCGACCGCGCCGACGACACCACCCCGGTCACCGACGACCAGGACAGCCCGGCGGCGGTCACCGTCCCGCCGGTCACTCCGCCGCCGGTCACTGACCGGGTTGCCCGGACACCCGGTGACCGGCGGCCCGACCCGGACACTGAACAGCTGCTGAACATCGCCCGGTCGGCGGTCAGGGCCGAGGACAAGCTGACCCGCAAGGTGGTCGCCCAGGCGATCCGCGGTCAGCAGATCCCGCTGTCCAGCGACACCCTGACCGCCCTGATGGCCCAGCTCCGCGAGCAGCACCGGCAGCCGGTCACCTCCGCCCGGCCCTGACCGAACCCCCACGAAGCGGGTGACCGAGTCGGTCACCCCGGCCGGTCACCCGCTCCGGACACCCGCCCCACATCCCTCCCGAGCAGAAGCGGAGAGCACCCGATGCGCACTCACCCGGCCACGCCCGCTGAAGTCGACTCCTGGCTGACCGTCCTGCACCAGCGCGGTCACCTTCACCGAGCCCAGTCCGGCCCCGACAGCACCTGGATCGTGCAGCGCGAGCAGCAGAGCCGTCCCTGGACCCTGCACCACCCGGTCCTGGCCATGGACTGGATCGAGGAACTCGTCCGCGAAATCCAGCAGCAGGCCCCGGAGACGAGGCGGTGACCACCGACGACTCGGAGGTGATTACCGCCGGACAGCAGCGTGACCTCACGACGGCTCCTGGCGGAGCAAGCTATCGCGTACGACGGTCCTACGGCCCGTCGTACGCACTTGCCCCCGCCCCGGAGGGCGGGGGAAGCCCGGCTGGTCCCCGAGCGAGGGCGCACGGGGACCAGCCGGGCAGCCGGCGCCAGGGGGCGCCGGTCACCGGGGGAGAAGCGGACCGTGCCGAGCAGCGCGAGCAGGCGAGCCCGAGCACGCCCGCCTTCCCCGACCGCACACCGCGCCGCCGCAGCCGCAACCCGAGCGAGCGCACCCGCAAGACGACCACCCGCCTGTCCGACGAAGAGAAAGCCGAGATCGCTGGCGCCGCCGCGCAGCGCGGCGTCACCGTCGCCCGCTTCCTCGCCACCGCCGGCCTGAGCGCCGCTCGCGGGCGCGCCGCCGTGCACACCAACGAACGACTCGACACGGCCATCGACGAACTCGCAGCTCTGCGCACCGCGCTGGCCCGGATCGGCAACAACATCAACCAGATCGCCTTCGTCCTCAACAGCGGCGGCCACCCGCGCGCCGGCGAACTCGAACACGCGCTGGGCGCGCTGATCCGACTTCTCGCCCGCGTCGACGACGCGGCGAACGACCTGGTGACCAGGCGGCTGTGATGGTTCCCGACATCGGACGCGGTTCCCGTACCCACGGCCTGCTCGTCTACCTGTACGGCCCCGGCAGGCGAGAGGAGCACACCGACGCCCACCTCGTCGGCTCCTGGGACGGCTTCGCCCCCGACCCCGGCCGCGACACCAGCCCCGACCTCGATCCGAAGGTCACCCTCGCCCGGCTCACCGCCGCCCTCGACCTCCGGGTCAAGCAGGCCGGCGACCGCGCGCCCGCCAAGCACGTCTGGCACTGCTCGGTCCGCACCGCCCCTGGTGACCGGCGACTCTCCGACGAGGAGTGGAACACGGTCGCCCAGCGCATCCTCCACGCCACCAACATCGCCCCGGATGGTGATCCTGACGGCTGCCGGTGGATCGCCGTCCGCCACGCCGAGGACCACATCCACATCGTCGCCACCCTGGTCCGAGGCGACCTGCGCAACCCCCGCCTGAACTACGACTTCAACAAGGCCCAGGCCGAATGCCGCCGCATCGAGAAGGAGATGAGCCTGCGCCGCCTGAACGCCGGAGACGGCACCGCAGCGAAGAACCCCACCAGCGCAGAGAAGTTCAAGGCCGAACGCACCGGCCGCCCCGAGACCTCCCGCGAGACGCTCCGCGAAGCCATCCGCCAGGCCATCGCGGGCGCCGCCACCGAAGAGGAGTTCTTCACCCGGCTCCGCGAGGCGGGCCTGCGCGTGAAGGTGCGCCACGCCCCGTCCGGTGACGCGCTCGGCTACAACGTGGCCCTGCCCGGCGACCGCAACCGCCACGGCGACCCGGTCTGGTACCCCGGCTCCAAGCTGGCCCCCGACCTCTCCCTCCCGAAGATCCGCCTCCGGCTGACCAACGGCCCTACCGAACGCGCCACGCCGCCAGAAGCCGTCAGCACAGCGAACTGGTCGCCGCCCGCCCGAGCACGACGCAACGCCACCAGCATCGCAGAACGCGCCGCCGTCCTCCTGGACCACGACGACAACGGCGAAGCCGCAGCCCAGCTCGTCGGCGTCGGAGAACTCCTGGACGCCCTCGCCCAGACCTCCCCGGCCGCCACCCGTACCGAACTGGCTGCTGCCGCCCGCTCCTTCGAGAGGGCCACCCGCAGCCACGTCCGAGCAGAACATGCCGACACCCGGGCGCTCCGCTCGGCCGCCCGGGGCATCGTCCAGGCCGGCGGCGCGCTCGGCCGGGGCGAGGACGGCGGCACCACCGCCATGCTCGTCTCCACCCTGGTCCTGGTCACCCTCGCCGCCGCCCGCTGGCACTCCGCCCGCGGCCACGCCCAGCAGGCCCACGCCTCCCGACAAGCCGCCGCGCACCTGCGCACCGCCTACCGACAGGCCGCCACCACACCCATGCGAGCGCTTCACGACCACGGCCGCGCCCTCCCCGAGGCCCAGCGCCGGATGCACGAGGCCACACTGCGCACCGTTCTGCCGGAGTGCGGCGTACGAGCGGACGGCATGCCGACGAAGACCGACGCGCTGGTCGCAACCCTCGCCCAGGCCCAGCTGGAGGGCTACGACCCCGAAGCACTCCTGCGGCAGGCCATCAACATGCGCGAACTCGACACCGCCGAGGACGTCAACGACGTCCTGGTCTGGCGCCTGCGCCGGATCGCCCAACTCCCCGCTCACCCGGGCGCAGCTCCCCGTCGCCCGCAGGCCGGCACCCGCCCGGCCAAGACCTCGACCAACCGCACCAGCGAACGCAACGCCCCCGCAGCTGCTGCACGCCCTGCCGTGTCCGATCCGCGCAGCCGCCCACCGCGCCGCTGATCAGCTCGTCCGGCAGGCTGGCCACTGGTCGACCGGACGACTCCACGAAATGCCTGGACAGCCGGTTCCACCTGCTGTTACGGATGGAAACAGAAAGCCCACGACCGGGAGATGACGCTCGTGCTCAGAACCACCGACCGCACCACGGAGTCGGCACCCCCGCTGCCCGTCCTTCCCGCCGGCACCGACCCCCTGCTGCAGCTCCAGTACGAGACGCAACCGGCTGACGGCCCCGCCGTGACCCGCTGCGTCGGCCACCCATGCGAACTGACCTTCGGAGGCATCCCGGCGAGGTGCTCGGCCTGCCGGGCCCGGCGCGACTGGCTGCTCATCAACCACAGGCGCAATGTCTGGATCCGCTGCAGGTGCGGCAACCAGTGGCTTGAACCCGAGATCAGTCGCGCCGACTTCGACGCCCTGATCGGAGGCCCGGACGGGACGAGCTACCCGAGCGTCGAAGCGGCCATGATCGCGCTCGGTTTCGACGGCGTCTTCGCCGGCATCTACTTGGAGTAGGCGAACAACACACCAAACGCCGAGGGTCGCCACCGATACGTCAGTGGCGCTCCTTGGCGTTGTAGGCGTGGTCAGCCGCGTGTGCTGTCTTTCGGTAGTCCGCCCCAGAAATCGCACCCGGGGCAGGCGTCCTCACCCTCCTGGACATGGCCCTTGTACCAGCCATGGACCGTCGCGTGCAGGATGGCCTCCTCCGCGGAGGCCCCGCCGCTGCGGACAGACTCGATGGCATTGCCGACGATCAACCTGAGCACGGCGTTGTCGGGTGAGGGGAACAGCGGGGACGGTATCGGGGAGTCGGCCAGGCACCTGATCCTAGGGGCGAGCGAGCCGTCAATCAGCGGTATCTGCTCCCGGGAAGGGCACGCCCATCTTGGTCAGGCGGCGGATGCTGAGCCGGACGGCGGCCGGGCGGAGGCCAAGCTCGTTCGCGAGGGCCTCGACAGGCTGGCGGGGCGATTCCCGACGCCGCTGAGGGACGGCGCGATCGGTCGCAGCATCCCGAAAGCGGCTGACCAGGTAGGCGCCGACAGCATCGGCCGCGACGGTGAACAAGGCAACGGCGCAGACGCCGTAGTTCTCCTGGGCGGCAGCGACGATGCCGGTCACCGTGCTGGCGGTGGTGACCGCGACGGTACCGGCGAGAAGGTAGTTCATGACGCTTCTGGGGCAGCGGGCGGGGCTGGGGGAGTCGGGGGGCCGTGCAGGTCGCTGCGAAATCCCCGGCCGACCGGCTTCCAGCCCTGGAACGTGGCTGGCTTCCAGAAGGGCCGGTCCGGCACGCTGTCGTCGTCCGGCGCGGGCAGAATGCCCCGGCTCTTCCGGCTCCGGGCGGCGCCGACGCTGATGCCCAGATGGGCGGCGACCTCGCGATAGCCCCAGAGCTGCTGGTCGTCGGCCATGGTGTCCTCCTCGTTTGTCGGGATGAGCGTACGCACCAGCGAGTGGGCGTACGGCAAGGCCTGTGTGACATCCCGTTAGTTCTCCTGAGCCCCGCTGAGTCGCTGACCCCGTAGCCAGGGCGTTCTTCCTCCTTCGTGTGCTCTGCTGGCTTGTGACGTAACTTCGGGATTCCTGAAGCGTTCTCATCTCGTCCGATCGTTCCGCAGTCGGGCCGAAGGTGAGGAGGCTCGGGTTGGCGGCGCTGGCAGTCGTGCGGGACCTGCGTGAGCAATGGACGCCCGCGTCGGCGGAAGAACTTGAGCGGTTCGAGACCGACGTGCTGTCCGGGTTCGTCCTGGCGCGGGCCTCGGCAGGGCTGGAGGACGGCACGATCCGCGGGGACGTCGGGCACCTGGATCAGATCAGGTCCTGGTTCGGCCGGCCGCTGTGGGACATGGAGCCCGCCGACGCGGACGCGTACTTCGGGAAGGTGCTGCGGCACTCGGCTGGGCCGGTCACAGGCGCTGAGCACGTACTTCACGTTCCTGGAGCTGCGGCACAAAGTCGAACTGCACCGGATAACCGGCCGGGTGGTGGAGTGCCCGATCGACGAGATGAACCGGCCGCGTGGGGCCAAGGACGCCCAGTTGCGGATCCCGCCGAGTGAGCCGGAGATCGGGACGCTGTTCACGGGCTGGGGCGGCGAGCTGGCGACCTGCCGGAACTTCGCCCCCACCGCCCGGAACTACACCGCGGCGAAGCTGATGTCCCAGGTGGGCCTGCGGGTGAGCGAGGCGTGCGGCCTCGACCTGGGCGACATCAAGTGGGACCTGGGCCGTTTCGGCAAGCTCCACGTCCGCCACGGCAAGGGCGCCCGCGGCTCGGGGCCGCGCGAGCGGATGGTGCCGCTGATCAACGGCGCCGACCGGACGCTGCGGTGGTTCATCGAGGACGTGTGGGGCCAGTTCGACGACGACCACACCCGACCTGGCGCCCCGCTGTTCCCGAGCGAGCGGAAGAACATCGACGGCTCCGCCCGCCGGGTCGGCGACGATGCCCTGCGCAACGGTCTCGACAACGCCGTCGAGGCTCATCTGCCAGGCTGGATGTCGCACGGCTCTAGAGATTTCAGTAGCGCAAGATTCATTTCAGTGAAGATTTCAGTGCACTCCCTCAGTGTGATTGTGGTTCGGCGGGCGTAGAGACCTCTCACATGGGGCCTGATGGCGGCCATGTGGTGGCCGGTGCGCGGACAGTAGGGAAGAGCCGTCTCCTCGTGCGCCAGTCCGCTGAGGGTGGAGGTGAGCACCGGTGCCGACGATGAGGCTCCGCACTGTGATCATGGTGAGGGATCTCCCACACCAGCCCCTACGACTAGGGAATTCCAAGAGGAAACAGCCTCAATGGGCCCATCGCTTCCGCTACGCGCTGTACGACGGCCTGCGGCTCCAGGGCGCACGGCACGGTGATTGGCCTCCTCTGCTACGGGGCGCGGTCCTGGGGTCGGTCGCGGCGGGCGTAGTCCTGTTCTCGACCTGACGACAGCGCTGAGGCCACCGCGCCTCGACCTCGCTCACAGCAGGAGCGGGATGAGTGACACGGCAAGACCGATCACGCCCACGGCTAGGCCGGCCACCTCCCACGGGCGGTCCCGGATTACCTCGGTCATGGTGCGGTGAAGATGGCCTGGGACGCTCAGGGGAAGGCCTTTCAGGCCGCCTGGGAGCGTGATGTCGAGCTGGGAGAGTGCGGTCACGTTGAGGCTTGCCCGGCCGATACGGAAGGCCGGGGCGAGGATCTGTTCCTCCCGTGTCCAGTGGGATCCCGGGCCGAGGAGGAGGCGGTCGGATTCCGTCTTCAACTGGAAGAACGTGACTCGGTACGCAGTCACGGCTCCGAAGGTGCGGGACGGCTGGACGGCCTCGATCACGCCGAGGTTCGTGAGGACGTCCCGGTCCGGGTCATGGTGGTAGCCCGCCAGTTCCTCTTCGAGTTCCCGGATCGCGGCCGCACGGTGGTCGGCGTCGGTGGTTCGGACATGGCCTCCCGGCAGCTGGTACTGACGGGCACGCTCGTCGTACTGGAGGAGGTAGTGGGCCTGTCCACCCCTGCCGCGACGGCGTGCCTTGACGACGACTTGGACCACGTCCACCTCCCGAAGTGGTACCGCGCCGGGGTCGAGGGACAGGCGACGGCTCTCTGCCAGATAGAGAAACTGCGGTCCGGCGAGCACCTGATGGTCGGTGTACGGGCCGGTCACTGTGCCCGCGCGCTCCCAGTTGTCGAGCATCTCGTGACCGCTGCGCAGATATGCAGCGAGTCCGCGCAGGAAGTACGCGGCCTGAGGACTGACGACCGCGGTGGTCGGGGTGCCGTCGGGTCTGGTCTCCGTACGCAGGACGCCGAACACGCCGACCAAGGCGAGCACAGCGGCCACCGTGCTGTCGGCCTCTGAGGGTTCAAGACCGGCCTGCCGGCCCAGCTCCCGCGCCGTGACGGGGGTGGCTCCCTCCTGTGCGGCCAGGCAGTCCAGGAGGTTGGCCGTTCTCGTACGGGCCGCTTCGGTCATCGCGTGTGGCCTCCGTCGTGGCTTCCATCATGGTCTCCGGGTGTGGCGGGTCGGCGGATGCACTGAGTGCCGGCCCCGATCTCGAAGACCTCCCAGCCGTGGCGCCTGACAAGGGCGGCCAGCGGTTGCTTGGAGGCGATCTTTCTGTAGGTCTCTACTCCCCAGCGGGACCTGAGTCGGTTGCCGACCTGGGGCAGGATGGGCTTCTGGCCCTGCGCGACCAAGCCGCGCACCACGTCGGCGATGTCCGCCGCGATGTCCGGTGCGGGGCGAGAGGTGGGGGCGGCTGCCTTCCGCCGTACGCGGCCAGAGTGGGGAGGATTGTCCGTTAGTTCCCAACCAGGCTCCTGGACGATTTTCGCGCGCAGCGATCGACCGCCCTCGGGGCCGACCACGGTGCCGAAGCTCTCGCCGAGAGAGGCGTGGAGTGCCGCCCGTACGTCGGCGAACGTCGGATCCACCCTCCCGTTGCGCTGCCGCAGAAGGGTGACCGCGGCGGACAGCGCCTCTCCGAACGTGGGCAGGGACGCCGGCGCCTGGGTTTCCTCATCTGAGGCGTCATCCGCCCGGCGAGGCAGGCTCACTCGGCCGAACACGGCGTTGGTCGACGGCGTCAGTGTCGCACTCTGGCCCGTGCCTTCACGTCGCAGCCAGTCCAACTCGCTCCACAGCGTGCTCAGATCGGCGAGGCCCAGCCGTTCGGCCAGTGGTGCGCACCCACTGAACCGGGCTTCCAGCCACTCGATCACGGCGGCCTCAGGGACAGGTGACGCGCCCCGCGCCAGTCGGGCCTCCACCTCGTCCCGCAGATCGCTCTCGACGCGGTCCCACAGCCGGTCGGCAGGGATGAGTTCGTCGTCCACCGCGGTAGCGCTGTGCGGGAGCAGCTCCGCTTCCTGCGCCGTACACCCATCGCCCCGACGGTTCGGTTCCGGTTTCATCCACAGAAGTTGCCCGGCGCGCGGAGCCTCGCGAGGAGGGCTCAGAACGTCGTCGACATGCAGCGTGGCGAACTGATTGTCCGCGTAGGTGACCAGGACGGTACGCGTCTCCTCGTTGATCGTGATGGCCCGGCCCAGCACCTTGTGGCTCGGCCGGGTGGTTGGGGCATTCTCCGACGGTGTCTTCATCGGTCGGCGCTTCTGCGCGGGCGTGTGTGCCTGCGCAGCCGGTGGCCACGACGGAGAGCTGAGGAGCCGGATCTCGGGATCGCTTTCGGCGCCGAAGTAATGGACCTGGCCCGACTGTTTCAGGAGGTCCTCGACATCGGCACCGTCATAACGGTACCGAGCTCTGGCGCGGTCGATCAGATCAGAAAGCCGTGCCGTCCGTTCCACTTCCTCCCAGGCCCTCAGCAGCGACATGCAGAAGGCCAGCTTCTGCTCGTCACGGATCTTAACGGCATGGGTCGCGACCGCTTCGGTGGAGAGTAGGGCCCGCTCCGTCGCCCTGCCCGCGTCGGAGCCCGCCGCGCCCATCTCCGTTCCGGTCGCTTTGTCCGGAGCCGACGACGACAGGTGGCCTTGCCAGGACAGCTGCCGCGGAGTTACACCGTCAGGGTGGTGGCCCCGTTCTACCTCGTAGGCGCGCAGTCCGCTCGAACTCATCCCCAGATAGAAGTTGACCTGTGTGTTCTCCTCGCTGTCAAGGAAGTTGCCCAGATGCGGCCTGAAGTGGGCGGTGACCCGGCCGGCGAGTCTGATGGTGCCCTTCCAGTGTGAACCCACCGTGTCGATCACGCCGTTAACCCGCTGCAGACGGTCAGGCTTCTTCCAGAAGGTCTTCTTACGGTCCCACTCGCCGAGGTCACTGTCCGAGATAACCGGATACCAGTCCGGTCCCTTTGCCAGCCACAGGTACGACCAGGTGGACCGGCCGAGCACTAACTGGCTGCTTTGCTGCTGCTCGTACCGGAACTGCTCGGTCTGGTTGCTATTTCCGCTGAACCACTGGTGGAACAGGAGGCAGTAGCGGTAGTAATGGGCGCGCCACGACGGAAAGCGGTCACACCAGAGCTGGAGCTCGGAGAGACTCTCTGGGATGTCGAACTCGGGCAGCTGCCTGTACGCCTCGAACCAGAGCCGGTAGTCGTCCTCGCGGCAGTCGTGGCGGGACAGGTTCTGCCGCGCCAGCTGGACGATGCGCCGCAATTCGGCGTGGCTCAGGGGACGCCCGTCGGTCTCGCTTCTCAGGTGGTACGCATGGGCCAGGGCCCGCCGGACCGCCGTGTTCGACTGTCGACCCGCGACAGCCACTTCCCATGTTTCGACGGCGGCGTTCAGGTCGCCGTGCAGACCTCTGATGGCTGCGTGGCAGCCCGCGATGTACGTGTTGTGCCCGTCCAAGGACCCGTAGGCGCGGGTCACGTCGCGCAGGAGATCCCGCGCCTCAGCGACCTTCAGTTTCACCCACTCGCCCGCCGACGCCGTCAGGTCCGTAATCGACGCGACCCGAGCCGCTGCCTTCATGGCCCGAGCCACGTCGATGACCGACTGGACGTGGGTGATGTAGGCGTAGCGGTTCTCCTTGTTGAGTCGGCGCGAGGTAACGAAGCACTCGACGGTCCGCTCGTAGTGCTCTTCGACCACGCTCATGACGGCCGCCAGACCGTGCGACCTGGCCTGTGTCAGCGCCTCCTTTAGGATCCTCTTGCGCGCTAGGCCCAGGGCGTGGTGGTGGAGGAAGTCGTGCTCGGCGAGAGCCACCGCGCGGGAGACGTACTCCTCTGCCTTGTCGTACTCCTCCTCCAGCCGGTAGATCTGATGGCGTCCCAGGTGTGTCCAGTAGTGCGGATCCTCCGGGATATGTTCGGTGAGCGAACGCAGCACGGTATGCGCCGAGTAGTCGTCGAGCTGCTCGATGAGTGGCGCGAACTGGCCCCGGTCCTCGACTCCGTCCACGGTGCCGCCCTGTCGGTCCACGAACATTTGCTTCAGCAGCAGTCGGGTTGGGGTCGAAGAGGCGTCGGTCCGGAAGGCGAGCGCCTCGATGAAATCGATGGACAGGTCCTTAAGGTAGGAATCCCAGTGGTCATCCTTAAAGATTTCGACGAGCGCCTGTTCGGCGATCAGCTGGTGCTGGAGCCGCACCCGGTCAGCGCGCACGGTCACCAGGCGGGCGGCCTCTTGTCCCAGCACGTCGGAAAGTTCTAGTTGGGTCGCGCTGGACGGCAGGCGCATCAGTTTCTTGACGGTGTCCCGCTGGAGACCCGAGTTGGTGAAGATCGTGACGAGCGCGAGGTAGGTCATGACCTTCGCGGCCTGGCCCCGCACGTTCTCCAGATGCGTCTTCACGTAGTCGGAGAGTTTGGTGAAATCCCGTTCGAAGGTGACTAGCCCGTAGTAGAACGGGGTGCGGTACTGCTCGTACTGCTGCCGTGACAGCTTGCGCAGTTCGGAGACACGGGAGGGCTCGACGACGAGTTCGCTGTAGCGACGCTCGAACTCCCTCATCTCCGTGGAGTTCAGGAGCTCGTGCACTTCCAAGGCGTCGTTCTCTGCGTCCGCTACCACGCGTCGAACGTAGAACATGGTCACCCTGGTGCCGCGCTTGCTCAGCTCCTGATAGAGCATCTCGCGGTCGGATTCGCTGAGGTCGCCGGATTCGGCCACGAAGAGAACTGGTAACTGCGTCCGGCTGTACAGCAGGTCGATCCGGTCCGCGATGAGCGAGACCCGGGAGCGGTCGACGGCGATGCCATGGGGAAGGACGGCTACGGGGTACTCGTGGTGCAAATCCCAGGCGGCGCGACGCGCCACCGTGGTGCCTCCCGCTCCCGGCCGGTGGCGGAGCACAACCGTACGGGTGTGGTGATTCTCTAGGCTATCTCGCAGCGCCGTCACCAGGTCGTGCGCCACGGTGCGGGGGACGTCCCGGTCGGCGTCGAGGTCGGACCATCGGATGAGGCCGCCACGCCAGAACTCGTCGTTGTACCGTCCTGTCGCGGGCGGCTCCACCAGCTCGATCCCGTCGTGCAGCACCACGAGGTGCTCGCGAAGTCGCTGCATGGTCTCGGGCGAGACCGAGGATGGCTTCCGGTCGAGCGACGGCAGGGTGAAGTCGGCCTGCTCGGGGGCCTGGCCCAGGGTGTCGCTCAGCCGGTTGAGGAGCGCCGACAGCGACAGCGGCACCTGGGTCGTCTCGACCCGGGTGGCAAGGGGCGACCGGCCGATGTGCAGAAACGTGGCCCGCCCCTGCAGCATTTCGTCCACGGCTTCGAGCGCTCTAAGGAGCCGGTCCCGTTCCATGCCGTCGTCGCCGCCCTCTTCGAGGACGATGACGAAGACCGGGGTGTCGCCCACCGTCTCCCGGAAGGACGAGGCCAGCCGCCGGATGGCTTCCATGCGCCGGTAGCCCCAGTTGCGCAGATCTTCGGGGGGTTCGTTGCGCAGGACGGAGCCGACCGCCAGCATCCAGGCCGTGCCGCGTCCGTAGTCGACCTGCGGCTGGTCGTGAGTGAAGAGATGGACTGCGCGTTGGGCGTCGAGGACCGGCCCCGCGCGGTGCCGTAACCCGTCACCGTCCGACTTGGGGTCCAGATCCAGGATCACCGACCAGGGGATTCGGCCGAGGGCAGCCACGGTGTCGAGAGCGGGCATCCGTTCGGTGATCAGCACATAACGGCCCGCGTGAGGGGCGAATCCCGATGTCGCGTCCCACAGCGATCGCCACAGCGTCTCCTCAGCCTCCGCCCGCTGCCGGTCGTCTGAGTTCCGATGCCCGGCTCTGGTATCAGCTGCCCGTTCGCCTGATGATTCGGTTGCTGGGGCCAGGCATCCAGTGCCGTAGACACGGTCGTAGTGGAAGGCGTAGCACCCGGCGTACGCGAGGCAGAGCCGAGCCTTGGGGCTTCCCGGCTCGAACCGCTTGGCCCACAGTAGCCCCGTGATCATCCTGATCAGCATGAACTGGCGCTCGAGGTGGTCCCTCCGCCCCTGCTGGACGGAAGTCCACTGCTCGATCCCCCGGCGAGACGCTTCCAGGAAGGCCATCAACCAGTCGGTCCCGTCCGGGATCTGCCAGCGGGAGATCCCCTCGGCGCTTGCCAGACAGCGGCCGAGGATGACGGGGTCGAGGTCGGGGAGGAGATTGACCAGGACGCTGACCTCGAGATAGGCGAGGTCGAAGCCGATTGCACCCTCGCGTGCCCGGTCGAGGTCGACGATCCAGTATCCGGAGTCGGCACCGGCCAATTCGGCAGCGGGCACCAGCAGGTTGCCCGTATTGAGGTCGCCGTGGCAGTAGCCGTACATGAGTGGTAAGCGGTCGTCTTGGTCGGGGCCGAGAATCTCGCGGGGGTCGAGGAAGGTCTGCCCTCCGGACACCACCGGCCGGCTCGCGGGAAAGAACGACTCCGCTCCATCGAGGCACGCGGCGGCGCGGTCCGTTCCGACCAGGTCGATCAGCAGCTCGTGCGGGGTCTGCTCGCGTATGTCGTGCGGTAGTGACCAGGCGGTCAACAGCTCGTGGGACAGCGGCTCCGCCGTCAACCGCAACGCGGTGGAGGGGTTGCGGGGTGAGACGTACCGATGGGTGCCGCCTCCGGCGAACTGCTGGAGGGACACCACCAGGGGCTGGGAGCCGTCCGTGGCGCCGACGGTACGAATCCTCAGCATGTGGGGGATGTGGTTCTCGGCGAAGTTGGGGGCGGCCTCGCGCAGTAGGTTGTGGGCTGCGAGCTCGTTGCGCTGGACGAGGCCGTCGTCATTCGGTCCCACCCGCACGACGTAGAACCCAGGCTTGAAGGTGTTACCGGTCCGGCCGCTGACATCGACACCAAGGAGGCGGGCCTCTGATCTGCCCTGGGGCATCGTCCTGTAGATCAGCTTGGCGTCAGGTAGCCAGTCCTTCAACGCCGCGATGACCGCGTTGCGTTGAGCATCGTCCGTCAGTCCAAGATCGCCGTCCACGTTTCCCCCGACATGTCCAAGTGAACACCGTTCGTTGGTTGTACCACTTCCGATTTCCGGGTCGCCAGCACGCGACATCGCCGCGTGAGAGCGTACCGGAGCTACTGGCGGCCACGCCGCCAGTTGGGATCACTGCCTCGTCGGTTGGGTCTGTTCCTGCCGGACCAGCAACTATCCGGCCTGGAAGCGGTGCTCGGAGTCCAGGGCCGCCATCCTGTCCGCGATGTGGCGGCGACAGCGTGGATCGGGAGACCCGGGCGGCGGGCGATGGCAGCGTCGGTCAGACCCTCCGCCAGCAGGCGGACGATCGCCGCCTTGAGCTCGTCGGCACGGCCGGCCAGCATTGGTGGCGGCTCACCGCAGTCCAGACGGCGGGGTGCCGGAGGACAGTCATGTCTCACAACGGCTTTCGGCTACCGCGCGCAGATGAGTCAACGCCACCGTGAGCCGGTAGGTGATGGTGACCGGGCGGGTCGGGGCCACGTTCCTGGACACCAGTCCACGGCTCTCCAGGTCAGCAAGGCGGCTGGAGAGCACGCGGTTGGAGATCCCGGAAACGGCTTCCTGGAGCTGGCTGAATCGTCCTCGTCACACGAACGTTGCCAGGTTCTTCCCGCGCAAGCCCCGCCGCCCTGCCTGATCGGCACGGGGCGGCCTTGTACGGTTCTCGGTCAGACTCCGGCGAGGCGGTTCGAGAGGTCGAGGGCGGCGGTCGCGAACGTGAGGGCGGCGCACAGGCCGATCACCTCGTGGACGGTCGGGCGGACCAGGCGCGGCCAGTCGTCCGGGGCGGCGGGCCAGGAGGCGAGGTGCACCTCGGCGGTGGCCAGACCCAGACGGGCGGTGACGTCCCAGCCCGAACGTGCGGCGGGTTCCCAGTGAAGGAGGACACGGCCGAGGGGAAGTCTCGGAGTTCCGGCGGTGAGCCACGTGACATCGAGAGGGCCGTCGGGTCGGGCGGAGACGCGCCAGACCAGCGCGCCGCGCACGCCGTCCGGCACGGGACGCACGGCCAGGCCGGTCAGCGGAAGGACGGACGAAGGACGGGATTGCGACGACGAGATGGAAGCCTCCGAGGCGTTGAGGGAATGGTTCAGGCCCAGGCGAGGGCGTCGCGCGCGCCCACCGGGAGGTAGTCCTCCTGGCCGTCATCGGCGATGAACGCCACGCCGTCCCGGACGACGACGTCCGCCCCCACGTAGTGCGCGAAGGGGAAGTCGGGGTTGACGGCGAGGCGGACCGGCAGGCCGGGGTCCAGCTCCTGGAGCTGACGGAGCAGGTGGCCAACGGTCAGGTGCTGGGGCAAGAGAACCTCCAAGAGCAGCAGGGGAAGAAAAGGGGACGGGCTGACGGGGGAGAGGCGGAAGGCGTCGAGGAGGCGGAGCAGGTCGCGAAGGACCTTCCGCCCCTCGCCAGAGCATGCGCACTGGGAGGACCTTCTTGTCGGACAGCGTGAGGAGCGGGCGCTCCTCGTGAAGCGGATGAGGGAACAGAGCCGGTCGGCCTCGGCCTGTCCCCGGTGGTTCGGCGGTCAGCGCGAGGAGTGGGCGACGAGGGCGGCGAGGAATCCGGCAACGGCTTCGGCGGGGGTGTGGAGGCCGAACTCCTGGACCCATGCGTCGCCGTCGGCGGGCTGCACCCGGACGTGCCAGACGACGTTCCGCTTCCAGGCGTCCGGGTCTTCGGGGAGCCAGCCGACGTAGACGCGGCCGTCCGGGCTGGTCGCGTGGACGTTGGCCTCCGGGGTGTCGACGACCGCCCAGCCGAGGGCGCTCAGGAGGTCGAGCACCGGAGCGGCGCAGTGGTCGGAGGAGAGCCAGTGGGGGTCTTCCACGGCGGGGCGGACGACGGCGGGCAGGAGGGTGGCAGAGGTGGTCACGGTTCGATGATCCCTTCGTTGACCTGCGGTTTTCCCGACACCCGTACGTTGGCATGCAGCATGCCGAAGTGCGTAGTCGCTTCCTGGGGAGGGCCGTCTGCCGTTGGCGAACTGGAGGCCGCCAGCAGGTAGTCGGCGCGTGGGAATGGATCGGCGAACGCGGTTGTCGTACGTGGGTTGCGGTGACGGGCCGCGCAGCAGCGAAAGGGGGGAGTAGGGATGGCCGAGGCGAGCAGACACTGGGACGGCGCCGGGCTGGAGCGCAAGATCCGCGCTGCCGGGCGGCCGTGGACGGTGGGCGACATCGCGATGGTTGCCGACGGTCAGTGGGGCGTCGGTGCACAGCCGGGCAGGTGGCCGGACGAGGAGACGGTGGTGGAGCGCCGGGTGACGGAAGGCCGGCGCGTCGAGCTGACGCTGGAGGAGCTGGCCCGCGCGGTGGGCCCCCGTACCGAGGACGCCCACCGCGACGAGGACCTCGCCTGACGGTTCAGCGACGCGGCCCCGCAGCGGGCGCCGACGGTCCGAAGACGGCCGGGGGAACGGGTGGATCGGGCACCTGGCGCGGGGCGTCGGGTATGCCCCCGGAGCGGGCGACAGCGGCCTGGGCTAGTCGAGCCGCCGGGCCCTGGGCTGCGGGTGCCGCGGCTTCACGGGCCTCGGTCACGCGCCTGATCGCCTGCGGATGCGCATGGCTCTCCGCGTGGGCGACGCGGAGGTCGGCTGCCGAGCTGACGATCCGGTCCAGTTCGTAGAAGGCCGGCATGTACCTGGGCCCGGTCAGGGCGTGCAGACGCTTCTGGTGGACGGCCACCGCGTTGTCGGTGATGGCCAGGGCCGTACGGGTGTGCATGGCCGAGCGCAGGAGCGGGTCCTCGCAAGGGCGGCGGACCGCGAGGACTTCGAGGGCCTCGATGGGCTGGCCCCAGGCTTTCTCGATCAGGGCCGTGGCCTGGTCGAGCATGGTGGCGGTGGGCATGACGGAACTCCCAATGGTCATGGGCTGTTTCAGGCGGGGGCGGTGTCCCGGAAAGGCCGGGTGAAGGTCAGCGGCCGTGCCGTATAGCCGACGAGCTGGCCGACGGCCAGGCGGCGGGTGCGGGCGCGAGGTTGCCCGACCGGTTCTGCATCGCACCTGTGGAGCGGCTCTGGGCGGCCATCACCCGTAGGTCGGCGGCGGTACGCGGGGCGCGTGCGGCGCGGTGGACGGCCTGGGTGACCGCGGTGCGGCGCACGTCGAGCGGAGTCGGAGCGCGGGAGACCGAGGGCTCGGCGGCCGGGGAGACCGGGGTCAGCGTGACCAGGTGTTCCACCCGCCGGTCGATCTGGTGCCGTTCACGCACAACGGGAGCCGACTCCGCCATGACGGCCGCGGTCGCGGCGATCAGGTGAGACGGGGTGCGGGCGGTGAAGACCGCCTCGGCCCGTGTGCGCCAGCCCGGTGGACCGGCCCAGAGTGTGACGGTCTCGTCGTCCCATCCGGAAAGACGGTTGTCGATCACGACGCCGGCCTGGCCGTCGGGGGCGACGATCTCGATGGTGCCGCGCTCGGCGGGGACGCCGCGTTTCCAGCCGGCGTCCGTCAGCGGCCGGACGGCGTCAGCCCAGTACATCGACGGGTTTGCCAGGAAGCGGCCGTTGCCGTCGTAGGGGTCGGCTTCGGCGTAGTCGTGGGCCAGCGCGGTGGTGAGGCCGGCGACGATCTCGGCCGGGGTGACGTGGTTGAAGGTGGCCGTCCAGCGGGGTGCGGCGACCGCCTCCTTGGCGGCGGTGATCTTCCACAGTTCGAAGTCGTCGCCGAACCAGCCGATCCGAATGCGCTGGTCGGGCGCGGTGACGAGGAGTTGGCAGGGGCCGTCGTCGACGTAGTGGTGCGGCCAGTGGGCGACGGGGGCGAAGCCGGCCTCGCCGGTCCCGTTGGAGCCGGCCAGGTACATGGGGCTGACCAGCACCTCCTCGTAGAAGTGCGCGTCATAGGGAGTGGGCACGATCGAAGCTCCGGGGCGTGTGGGTGGGGAACGCGCCCGCGTGCGCAGCCGGGAAGGCGGCTGGTGCGCACACGGACGCCGTGGCGGAGGGGCGGCTCTGGTTCTCCCCACGCGGGTCACCGGGACCGGCCCGGGGCCGACTGGGCGGTCACGGCCGCCGGCACTCGTGGTTGCGGCTGTGGAGCGTGGCTGAACAGCGAAGCCGGCGTGGCAGCGCTGCGGCGTAGAGCCGCAGCCGTACGGGCGCCGTCCACCTCCAGCGGGACACCGGTACGGGTGCGTGTGGCAGCCGGGACAGGGCGCGGCGCCGACGAGGTCCGCTGCTCGGTGAGAGGGCCGCTCCAGTGCTCGATGCTCGCGTACACGGCCCCCAGCGCCTGACCAGCGTCGGTCAGAACGTAAGGGTCGCCGTGGCGCGGCCCCGTGCGGGTCACCAGTTCGTCGGCTTGGAGCCGGAGGAGCCGCACCCGAGCGAAGACGCTTTCGATGCCGACTTCCTCGGCGATGTGGCCGAGCCGCATCGGACCGCCTTCGTCGAGGACCTGGATCACGGCGGTCGAATGCCGAAGATGCAGACGGCTCAGGGCGTCCTCGACGCGTTCGGCTTCGGGCATCCGGCCCAGCGACAGATAGGCGCGGGACCAGTCCGACACGGTGCGATACACGGGATGCAGGGACTCGCCGAGCATGCTGAGCCGGTACGGAGCCCCGCGACGGGCATTCTCTCGGGTGACCAGTCCGGCGGCGCGCATCGTGGCCAGCCTCTTGCCGACGAATTGCTCGCTGATGAAGGGGAGTTGGGCGGCGACTTCGTGTACGCGCATGGGGCGGTTCCCCTGGGCCAGAATCATCGCCGTCCAGGTGGTCCACCTCGGCTCCAGCAGAGACAGCGCGCCCTCGACACGCTGAGCATCGACCGAGCCGATGGAGAAGACGGGAGGCTGTACGGGGGCGGACATGAAATACCCTTTCTTCGGAAGGAGTCAGCGGGAACGCGAGGGCTTGCCGACCGCCGCGGTAACGCGCCGGACGGCCGAGTCGGGAAGGGGGCCGTGGGGCGCGGAGGTGTGGCTGCGGTTGAGCGCGGCAGACACCCGTGGCGTTGCCGCACGCGCTGCGCGAAGGGCGGCTTCACCCTGCGGCGTGAGCGAGAGAAGTTGTCCGGGCCTGTACAACTCTCGCCGGTGTCCTGGTGCAGCAGTCCGTCGGCGACCAGCCGTTGCACGGTCTGGGGCCAGATCGCCGGGTCCTGCCGTTGGGCCTTCTCCCACACCACGTAGGGGTCGTCGCCGATCCCCGCGAGACGGAACCGGACGCCGCCGGCCTCGACGGCTTCGAGAGCCCTGAGCCGGCGATCACCCGCGACAGCCCAGTCGTCGTCCCGACCGGAACTCTGTTCCTGGTGCAGTTCGTGGGCCTTCGCCGTCGAGTGCTCGGTGCTGGGCTGAAGGTGCTGGTACGCGGAGATGGCCTCGATGAGCTGGTCGTAGGCCCGATCCTGCTGGGTGATGAGCTCTCCGAGCTTCGGGACCGCAGTCCGCAGGATCGCGTACGAGACGCGGGCACCGCTGAGTTCACCGCGCCCGACGGGTTCGAGGAGCCGGAGAGCGTCCCTGGCCGCGACCGTCACCCGGTCGTGCCGCGCGTCAAGCTCGTACGCGGCCCCGATCATCCGCGTCGCGGCCTGGTACAGCGGACTGCCGAGGCGGTACGTGGTGTTGAGCGTGCTGACTTCGGGGACGCCGAGCGTCTCGGCGACGAGATCGGCGCCGGGGTGCGTATTCGGGTCGTAGGGGTTCACCGGGCCGTCTCCATCCGGGCGAGCAGGGAGCGGACCAGGGTGGGCAGGCTGCCGGGGCCGTCGCCGACCGAGATGTGGTCGGTGGCCTCGTCGAGGACGTACGCGGCGTCTTCGAGCAGGCTGCTGGAGATCTCCATGCAGTCGTCGGTGATCCGGGAGGCGGCGAGCAGCGACTCGGAGAGGACCGCGACGTAGTCGTCCGGCGCGAGGCCGGCGGCCTCGGCCGCGGTACGGATCGCGGCCAGCTCCAGCGCGTTGAACGAGAAGTCGAACCCTTTGTCGTCGGGCGCGGTGACGGCCGGATCACGGGGCTCGGTGGGGATGCCTGCGCGGGTGCAGATCCGGTCGACGGCGGTGGTCAGCTCGGCGAGGGACTCGGTGAGCCAGCCCAGCGTGGCGGCGTAGGAGGCCAGGGTGAACAGGCCCGCAGGGGTGGTGGGCCGAGGCTCGGCGGCCACGAACTCTTCGAGGCGGTCGCTCAGTTCGTCGACCACCCTGGGCCCGGCTGCGAGCGCGCCCAGGACGGGGTGCAGGTAGGAGCGGCTGGGGGCCGTCGGGTACTCGGCGGTGAGGATGCCTGAGACGCTCTGCGCGGCCTCGGTGAGGAGGCCGGCCAGGTCGGTACGGGTCAGGGGAGCGCGGCTGGTGGTCATCGCTGGGGAACCTTTCGGGAAGCGGCAGCCGGGACCGGTGTCGCTGTGGGAGGAGCTGTCGGGGAGGCCGCCGGGCGGTCGACGGTCAGGGATGAGCGGGACCGGGCAGCGCGTACGCGGGCCTCGGTGGCGGAGGCCGTCTCGGTGTCCTGCCGGGGGCCGGTGCGCAGGTGGGCCGAGCGGTAGACCGCGTAGTCCTTCCGGCTCCCGGCGGCGACGAGGTAGATCTCGCGCTTGTGGGTCGAGGTCGGTGGGGCGGGGCGGAACTGGATGACCATCCGGTAGGCGACCGAGGGGTCGACGTAGACCTTGTGGAAGCTGGCGAGGCGGCCCTTCAACGGCAGGCAGTCGTCACTTCCGTGGACCAGGTTCTGCAGTTCCAGCAGGGCCAAGTCGCGGACCTCGTCGGGAAGTGTCCGCAGGTCGGCGATGGCGTCGGGGTGCGCGGCGAACGCGAAGCGGGCGCGGCTCACAGCAGCTTCCCCTGTCCCGGACGCTGGATCGCCACCGTGGCCGGAGGCGTGCGGGTGGCGTCGAGGCCGGACTTCGGCATCCCGGAGGCACCGGCCGACCGGGCGAGCGCCATGTGAGCGATGCGGGCCCGGACGACGGCGCCGTCGTGATCGCTGTACTCCGGAGGCTCGGGCAGCGGACCGTTGCGGTCGTCGAGCCAGGAGCGGGCGGTATCCACGTCGGCGAAGGCGCCCTCGCGCATCGTGTAGGTGCCGATGTCGTGGTTCCACTCTTCGTGGAAGACACGAACTGGTGCTTGACGGGCACTGGAGTCGCGGGTCAGCGTCCAGGTTTCACTCGGGTCATGGTCCGAGGTGTGAGTTTCGAGGACTTCGTAGCGAGTGCCGGACTCCCGGATCTGCTGTTCCACCTGGAGGGTGAGGTCGTCGTCAGGTTTGAGGTAGTCGCTGCCGACGAGAACGATCCGCTCGGGCGGGCAGCCGCGTTCGACGAGCCAGCGCTGGGCGAAGGCCGCTGTGGCGTGGTGGCTCGTCTCCAGGGTGAACGTGGAAAGGCTGAGATCCCGCGCGACCGCGATCGCGACGAGTTGCGGCGAGCCGGGTATCTCCCACGTGGCCGACCGGTCGTGGGCGAGGACGAAGCTGTGCGAGCCGTGGGGAGCGGAATGGTGCTGGGACAAGACCTTCAGGTCACCGGACCAGAGCCTGTCCAGCACCTCCTCGGAGGCGGCATCGGCGGGTGCGAGTTCATCGAGGTCAAAGTCGAAGGAGAAGTCGAGGTCGCCGTTCACGCCGAAACTCCCGACTGCTCGGGCGCCGGGGTGGCCAGAACGCGGTGGTTGGGCCGGGTCGCGCTCGTTGTGCACGCGGCGAAGGGCCCGTCAGGGGCGCGAAGGTGCACCAGCGTCTGGTCGAGGTGGTCGCGGTGCCAGGTCGACGGACCGGACAGGCCGGCCTCCGTGTCGGTGAACTGCTGCCACGCGAGCCAGAGCGCGTGGAGCCGGGCGACGGCCTCCGGGTGCTCGTGCCACTGCGCGCACCAGGGTCGGCTGGTGCTGATCTCCCGGCCGTAGACCGGGAGGAAGAGGTGGTGCACCCAGTTGCTGAGGGCGGAGAGTTCGGCGGCGTACGCCTCGCCGCCCAGGGCGACGATGAACACCGAGGCGGGGCCGTCGGTCTGCTTGGTATCGGCCGCCTCGGCTGCCGGAGCGCTGTCTTCCTGCTGGTGGTCAGCGGGGTCGGGCGCGGGTTCGGAGCCGAGGCGGTCGAGGATGACGCCGTGCTGCCTGACCTTGGCCATGGTCTTGGCGAGGTTGCTGGCAAGGTCGTCGAGGTCCCCGTCCGGGAGGCGGAACGGCTCGGGGACGGGGGCGGTCGGGCTGTTGTCGGGCATGGGGGCGTGCTCCATCTGTGAGACGGCGACATGCCCGAGAGGATCCGGAGAAACCGCGGTTTGGCCGGGCCGGGAAAACCCGGTAGTGGGGTCCTACCCGCCCCCGCAGCGAGAGCAGCGGGGGAAGGGCGGTGCCAGCAACTCCAGAGCCCGAGCGGCTTGTTGGGGGACGACGCCGTTGCCGAGCGCGGTGAGCTGTGCCGGGCGTCCGAGCCCTGGGGTGGCGGTGACCCAGCCGGAGTCGAGACCCTGCATCCACTCGACGAAGTCGGCGCGGAGCCGCCCGCCCGCGTCCGTGGGGTCCGGCGCGGGACGAGTGAGCGTCTCCCATCGGGTGATGGCGGCTGCGTACGGTCCCCACCGCCGCTCCGGCTCTCGGCCTCCGGCGACTCCTCCGCCCACAGCGGCAGGGCTACCGCCGACGAGGGAGGACGCCACTTCTTCCCGGGGCGACGGCCCAGTGTGCCCGTGTCGCTGGTGATCGGTGTGGGCAGCAGTGACGCCGCTGCGCTGGGCAGGGTCATGTCGCCGTTGCCGTGCCGCTGGTTGGGCGAGCCCTTGATCCCGTCCGACGCCTTCGGGGTCGGAAGGAGCCACTCGACCTCGTCGGCCAGGTTCGGACCGTGCCCGCCGCCCTTCCTCTTCGCGGGGTGCTGGGAGCCGCCGTTTTTGCCGATGTTGCTGGTCGGGGTTTTGAGCAGGGTCTCCGGTGGGCCAGGCAGTGAGGAAGGCCCGCTCGCGGCGGTGCGGGGCACCGACGTCGGAGGCGCGAAGCACGAGCCACTTCGCGTTGTACCCGAGGTCGGCCAGGGATCCGAGTACGGCACCGAGTGCTCGCAAAGGAGGCTGACCTGTGGTGTCTCCCAGGCACCACGGGCAGGGTTCCACGTCGCCAGGGGAACCGGCGGGGGAGGTGAGGAGGCCGCGCACATTCTCGATCACAACCAGGCAGGGTCGGAGGGCTTCGACCGCACGGGCGACGTGCAGCCAGAGCCCGGAGCGGGTCTGGGCGTTGAGTCCGGCCCTACGGCCGGCGACCGAGACGTCTTTGACAGGGGAAACCCGCCGTCAGGACGCACACCCGGGGGACGGAGGTCCAGTCGACGGTCGTGATGTCGCCCAGGTTGGGGATGTCGGGCCAGTGGCGGGCCAGGATGCGCGAGGCGTTCGGATCGACCTCCGCGTGCCAGGCCAGGGCGCCGCCGAGAGCGGCCTGCACCCCCAGGTCGAGGCCGCCGTACCCCGAGCAGAGCGACCCGATCAGCGCAGAACGCGAAAGGACAGTGGGCATGTCACCGTTCCCGTCCGGTCCGGCCCGGCGGAGCTGCCGGTGGGACGACAGCAGGAGGCGGCGTGAGGGAGGGCGCCGCGGTCGCGGAACGGCTGCAGGCGGCATCGGCGCGGGCGGAGGAGGGCGAGATCGCCGCCTCTGCGGCACGCAGGCCCTCGGCGGTCTCGCGCAGAGCCTTGTCCGCCATACCGAGCGCGTTGCCCATCACCAGCCGTTCGTACTCTTCAGCCTCGGGCTCGTCGCCGAGGTGCTTGGCCCGGTCCCAGGCAGAGAGCCGGTGCGCCACCGCTCCGAGCGCGGATGCCGCCTCGCACGCCGACCGGACGGCGGCGGCGAAGCCCACGATGGCCGGGGCAGTGTGCCCGTCCCGCCTCTGCTCGGCCGCACGGACGAGGACCTCGTCGGCCAGCTTGGTGAGGAGCGTGCCGAGGGTGGAGAGCTGGCGGGCGACGGTGACGCTGTCGAGCGGGCGGTCGGGATCCCCGGTGACCGGGAGCTTGCTGCGCACGGTGTCGAAGCCCGATGCCGTGGCGCGCAGGGCCAGTAGGTCGGAGGAAGAGTTGTCGGTCAAGGCGAACTCCAAGCGAAAGAAAGGGAGATGGCTGGACGTTGAGAAGGTCAGGGGTGGCCGCGCGAGGGCGGCCGGGCGGTGGCCGGTGCGGGGACGGGACCGGTCAGGGCCGGGGGCGACGGGGCTGGGCGCGGCGTGCTGCGGGCGCGGGCGGCCTGCACCCGGGCCGGAGGCGGCCCGCCCTCCGAGGGAGCTGAAGCCGTCGGCTTCGGAACCGGGCGGCCTTTCGCGGCCTGCCAGCGGGAACGGACCTCGTCGAGCGGGCCGAGGGCGTGCAGGGCGTGGTTGATCAGCCGGCCGGGTCCCAGGGCCTCGTCCTCGGCCAGGGCCCGGACGGCGCGCGCGGAGGCGGCTGCGGTGCGCGTGAGGGAGGAGCGCATCACCTGGTGCCCGAACCATTCGGCGCTGCCGGGGAGCATGCCGTCGCCGATGGCGATCAGCTGCTCACCCGACAGGGTGCCGTCGGCCAGGAGCCCGCGCCGCTGGACCTCCCAGAGCAGGGTGATCCGGTCGATGGGCTCGCCTCGATGGCGCAGCGCGCCCAGGCACCGGTAGACCTGCCCGTGGGCCGGATCGGCGAAGTCGCCCGGCCGCAGCCAGTCCACCACTTCATCCATGGCCCTCGGCTGCTCGGTGAGGACGGCAAGGAGGAACCGCTCGTCCTCGGTGGCCTGGTCGGACTGGACCGGCGGCGAGACGGTGGTCACGGCGGCGGCTGGCCCGGCAGTGCGCGCGACCGGGCGTGGGTCGGTTCCCCAGCGGCGCGCGAGATCGGTGAGCACTCCTGTAAGGACGTCCGCCGTGCGCAGGGCTCCCTCGACCTCGCCCTGGACGGCGTCGGCCCGAGCCGCCTGGTGAAGGCGGATCGCGTGCTGAGCGACGGTGCGGTGGATCGCCCCCTCCAGCACCATGCGGCCGTACACCGGAGCGTGCTCGGAACGCGGGCAGGCCGAGATCAGGGAGTGGGCGTACACCGCGGTCAGCCCCCGGACATGGAGGCCGGCCTCGGCGACCGCGTCGTTCACCCACGACAGCGGCACCGGTCCCTCGGCGCCGGTCGCCGGGTGGCCGTCGCTTCGGAGTTTGCGGAGCGCGGCGAACAGTGCCTGATGGACGGGCCGGTAGAAGTGATCCGGCGCGAGCCAGTCCAGGTGTGCGAGCTGGTCTGGGTCGAGGAGGACGGCGCCGAGGACCGCCTGCTCGGCACGCTGCAGCGGGTTCATCGCCGGCCTCCCGGTTCGGAGGCGGAGGACTCGTTCTGCCGGGTACGGAGTTCGGCGACCGCCCGGTCGGCGGCGGCCATCGCCTGGGCGAGGTCGTCCAGGACGGCGGTGAACGCGGGATCGGAGGCGGGAATCGAGCCGGCCCTGCCGACCAGCCACCACTGGCCGTCGCGCAGAACGACAGGCGAGCGCGGCAGTCGCCCGGGACGCGGCGTGGGCGCGCTCATGCCGACAGCCTGAAGTCGTCGTGCCCGATGCTCTTCGCGAGGGCCCGCTCGGTGATGGCCTTCGTGGCGCGGGCGGAGGCGGGTCCGACGACCTTGGCGGAGGGCTCCT
Source organism: Streptomyces sp. NPDC048295 (assembly GCF_040652135.1). NCBI lineage: Bacteria > Bacillati > Actinomycetota > Actinomycetes > Kitasatosporales > Streptomycetaceae > Streptomyces > Streptomyces sp. NPDC048295. Next base: position 86,700 of record NZ_JBEZLL010000021.1, read on the forward strand.
TGTACCAGGGCTTCAGGTTGAGCATGGCGACCCGGATGCCGGTGGCCAGGAGCAGCGCCTTGCCCTTGGGCAGGGCACGGATCGCGTCGGGCGGCAGGATCCGCTCGGTGCGCATGCTCACCGAGGTGGACTTGCCGCTCTCGCTGGTCGATACCGAGGTGGTCTGGACGTCGTGGTCACCGACCTGCCTGCTGAGACGGTCGGCGAAGTCGGCGTCGTCGATACCCGAGCCGATGATCTTGACGGTGGCTGCGGACCACAGGGCGTCCATGCCGGCCTCGCCCCAGCACCGCTGGCCCTGCCGGTAGGACTGCAGGATCGTCATCGGGATGACGCCCCGGCTGCCCAGATGGGAGTAGAGGTCGGGGAGGTCGGAGATTTTGCACACGTTGGCGGCCTCGTCGAGGACGCACAGGGCGGGCGGGTCGAGCCGGCCGCCGGAGCGCTCGGCGACGACGACGGCCGCGCGCATCACGGCGTCGGCCGCTGCCGCGATGATCGCGCTCGCGCTGCCGCCGCCGTCCTTGCTGAGCAGGTACAGCGTGTCGCGGGAGGTGGCGAAGGCGAAGGGCTTGAACTCGGGGAGGTCCTCGTTAGGCGTGACCCAGGCGGCGACGTCCGCATCGAGCAGGCAGCTCGCGTACTGCCGCGCCGTCTCGTAGATGCCGTCGCGGGTCTCGGTCGCGCCGGAGACGGTGCCCTGGAGCTGGGCGGCGACCGCGTGATGGCCGGCGTCGGTGAGCAGGTCCACCGGGGTCCGGTCGGCCGGCATCGCGAGCCAGGCCAGGACGTCGGTGACCGGACGCCGGTGGCTGGCGGCGGCCAGGAATAGGGCGCCCAGGGTGTTGGACGCGGCGGTGGACCAGAAGTCGGAGCCGCTGGACTCGTCCACGCTCGCGGCCACGAAGTGTCCGGCGAGCCGTTTCGCGCCGGCCAGGTCGCGGGCGTCGGCCAGGTCGCGGGCGTCGGCCAGGATGTCCCACCACATCTCGCGCGGGTGGTGCGCGATCTGCTGGGGGTCGAGGGTCCAGACCGTGCCGATCTCGCCGCGGGCGTCCACGGTGGCGGTGAAGGCGTCGTTCGCGGCCTTGTTGCTGGTGAGCAGGACCGGGCCGGGTGCCGAGAGGATCGAGGGGATCGCCAGGCCCGAGGTCTTGCCGGAACGCGGGGCCATGATCGCGACGATCACGTCTTCCCAGGAAGCACGGACCTCGGCCCGACCGGGGTCGAGGGTGCCGAGCCGGATGCCGCGGTCGGAGGGAGCGACCTCTTTTACCCTCCCGGCCGCTCAGGGACGGCCGCAGGCTCTTCGCCTTGGCGGTGATCTCCTTGTCCAGCAGCGACGCCGCGTCGCTCTTGCGGGCCAGACCGGACTTCGCATCGGAGCGCCAGCGCATCCACAACACCAGGCCGGTGGTGGCCAGGGCCAGGGTGAGCAGGCCGGGGACGACGCGGGCACCGACCAGCAGCGCGGTACTGCCCAGGGCCGGCCATAGCACCTCGGGGTGCAGCAGGGCCTCGGTGGCGCGGAACGGAGCCCACGGACCGCTGCCGACCAGGGTGTTGGTGAGGTTGCCGGTCAGCCAGGCGAGGGAGGTGAAGGCGAGGGCGGCGCCGAGGACGCCGATCAGGAGGTAGAGGAGCGCGTCGGAGCCGGTGGTGGTCGAGGGCGCGCTGGTACGAGGGGAGGGCACGGTGATTCCTTGGCGGTGCGAGCGGACGGGGCGGGGCGCGCTCGGCTCTCGTGCAGTTCACGGGCTCACTCCTTGAGGATCGAAAAGAATGGTTCAGCGGAGGCGGGTGACGGGGCGGGCCGCAGGAGGTGACGGCGCGACGGGCGACGCGGTGCTGGTGTCAGTGCCGGCGGTGGCCGTGGCCGGCGAGACCTGGCGGGCGGCGGCCAGACGCCGGCTTTCGGGATCGACGACCTCGCCGACGAAGCCCGGATCCGAGGTGGAAGGCGCTGCGCCGACCGGGTCCGCGCCGAGGACGTCGTCGAGCAGTTCCCGGGTCCGCAGAACGTTGACCATCTCGTGCAACCGGGGATCGGTCCGTTCGGCAGGACATGCGGCGACCCCGTCCTCGGCGACCTCCAACTGCTCCCGGACGTCCTAGAGCATCCCGTGGGCGGCGGCCAGCCGAGTCCAGGTCTCGAAGGCGGGGTTGTGGTGCGTGTCGTCGAACGCCAGACGGACACGGGTCCAGTCGGCCGCAGCGGCGACGAGTTCGGTCAGCTGAGGCAGCGCGCCGACCAGCGCACCGTTGACCTCCTCCAGAATTCCCGCGACCTCGTCGGGCGTTGCGTCCTCGGTGAGACGGGCGATCGTCCCGCGGACGGAGTATGGGTCGGCGGAAGCACTGGGCAGGTGCCGGACCTGCAGCGGCTCGTCGGAGCCGGGCGCCACACCGCGGTGGGCGAGCCGGATGTTGTGCTGCATCGCGGCACCGACGGCCTCGCCAATGCTGGAGTAGTACTCAGGCACGTATTCCTCCTCAGCGGTTGTCTCAGGTGGCCGGGGCGGGGACGAAGGCGGTCGGGGTCACCGTCGGGGGCCCGGGACGCGTGACGGGTGCACGGCAGTGTTGGGCGGCGCCGTTTCGGAGCCGGGTGCCGAGGAGACCTTGGTCTTGGCCGCTGCGGGCGACGTGGCCAGCGCGGCGCCTCGCTGATCGGACAGAGCCGAGGACCGCGTCCGTGCCTCGGTGCGGGAATCGGAGGCGGTGCCGATGTGGAGCAACTCGTCTTCGGAGCTGATGAGTTCGGACTGTGCCGCGCTGAGGAACTCTGCGGCGATGTCGAACCGGTCGGCGAGGTTGTACGCCTCGTCGTCGAGGTCGTAGATCTGCTGGCCTGCCGCCTCCAGAGCTTCCCGGGCGCGTTCCAGGACGCCGTGCTTAGGGTGAAGGAGGTGGTCGACCGCCCGCTGAAGGTCGGCCCCGTCCTCGGCGGCCCTGATCCGGTCGGTGATCTGAAGGAGTTCCGCTCCGGCGGCGTAGGGCCCGAGGACAGGTATCGGGGGGCTCATCCGGGCCGTGTCCAGGGAGGGCGGTAGGTCGACGTCGTAGCGGGCGGCGCGGAGCATCTCGGCCGCGTGGGTGGCGATGGCGACCTGGTCGGCGAGCGGCATGGTGGTGGGCAGGCGGTGGCGTCGGCCGTGCCAGTCGTCGATCTGCTTGAAGCCGGCGTGCTTGAGGAGCTGGGCGGACAGGTCGTCGGTGGCACCCTTGGCGACGACGCTGCCGCTGAACTCGGACGTGATGATGATCGAGGGGGCAGGCATGTGGCCTCCTGGGTACGGGGGCTGAGGCGGGAACGGCAGGCCGGCCGTGTTCGGCGACGAGGCGCCGGCACTCGGACCGCCAGGGAGAGGATCCGCCGGATCCGAGGTTTGGCCCGGCCGGGGATCGCTGATAGAGGCCGAGACAGCTCGGGGCCCCGGCGCAGAAGGAGGCGGGCGCCCCGCCGCAGCGGGGCACCCGGTCAGTCAGAAGTACGGGTTCTCGGTCGGCCGGTCGGCTTCGACGGCGGCCTGGAGAAGCTCGGCGAGGTCAGCGGGCATGGAGGCGCGCTGATCGATCCACCACCCTGCCCGGGTCACGGTGCGCGCGCCCTCCTCGATCGCCTCCCACTCCGCCTCGGTCGTCTCACCTTCGAGGACCAGCGCCGTGTAGGCGACGGCCATGATCTGGTGGCGACAGCGCACACCCCAGGCGACGGCCCGCTCGGTCCCCTCCAGAGGGGGCATTCGGTACTGCTCGGACCAGGCTTCGGACTCGGCCTGCTCCTTGGCGCGTTGGGCCTTGAGCCAGGCGGCCTTGTCCTGCTCGTCGCCCTCTTTGGAAGCACGCCAGCAGGCGGTGCATTCCTGTTTGGCGAGCCAGTCGGCGAAGCCCGCCCGGCGGTCGGCCGCTCGGTCGGACAGATTGCGGTCGGCCTGGTGACCGCAGGTGTGGTTGATCGACCAGATGGTCTTCACGGCCATGAGGCCATCTCCTTAAGGAAGTTGGATCAGCGGGTGTGGGAGAACGCGATGCGCGGGTCGACCGGACGGGGCGCCGCAGCCGGGGCGGCGGGCGCGGGGACCGGCGCCTTGCCCGGGAGACCGGAACGGGCGGGGCTGGCGGCGAGCGCGGCGGCGCTGATCGGAAACGCACGAGGGGTGCCCCGGCCGCGCGCACGGGACGCGGCCGGTACGGGAGCAGGGCGAGGACGTGCTGTTACGTCCTGAGCGAGGCGAGGCTGCACCGCGACCTGGACACCGGACCGGTGCAGCGCCAGCGTGGCGTCGGCGACCTTCCCCAGGGCCTCGTCCCGAGGTGTGCCGACGGGGAGTGCGTACATCTCCAGGCTCGGGATGTGGCGCCAACCGTGTTCCACCAGGGCCAGTTCGGTGAGCTCGGAGGCGTGGTCGTCGGTGGCCGCGACGATGCCGAGGCGTGGATGCTCGGCGAAGGCGACATCGGGCTCGCCGAGCGGAGCCCGGTCGTGGACGGGCGCCGTATCGCGTGCCGGTGAGGGGGCGAGCGCGGCGTCCACGTCGACCTGGTAGCCGGACTTGCGGAGCAGCTGGACGGCTCGGGCCGTACGGCCCTGCCCGTCACGTTCCTGGTCGGCCAGCGCGTACAGCGTCGGCTGGTCCGGGACGGGGTGGAAGTCGAACCGCGTCAGCATCCACGCGCTGGCGGGGAGGTTCTTCGGGTTCGCGGCGACGATGCCGTGGACGGGGTGGTGGCCGAAGGCGAGATCGGGCAGTTCGCTGTAGTGGCTGGGCATGGCGGATCCATCCGGGGTGGGCTCGGTCGCAGTGGTGGTCGCGGGACGGATCGCTTCTGCCGATGCGGTACACGAAGAACTCCCAGACAGTGTGGTCAGCTCCCGTGGGCGGACGAGGGGCGCGCGGGCGGCAGCGCGGTGCGCGCGGACGACACCGTCGACGGGACGGCTGGGACCGCGTGGTGTCCGGCCGACGGCGCAGGGGTGAGGGCGGCGCTCACCCGTGACGGGTCAGAGGCGAAGCCCGTGCGGTTCGGCGTCGCGCCGGTGGTGCGCCCTTCGACGGATCGTTCCTGTTCCTGGTGCGGCGGAACGTCAAGCCGGTCCAGGTACGCGTCGACGGCGGTGAGCAGGTGCGGGACGCTGCCGCTGTGCCGGGCATCGGGGCCGTCGGGCTCGGAGTCGTAGACCACTTCGTACACCGCGGGCTCGGCGGACGGGTGGCGGGTCACCGTCCAGCTCTCGGGCGACTCGGGGTGCTCGGACGGCGGCTCCTGCGGCGGAGAGATGATCAGCGAGCTGCCGTCGGGGAGCTCGGCGTGGACGATGTAGTCGCTGAGGCCGTACTCGGCGGTGCACTCCAAGCCGCGCTGCCGGAGGGCAGCAGTGAGGGCGGCGTACCGGTGGGCCTGTTCGGAAGCCGCAGGCCGGGAGGGCGGCGCACTGATCCGCGCGAAGGTAGTGAGGGCGTTGTCGGGGTGCATGGGGGTTCTCCGTTGCCGGACGCCCCGCGCCCACGGCATGAGCCGCAGGCGCGTGGCGCTGGAAGAGGTGCAGGGGCCCACGAGGGTCCGGAGATCGGCCGGTTTGGCGCTGCCGTGATTCGGCGCTAGGAGCGTCAGCGGGAACGGCCGGTGGCCGGCGGAGTCGGCGCCGGGGGGACAGGCGGCGAACAGGGAGAAGAGGGAGCGGTGCCGCGGGTGCCGGGAGCGGACCGGGCGAGGGCCGCGCGCGCCCGTTCGGTGTGCGCAGGCCGTTCGGTGTCCGCCCGGTTGGCCAGGTACTCGGAGGCCCGGACGAGCGCCGGCCCCTGATAGGACAACTCGTCCGCGTAGTGCCAGCCCTCGGAGTTGCGCTGCTCCTCCGCGGTGTCCTGGTAGAGCGCGAGTGAGCCCGGCTGCGTGGCCTCCATGAGCGCCATGACATCGGCCCACTCGTCCCGGATCCGGCCCGCGCGTTCCAGCGTGGTGTCGATCCCGCGCAGACGGCGCAGGTCGTCGCTGACCGGCCCCTCGACGTAATCGGGCCCGTCGGCGCTGGCGCGGACCCCGGCCAGCACCTCGGGCCCGTGGTCGAGGAACACCTCGGTGTGCTTCCACGCCTCGGCATCGCGTTTCACCTTGCCGTCCGCGTAGCCCTCCTCGTCGAGGGGCCAGCCGTCCTGGTCGCAGAAGGAGTCCGAGACGGCGTCCCAGGCGTCGGACGCCTTCTTGATCCCGGCTGCCGCCGCGGCCAGTGCCGGCAGATGCCGTCGCCACCCGAGGTGACCACTGCTGACCGACGACGGACTCTCGGGGGCCGCGGATGAGGAGGAAGCCTCACCTGCGCTCATCACTGCACCTCCCGGCGTCGGACGGGCGCCAAGGGCGCTTCAGTTTTCGTGAACCCGGTGCTCTTCGCGGCCATGCGGGCATCGGTGTCGAACAGCTCGCGTTCCGCCGGGTGCAGGATGTGCTGCGTGATGAAGGAGCGGCCGGCGACCTTCCACAGGCCCCGGCCCTTGGTCAGGGCGGACACCGCCTGAGTCTCGACGCCGGTCAGGCCGAGCAGGGAAGCGGCGGCGGCAAGCTGGTCGGGTTCCTGGCGGTAGATGATGCGGGTGGAGCAGTCGGCCAGGAGCCCCTCGGCCAGCACCCGGCCGCGCGAACCGGCATCGCCCGCCGAAAGCAGATCGCTAAGCCGGTGGATGACCATCAAGTTCGCGATGCCCAGACCACGGGAGAGCTTCCACTGGCTCTGCATCCGTTCGAGCAGGCCGACGTGGCGCATCAGCCGCCACGCCTCGTCGTAGATCACCCAGCGTCGTCCGCCGTCGGGGTCGGCAAGGGCGGACTCCATCCACGCGCTCGCGCAGGTCATGGCGAGGACGAGGGCGGTGTCGTCTCCGGACCCGCCGAGGCGGGACAGATCGATGGACAGCATCGGCGCGGTCGGATCGAACGCCACCGTCGAGGGGGCGTCGAACATGCCGCTGAGGTCGCCATGGACCAGGCGGCGCATAGCGTGCGCGAGGTCCTGGGCAGCGGAGCCCAGGTGCCCGCCTTGGCGGCCGAGGGCCTGGTCGAGGCGCTCGGGCGAGCCGAGGGCGTGCGCGATCTCGCCGAGCAGCGGCACCGCGCCCCGGGCGGCGGCCTCGGCGACGACCAGGTCGAGGGCGAGGTCCAGGGCGGTGTGCTCCATCGGCAGCAGATCGCGCTTCAGTACGGTGCGCGCCAGGCCGGCCAGCAGCAGAAGGCGCCGCTTGCGTACCTCGGTCGCCCAGTCGTCCTCGCTGACCGAGGCGGGCCGGGCCGGGGCGTCCAGCGGGTTCAACCTGCCCGGCAGGCCGGGGCCGAGCGCGATGCTGTAGCCGCCGAGGGCCTGCGCGACGCCGGTCCACTCGCCCTTCGGGTCGCAGGGAATGTAGATGCGGTAGCCGTGGGCGATCGACCGCGTCGCGATGGACTTCGCCAGCGCCGACTTGCCCATGCCGATGATCCCGGCGAGGACCACGTTCGGGTTCGTGAAGCCCTCGATCCGGCCGCTGTTGTACAGCGAGAAAGGATCGAAACAGAAGGCGGCCTCGGCGTGGACGTCACGGCCGATGAAGACGCCCTCGGCCCCCAGACCGCCCTCGGCCACGAAGGGGTAGGCCCCCGAAGCGGTGGCGGTGGTCATCCGGTGGGCGGGCAGGCGGAGTTTGCCGCCGCGGGCCGAGGCTGGGCCGGGACGACCGGCCGCCGGATAGGTCGGCCGCAACTCCAGGTCGAGGGCTTCTTCCGTGCGGTGCTTGGGTGCCGTTTCGGCGAGCCGGGCCTGACGGCGGGCCTCGGCGAAACCGGCTCGGGCGGCCCTCTGCTCGGCACGCGACGCCTTGCGCGGCACGTAGAGAGGGGAGGCACTGGCGCGGGGGCGGGACATGAACGTTTCTCCAGACTGGATACGGGTCAGCGGCGCACGAGGCCGGTGAACGGCGCGTGCAGGTCGGCCGGGGTGGTGCGCCGGCGCACCAGGTGCGCGGTGCGCTGGTGGCGCTGGCAGATGGTCAGCTCCGGGGCCCCCTCGGGAAGGCCCGCCCGGCATGCCTCGCGCTCGGGCACCTCGCCCGAGTCCGGCCGGGGCGCCGCGTGGTAGGCGGCGTGGAGGTGCTCGGCGGCCTGCCAGATGCGGGTGCGGGCGGCACGGAGCTGCTCGCCCTCGGCCGGAACGAGCCGACCAGTGCGGATGGCGTGGGCGTCGAGCAGCCCGTGCACCGCGACGAGGTGCGCGTGCAGGGAGTCCAACTCGGCACGGGTGCTGACCAGCGGGCCGCCCGGGATGTTGAGCGCGCGGTGGAAGTCGAGCGCGGCGGTGGCGAAGGGCACGAAGTCCTGCGCGGTCGAGCTGGCGGTGCGGGACATGAGGGGGCTCTTTCGGAAGGTGAGGAAAAGGCCGGCGTCAGGCGGCGAGCGCGAGCGGCAGGGCGGCGGCGGTGAACGCCTCGGCCTGCTGCCAGGTCAGCGGCCGAACGTCGAGCTGGGCCCCGACCGCGGCGGTCTCCACGACCGCGCACGCGGTACGGAGTTCGTCCTCGGAGTCGGCCGAGACGGTCAGCAGCCCGGTCAGCGCGACATCAGCGTGCCCGGCGATGAGCTGGCGCTCGCGGGACTTGATGTCCTGGTACTCGACTGAGTCCGCCTCGGAGTCGACCTGGCCGCGCCGGGCGCGCTCGGCGGCATCGGCGATCACACTGGCCTTCTTACGCTGGACATCGCGCAGCGCGGCGTCCAGGCCCTTCGGCTCGTAGGAGAGCGACAACGTGCGCCGGACCCCGCCGGTGAACAGGAGCTGGTGCAGGAACCCGGCCGACGTCTCGGTCCTGGGCCAGTTCTCCACCCAGTACGTGGCGTGGACGGCCGAGTCGGTCACGATGTGGTCCGCCTTCTCGACGACCACGACGGGCCCGGCGGCGGCAGGATCGGCCTCGGGACGGCCGTCGGCCGACCAACGATCCAGCGGCGCAAGGGCCTTGGGGTCGTACGCGGTGCGCACGACCGCCGCGATCTCCCGGGCGGTGAGCCAGCCGGCCGGATTCAGACCGGCGGTCCGCGCGGCCTGATCGAAGGTGGACGTGAGCTGCGCCAGAACACTGAAAGCCCCGGTCAGCCCGCCGCCGGCCTGATTGATCAGGCGCCGTGCCGCCTTGGTGTCCAGCGACACCGCGACGTACGCCTCGTGCGGCGCGGCTGCCGGGCCCGCGCTCTGGATCAGCTCGCTGTAGATCGGCCCCGCCGTGGCGGCGTGCGGCTGCCCGTGCTCTTCCCAGTAACGGCGCAGGGCGTCACCGGAGTCCGGGACCGTGCGCTCGATCACCTGGATGCGGGCGACATGCCCGGTACGGGCGAGAGCGGCCAGAGCGCGTCCCCAGCCATCGACGTTGGCCTGCTGGGTACCTGGGTCGAGCAGCGCGTAGGCGCGGGAGGACACCTTCACCACGGCGGTCAGCGTGCCGCTGTGCGGGTCGTGGACCGCCCCGTAGCGGCCGTCCGGCGCGGTGGCCACGCGCAGGCTCGCGGCGGTACCGGGCAGGTGGAGCAGTCCTTCGCGGGTCGGTCGGCGGGAAGGGCGGGTGAGCCAGACGAGCTGGCCTCGCATCCGGCGCAGAACGTAGCGGGTGACGATCGGAGCCCAGTCCGCCAGGGCACGGCCTCGGTGGCGGACGAAGACGAGGAGGGCGATGACGGCCCACAGCGGGATGAGCTGGAGGGCGCCGACCACGCCGCGTGCCAGGACCACGGCGAGGAGGAGAAGGCCGGTGAGTCCGGCGACGATCAGTTGCGGGGCGGTCAGGCCGAGCAGGATGCCGCGCCTGCTGCGGTGGGGGAACTTCACGGTGGCCGAGGGGGCCTGGTGCTTGCCGGACAAGGGGGTTCCAGACGGTGAGGACGGACGGAGGGCAGAGAGTGCGGCGATCTTCTGGATGCCATCACGGAACCTTCCTGCTGGTCGGGTGAGGCGGGGGCGGGCCGAGGAGTACGGCCCGCCCCCGGGGTGTGGTGGGTCACGAACCCCTAGGCGGCTGGGTGGGGAACACCCAGGTCGTCGGCGTCGGAGAACCGGCGGCCGAGGGCCCGGGGTCGACCGGCGGTACAGGGGCCGGCCTGCTGCCCGGTGCTGACGTGCCCGCCAGATGTCCGGAGCCGCCCTGGACGGTTACCTCGGAAGACCCCTCCGCTTCGCCCTCGCCGGGGCGCGTGATGAGCGGTGGGATCCCGGGCCGCTGGATCAGGGCCCGGCCCTTGTCACCGGTGGCGTTCGGATCCTCGCCGTACCGGAATCGGGTCTGCTGCTTGGGCGGCCCGGCGTCGATGCCCTCCTTGCTGAGGGTGCCGCCGGAGGGGTTGATACCGGAGGCAACACCATCGGTGCCCGCGCCGGGGACCTTGTTCGGGCCCTGCGGAGCGGGGGCCCCGGTACCGGCCTGCATCGCCAGGGAGCCCGCGGTCTTCGCCGCCCCGACGGCGACCGCCATGCCGGCGACGCCGGTGCGGTGCAGGTCGTCCTGCCCACCGCCGTCGGACGCCCAGTGGACGAACTTGTACGTCGCGTAAGGGCAGAGCAGAACCAGGACCATCACGACGATCCCGGCCATCGCGTCGGAGAGCGCGGTCATGCCGTCGGTGGTCTCCGTCTTGCCGAGAGCGGAGACGCCGATCAGGAAGACGACGGTCATCAGCAGTTTGGAGACGATCAGGGTGGCGGTGGCCTCGATCCAGCCGCGTCGCCACTTCTTCGCGACCTCCCAGCCGCCGCCGGCCCCGGCGAAGACGGCGAGCGTGACGAGGATGAGGATGCCGACCTTGCGGGCGACCATGACACCCCAGTAGAGGAAGGCGCCCACTGCGCAGCCGACAGCGATCAGGACTGGGACGGCCCAGCCCATCGGGTACAGCGCACCAAGCATGTTGACCTTGACAATGCGGCGGACCGCATCGTCCACGGAACTGTTCGCGGCCTGGAACAAGCCGTCCGACAACGCGTCGACGACGGTGATGGCGACGGACGTGAAAGCGATGGCGCAGAAGCTGAAGAGGACACCGATCATGGTGCCGATGGCGGCCTGGGCGAGGGCGCGTTCGTCCCGCCTCCACGCCGCGGTCATCAGCTGAATGCAGAAGGTTCCCACGGTCAGGGCGAGCCCGATGGGAAGCAGCAACTCGTAGTTGTCCCGGAACCACTTGGCGTCGAGGTCGATGGCAGTGGTCATATCGACAGCATCGGAAGCGAGATCCGTAGCGGTCGCCGCCAGTTCACCCGCTGACTTCGCGAGCCATGCGCCGATGCCGTCGGTCACTGCTCCGGACGGGTTGCTGACGAAATCAACGGTGCCGCAGACCTTGTCCATCAGAGGGAAGTCACAGACTCCCATGGCAGTACCTCCTTTCTGTGGAAGGGGTCAGGGAGCGACGGACGGCATGACGCCGACCAGGGCGCAGGGATGATTGGGCCGGCACTGGACCGCGAGGGTGGCGGACCGGCTCTCCGCGCCGCCGGCGCGCGAGCCCTTCCAGGCGATCGACTGCTTGCCGGAGACGGTGACCGCGTACACGTACGCCTCGGTGATCGCCCCAGGGTCCTCCTGCAGGGCCTGGGTGAAGGCGTTCGGGAAGTGCCCCTCGTGCACCTTGACGGTGGCGAACTGGCCGTTGGCGGCCATCTCCTTCCACAGCGCGCGCGAAGGGACGACCTTGTCGACCGAGGCCGGGTCGGCGTACTTCGACTCCGTCGTCAACCACCCGTGCAGCGCCTTCCGCAGCCCGGCCTGCGAGTACGCACGGGTGTCGTAGGACCACAGCGCAGCGGCGGCTGCCTTCCCGTACGTGATCGGGTCGTGGGTCTTCGGCGGGACAGGAAGAGCACGGGGCCGGGTATGCGGGCCGGCTGGTGCCGCGGGCGAGGAGGAAGCCACGGGCGAACTCGGCGGTGGAGCCGGGGTTTTCGAGGGGCTCCTGCCGTCGCGAGTGAGATAGGCGGCCAGGCCGGCGAGGGCGACGAGCACCACCAGGACGACGGCGCCGAGCAGCGCCCGGCGGCGCACGCGCGATGCGCCGCCGGGATGGGGGGAGTGCTGAGCCATCAGTGGACCTGCGTCCCGAGCGTGCTGAAGAACGCCACCACGCCGTTCGCCGCGCCCAGAAGAAGGGCCGCGCCGGCGCTGACCAGCACGCCCTTCTTCCCGTTCGCCTCCGCCTGGTGGCCGCCGGAGTGGTGGCCCCAGGCCCACACGCCCGCGCTGACGGCGAGGGCGCCGACCACGGCCACGAGACCGAAGAGGTTGATCGAGCCCATCACCTGCTTGAGGACGGACAGACCCGGCAGGCCACCCTCGTTCGGCTTGATCCCGGGATCGTAGGCGAGCTGTATGACCTGCTCGGCGAGAAACATGGAACTCCAGTTCGATTTATGGCACGCCAAAGCCCGCACGGGCGAAGCGGCGTTGAGAGAAAGAGCGGGGAGAGGAAGCGCCGGTCAGACGACTCGGCGAGCCGCGAGAATGCGCGGTTTCCAGGAGGCGAGGGTCGCGATGCGGACCACGTCGCCGGTGTGCGGGGCATGGACGATCAGGCCCTGCCCGATGACCATCCCGACGTGCTCGGGCACGGCGGCCGTCCCCTCCGTGAACACGAGGTCACCCGGCCGAAGGGCGCCGATGGACACGGCTTTGCCGTCCTTGACCTGCGTGTACGTGGTCCGCGTCAGGGGCACCCCGGCTGCCTTGTACGCCTGCTGCATCAGGGAGGAGCAGTCGCACCGGCCCATTGCGTCCTTGCCGTGGGAGTTCTTGCAGGTCCCGCCCCACTGGTAGGGCGTGCCGAGCTGCCCGAGCGCCCACCGGATCGCCGTCTGCACCTCTCGCGACGCGTTGGCGGGGATCTTGTACTCGTCGGGCAGAGCGCCGGCCGGGATGGTGCCGAAGTCCGTCCCGTCACCGTCCGCCGAACAGCCACCCGCGTCCTCGGGCGAGGAGCTGCCGGTTCCGGCCGAGCCGGAAGACGAAGGACTCGGCGACGGGGCGCCGGCCTTCGGCAGCAGGGGCTCGATGGCCTTCTGCAGGGCGGTGGCCAGCGGCTCCCACTTGGCGTACGCCTCGGGGAAGCCCGACTTCTGCACAGCCTGGGCGGCCTGGGTGACGGACAGGGACTGCCAGCCGGACACCTTCTTGAGCCCCTCGTAGAACTTGGTGCTGGCGTGCACCGGGTCGAGGATCTCGTTCGCCGTACCCCAGCCCTGCGACGGCCGCTGCTGGAACAGGCCCAGGCTGTCGCGGTCGCCGTAGGTCAGATTCCGAAGGCCGCTCTCCTGCAGGGCGGTCGCAAGGGCCACGACCTGTCCACGGGCCGGGATGTTCATCGCGACGCCGGTGGCCTGGATCGTCTTGGCGTTGGGCACCTGCTCGGACGGGTCGTCCAGGCCCGGCACGGAGACCTTGCCCTTGTCGCCGCCGTGCAGGATGGCCTTCACCTGCTTGGCGACCGCCCCTGCATCCACCGCCTGTGCGCCGCCGGTCGAGCAGGAGGCCGAGGCGGTTCCGGCGCCGATGGCGAGGATCGGAATGGCCAGCAGCAGCGGGCCGGTTGCGCAGAGACCGACGAGGGCTCCGGTGGTCTTCTTCATCGCCGCCGCCGTTCACCGAGACGTTGGTGTCGGCCAGGTGACCGCGGTGGGTCGGGGCACGGGTGTATCAGGGCATGCTGCATCGCAGCGGCTCCTCGACGTTCGTAGGAGGCGCGGTGCCGACTTCTCGTGCAAAGCCGCCGGCACCGCGCCGATGTGCATCCGCCGCTCGGGCGGGCCCGGGTCAGAAGAGTCGGTAGCTCCCGGACGCCGGTTTCAGGTCACGCGCGGCAGCCAGCCGCGCTCGTAATCTCAGGCAGCACACCGGGACCCCCTCACGACGCTCGCGGACAGATGGGCAACGTGCCGCCGACGCTGCTCGATTGGACGAGACAACACGGATAAGCACAGGTCAACTGGGGTGGAGTGAGGCTCCTGCCCGGCGACACGGCGAGACAGTAGACCGGGATTCCGGCCGCACCAAACGACCCCCGCACCCGGGCCCTCGGTCCGGCCCGCCTCGTTAGGTGCGGCCGGAGACCGCCGCTAACCTCCGGCACAACCCTGCTCCGGAGGAACGCCGTTGAGCGCTGCCCGGAGCAGGAGCGGACCCGCTATGTCCTGAAAGAGGCCCCCATGACTTACACGCTGCACCGAGGCGATGCCCTGACCGTCCTGAAGTCCCTCCCGGACGAGAGCGTTAACGCGGTGATCACCGACCCCCCGTACAACTCCGGTGGACGCACCAGTTCGGAACGCACCGGACGTACCGCGCGTGCCAAGTACGTCACCGGCAACTCGGCCCACGACCTCGCCAACTTCCCCGGCGAGAACCGCGATCAGCGCTCTTACCGCTCCTGGCTGACCGAGCTGCTCACCGAGTCGTACCGCGCCTCCACCGAGCACGCGGTGGCCATGGTCTTCTCCGACTGGCGTCAGGAACCGACCACGACCGACGCCCTCCAGATGGCCGGCTGGACCTGGAGTGGCACCATCCCGTGGATCAAGCCCGCCAGCCGCCCCCGCAAGGGCGGGCCGAGGCAGGACTCCGAGTTCATCATCTGGGGCGTCAAGGGATCCCTCGACAACACCCGCGACCTCTACCTGCCCGGCCACTACATCGCCTCCCAGCCCCGCAAGGGCCGGGTCCACATCACCCAGAAGCCCGTCGAGATCATGCAGCAGCTCGTGCAGGTCTGCCCCGAGGGCGGCACCGTCCTCGACCCGTTCGCCGGCAGCGGCTCCACAGGCGTCGCGGCCTTGCGCGAGGGACGCCGCTTCATGGGCATTGAGCTGTCCGCGCACTACGCCGACGTCGCCGAGCAGCGGCTGCGTGCCGAGCTGACGAAGGACGACTTCGACCTGGCCGGACCGGAGGCGTGATCATGAGAGCAGAGAGAGCCCGGGGCCGGTGGGCCGCAGACGCCGAAGGGCGGCTGGTGCATCGAGTTACGGATGCACCAGCCGCCCTTCCCGTTGCGTCAGGCCGCCTCGAACGCCCGCCGGATCAGCGGCGCGGCCTTCTCCAGGTCGGCCGCCGACACTAGGCGCACCTCCAGGTCGCCGGTCCCGAGGTGCCCGATGCCGCGCATGTCCCGGGTGAAGCCCTCCTCCAACTCGACCGAGTCCGGGTCGAGTCTGAGGTACACCAGGATCGCCTCGTGCTTCGGACGGAAGATCACCGACGCGACGTTCACCAGCCGCCGGTAGGCGATGTAGTGCCGCAAGACCGCGACCTCGACCTCGCCCCACGCGGTCAGTGCCTCGTCCAGCTCCCTGTACAGGTCCCGCAGGCACTCGGGAACGAGACCGGCACCCATCGGCGCAGAAGCCGCCGGAACCTTCGACGCGCGGGTGACCACCGTGTCCCGCCCCTGATTCCGTCGGGACGAAGCGGCGCTCGGCGAGCCGGGCGAGGAATCGACGAGCAGCAGACTCAGCAGGCCGCCCTCGAACACCCGATAGCGCACCAGGTCGATCCGCTCGGGCAACCGCTGCACCGCCACACGGTCGTGGTGCGAGAACCCGGCCGCGATGCAGACCATCCGCGGACGACGCCAGTCGATCGACTCGGCAGCCTCCACGCCCAGCACCTTCCGAACGAGCGCCTCGAACTCGTGGCGCGCCAACTCCAGCCACGACAGATAGGAAACGGCCTGCGACAGCACCCCGCTGTCAGAGCCCTTCTTGAACTCGATCACCACCGGGAACCCGTTCTCGTCCAACCCCAGGGTGTCGATCCGCCCCCGATGCCACGGACCGGTCGCATACTCCGACGCCACGAACCGGATGCCCAGCATCTGCTCCAGACCAGCCTCCACCCGCCGCTGCAGCTCCACCTCCAGCGCCACTGTCGAACCAGACAGCTCGACATCCCGCCCGTCCGCGTCCCGTCGGAACAACAACAGCTCGGCCACCAGCACCCCCTCCCCTGATCTCTGCAGAGACCAATCAACGGGAGGCTCTGGTTATTCCGACGTCGGGCAGCGGCAGGGGCGGTTTGCCCAGTCCCCGGGCCGGTACGCCCGTGCCAGGGGCGGGCGCCAATCAGTGGCCTGAAAATCCTGGCTTGTGTCGGTGTTCGTACTCCTCCGGATTCCCCGAACGTTCGGGGGTCTTCCAGCTCGACCATTGGATCGGCCAACCGCAGGATCCGGGCAGCACCTCGGGGCGGAATCCGATGCCGCGGACGCGGCAATGGCATGAGCTCCGGTGTCTGTGCTGCCGCGAGCGATGTCCGTCTGCGGGGTGGCATGGATACCAGGGCTCCTAGTGATCTTGTCAGTGTTTGTCCGTATGATTGACCCTCTCTGGAGTTGCTGGGGGCTGCTTTCGGTCACAGGGGTGGGTGCCGCGTAATATTCTCGGGGCGCCTGGGGCGTCGATCGATCTTGTTTTCCGAGGTAGACGCCGGATTCTTGATCTTGCCAGAGGTTGTGTGATCTCCTGGTGCTCGTTCTTCTCGTCCGATGGAGGTTGGCGCAGTGCGCAGGCAGCACTATGGGGTGCCTCTGGAGCGAAGCGACTACCTGGAGCTCAAGCGTCACAGGTACAGCTGCAAGCCCGAGAACTTCGACAGGTGGCTCGGTGGCTTCGGTGCTGGCAAGCGCTTGGCCGTCGACCTCTTCTCCGGAGCTGGTGGACTGAGCCTCGGACTGGAGCGAGCCGGGTGGACGGTCGCAGCCGCGGTCGACTTCGACGAGCGGGCGCTCCAGACGCACGCCGCGAACTTCCCGGGCATGAGCCTCCATATGGACCTGGGTAATCCTGACGAGCGTGACAGGCTCGTCGAGATGCTGGCGCCGGCCAAGATCGATCTGGTGGCCGGCGGCCCGCCGTGCCAGCCGTTCAGCAGGGCTGGCCGGAGTAAGATCCGCAGCCTCGTGGAGCATCATGGCCGCGATCCTCATGATCGCCGCAAGGAACTGTGGAGCGCCTACCTCGACGTCGTGAAGCGCCTCCGGCCGCGTGCGGTCCTCATGGAGAACGTGCCGGACATGGGTCTCGGCGACGACTTCTTCGTGGTGCGCACCATCGAGGAGCAGCTGGAGGGCCTCGGCTACGCGACGCAGGTCCGCCTGGTCGATGCGTGGAAGTACGGTGTTCCGCAGCACAGGAAGCGACTGATCCTGCTCGCGAGGAACGACGTGGAGCGCTTCTCGTGGCGGCAGGAGCTGGAGCACGATCAGCGGACCACACTGCGTGACGCCATCGGTGACCTTCCGGTGCTGCCTGTCGTACCCACCGAGCGTGTCGGGCAGCGCGAACTCCCGTACGACGAGCCGTCCGAGCTCTCCAGGTTCGCTCAGGACATGCGTAAGTGGGCGCGCAAGGACCGGGTATGGGACCACATGACCCGACGGGTCCGGGAGGACGACGCGGAGATCTTCTCCAGCATGGACTCCAAGACCCTGTACTCGGAGATCACCCCGGAACTGCAGCGCTACAAGGCCGATCACTTCACGGACAAGTACAAGAAGCTCGACTGGGCGGACCTCAGCAGGTCGATCACCGCACACATCGCCAAGGACGGCTACTGGTACATCCACCCCGACCAGGATCAGCCGCGCACCCTCACCGTGCGCGAGGCCGCGCGGGTGCAGACCTTCCCGGACAAGTTCCGATTCGCCGGCACGCGCAGTGACGCCTTCCGTCAGATCGGTAACGCTGTGCCTCCCCTTCTTGGCGAGGCTGCGGCGGAGGCGCTGCTGCCCGTGGGTGACGAGCGACCGAGCGAGGGTGGACTCCAGCCGCACTGGCGCACGGTGCGAAGGGATCTGACCGCCTGGGCTGAAGGACGGCGTGAGTCGGAGGACTGGTACCAGCTTCCGGGCGAGCAGATGTCAGGCTTGCAGGCCGCCGTCGTGGCCATACTGTCCGGGACCCGGATCCAGCCCGCGCAGCTGGCGGCGATGGTCGAGGTCGTGCGGGGGCGGACGTCCCTGAGCAAGGCCGCGCTCGAGGCACTCACTGCGGCGGCACCCTCCGAGGCGGCGAAGGCGCGGGTCGCCCGGCTAGCCGCGGTGGTCGGCAAGTCGAGTGTCTGGGGCGACGAGGAGAAGGTCGGCGAGCAGCTGAAGCTGAAGCCGGCTGAGGCGACGGTCTACCGGCTGCTGGTCGGCGAGGATCTCCTGTGGATCGGGCAGGGGGCGCTGCGCGTCGCCGCCCGTCTGCACGGTAGCGATTCGGATCGCACGAACAGGCTCAGCGACGGTCGAGTGGACTTGGTGAAGCTCGTCGGAGCTGGCGAGGACGCGCCTCTGCGCATGGCGGCGCTGCGGCTCATCGGAAGCAGCTTGTGCCGGGCCAAGGAGCCGCTCTGCGAGCTGTGCCCCCTGAGCAAGTACTGCGTCGCCAGGGAGAGCGTCTCGGGCGACCTGTTCACGGATGCGTTGACCGGGACCCACGGACGGGAGACGGTGCCGGCCCAGGCTCGCGAGCCTGGGCGCACTGCCGGGCGACGCTGAGCGCAGCGCGCCCGACGTCCGCCCTGATCTCGCACTCCCAGACACGGACGACGGTCCAGCCGGCGCCCTCGGCTGCTGCGGTGTTCCGGCGGTCGCGCTCCTTGTTGGTCTCGATCTTCGCTTCCCACAGGGAGGCGTTCGGGCCGCGGAACGTCTTCGGGCCGTGCACAGGACATCCGTGCCAGAAGCACCCGTCGACGAACACCGCCACGTTGTACCTGGGCAGGACGAAGTCCGCCGTGCATCGGGCAGCCACCTTGCGCTGTAGACGGAACCGGAGGCCGAGCCGGTGTACGGCACGCCGGAGGGCCACCTCCGGCTTCGTGTCGCGGACGCGCCGACCACGCAGATGGCCGCTCAGCTCGGTGCTGACCCACTCCGCGCCCGTGGTCTCCTCACGTGCTGCCATACCTCAGCCCCAGCCCGTCGTCGGCCTACGAGTGCGAGGGTGCCACACTCGTCCCATGCTTCGTGAACCTGCAGAACTCCGTGTCGACGACCACGGCCGGGTCGAGCTCCCCATCGGCCTGCTCGCGGAGGCGGGCATCGCACCGGGGGCGGACCTCCTGGCCTTCAGCGACGGAGACGGGCGGATCGTGCTCCGCCGCGCCGAGGACGCCATGAGGGACCTGCTCGAGCGCGGGGAGCTCTGAAGGCCGACGACGAGTCAGCCCTATGGACCGGGGACGAACCCGAGCGACAGCGCCTCGTTCCGTGCGTGCAGTGCCTGTACCGCCTGTGGCTCGGGGATCTCCTGGTCGAGTTCGAGTCGTCTGCCGACGTACTGCGCCAGCTGGCGCTGCGAGGGATCCAGGTTGTGCGTCTCCTTCGCCCATCGCTCGACGGCGTACCACTCGTCCGCCGGGATCGAAGCCACCTCGTCGCGGGCTCCTTGGCCGCCTTCCGCGCCTCCTACGAGAGCCTCCTCGTCCAGTGGGTGATCGCGGAGTTCCGCCTCCAGGTCACCAGGCACGGACCACGACACGCGGGAGACGGCGTCCCAGCAGACTGCCTTTTTGGCCCACTCACCCACGTGGTTGCCTTCGCGCGGTCTGGTCACCGCCCGCATCACCCTGGGACAGAGGTCGTCGATCGCCGCATCGACGGCAGGAGAGACCCGTTGCTCTCGCCAGATCCGGTCGAGGTCGATGCGCTGCTCTGTTGCGAGCGACAGACGAGCCATGGTGTACGTCGTGATCATGCTCTTGTAGCTGCCGGCCTCGTGGTTCGCCGCGATGCGGTCGATCGCCTTGAAGAGGATGGCCATGGCGATCACGCGTTGGCAGTACTGGACGTCGACGCGCGGGGGCGCCTCGCCGATGCGGTCCATGAACACGGCGAAGTTCTTCTGCGCGCCACGGCTGACCTGGAATGGAAGGTGGTTCCAGGAGTTGGCGTACTTTGCGAGGTCCGCCTTGGTGAACTTCTGCTTCGTCGGGTTGAGCTTCTTGAACGTGCGCTGTTTCGCGGGCGTCCGGGCCTTGGCCACCTCGTCGGTGTACTGGCCGCGCGCCCGTTCGTAGAACCAGTGGGTCTCCTGGCCACTGCCGTCCGTCGCCGGCGCCCACAGGGAGCGGGTGATCCGCTGTAGGGCCACGTGGTACTCGTGGTTCGAGCTGAAGTCGACCAACGTCACGCGGTTCTGGGTGTTCGAGTACTCGGAGATCATCGGGACGATCTCCGAGAGCCGCTCCGGGGAGACCTCCGTCAGTTTCATCTGCACGGCCACATGCGACAGGTCCGCCTTGTCGCGGCTGGAGGCGTAGTGCAGGGAGGCTGTCGTCTGCCCGCCGTTCACGACCTGGAGCCCGTGCACGCGGGAGATGCCCGTGGGCCTGCCTTCCGGGTCGTAGGCGAAGTCGACCTGCGAAGCGGTCGCCGTGATGCCGTTGTTGTACGCCAGGAACCTGCCGGGGGAGTTCAGCAGGGTCTCCCGGATGCCACGGTTGACCGACCCGCGGGCCTGGAGGAAGGAACGGACGTTCAGTTCGAGGAGCCTCGTCCCGTACTCCCCGTAGAGCTCGGCGAGCCTCTGCCCGGGGATCACGGCCATGGTCACCGAGTGGTCGGGCTCACTACTGGACGCCGCGACGCAGGGCAACGGTGGGACGAACGAGACGATGATGGGTTCGCTGATGCTGCCGGAGGTGGCGTGGCGGTGCAGCCGTGCCAGGTCCCACACCTCGTGGGTCACGGGGAGGCCGTCGAAGTCGGTGGGCGGGACCGCGGTGCTGGTGCCGACGCGGTTGCTCAGGAGGAAGAGTCGTATCCTGCGCACTTCGGTGAGCGCCTTCTCCACCGCCGCGCACATGTCGTAGACGTCGAAGGACTCGTCGATGTGCTGGCGCAGTCCGTCCCGGCACCGACGGACGAACGTGAGGAGCCGTTTGAAGGCGGTTTCGGTCTGCCCCTTCGTGAGCTTGGACGCCAGCGGCTCCAGATCGAAGTCCGTGACGAAGAGGTCGAGGCACTCCCCGGAGTCCCCGATGCCGTAGCCGTGAACGAGGTGACCGTGTGCACCGTGAAACGCGGTGAACGTGTTGGACGCGATGCCGGCCTGCTCCAGGTCCTCGAACACACGCCGCGTGAACGCCTCCGGAGTGGTGGTTCTCTCGGCGTCGGCTGTCGCCTGGACGTCAGCGACGAGGTCGCGGGCGTACTGGGACAGGTCGAGCTCAGGCATGGGTTCCCCCGATCAGTGCGGTCACCTCGTCGGTCGTGGCGCGGTGCTGGTCCAGCCCCGAGGTGCTCACGTTGTACGTGCAGTCACCCACACCCTCGGGGAGATCTGCCTCGACGATTCTCGGGAAATCCTCTCGTACGTGCCAGAAGCACAGGTCACGGAGGGTGTACCGAGGCTCTTCGTACAGGTCTCGCTGTGCCGGGAGGTAGCCGGCCTGTACGAGCCGGCCGTCGAATGCGGCGCGCACGAGAGGGCTGCTGAGCTGCTCGCGTATCCGGTCCACCAGGCGGTTCAGGCTCTCGCCCGAACCGCCTCGACGTTCGTCGAGCATGGCCAGGGACAACAGGAGCGCGGGCGTTCCCGTGTCGTCCAGCTGGCGTTCACTGGCGATCCGGATGCTGCGGGGACGCCTGGCGGTGCTGGCCTTCGTCTCGACGGCGACTCCGGGTAGCTGGAAGTCCTGGTTGGCTCCGCTTGGCCCGGCCCAGGAGTCTACGGCCTCGGCCGGCCCGACGACGGGCAGGATGCGGTCGCGCAGCAGCAGGAGCTCGCCGACAAGCCCGCGACGAGCCTCGGGGCCGAGACCGTCCCTGCCCACGGCGCGCAGGAGGTCCTGCCACCGCTCGAACCTCTCCACGGCTGCGGTCAGAGCCGCTGCGGCTCCGGGGGCTTCCCTCACCGTGTCGGCGACGTCGGTGACGAGGGGGTTGAACACCTCGCGGAGCTCGTCCGCGGTGAGGACCACCTGGAGCTCGTACTCGAGACGCGACACGGCGCTCAGGTTCATCTCCAGGCCAGCCGCGCTGGGCAGCCGGGTCACCGATCGCACGATGTGGTCCGCGGAGCGGGCGTCGGTCCTGAGCACGAGCATCCGCCGCTGTGCCGGGTGGGAGACTGACAGGAAGACGTCCAACGGGGCGTCAGGATGCAGGCGGATGCGGGACCGTCCGGGGGCGTCCTGGGGTGCCTCCAGGTCGCGCCACTCGGCCTCGGTGACGGTCACTCGCCGTCCTCCTCGTCGTCGAAGGCGTCGTCAAGCCCTTCCTGCTTCCAGATGCTGTTGACGACGTACTCCGTGTCCGACTGGTGCTCGGAGAGAGGGAAGTTCACCTGGAACCCCACCAACGGAAGCTGCCTCTCGCTTTCCGCCCCCTTCGGTTCGATCACGTAGATCAGGAGCAGCGCTTGGTCCGGCCGGCGCTTGAAGCGCAGCTGCTCACCGGAGGGCGATTCCGGGACCTTCTCCCTGCCCTTCTTCTTCGCGACCAGCCGTGTTGCCTCGAGGGCGGCATCTACCTGGGCCGGGTCGAGGCCGATCTGCTCGTCCCGAGGGCTTACCACTCGGCGGATGATGTACCGGCCATCAGTCTTGTACCCCGGGTCGTTCAGCGGAGTCCGGGTCACGGGCCCCACCCCATGGCCCGCGACGTCGTGGGGTTTCGCCGTCGACTTGCCGATCAGGCACACCGTCCACTCCGCCAACTCGTCTACCCTCGCGCATTGATCGATGTATTTCGCGATGAACCGCGGGCGGACCCTCCGGGCCACCCCGTCCGTCACGTAGCCCGAGAGGAAGTCGGAGACCGCCTCGCGGGGCACACCGCTCCACTTCACTGTTCCGCCGGGAACCTCTGCCCTGCCCGCCGTGAACCCGTCGAGACGCCGGACGAAGTCCTCGAGTGTCTTGAGGTTGTGTTCCCTCGCCCTCTGCGAAAAGTTGAAGAGCGTCGTCTCGGGCCCTTCTCCGGAGTAGCTGAGCTTTACAGGCGTCCCCTGACGCATCTTGTTGGGGGCTGTGATCGTGAGTCCGAGCGAGGAAGCACGAACCTTCAACCCGAAGTCCCTCGGCGTGAGGTTGAGTGCCGCCATCTCTTCGACCTCACGGCGCAGTTCGTCGGTGGCGGCGGTCACCTCGACGTACTTCGCCTGAAGGTCGGGGGTGGTGTACAGGCGGCACAGGTCCTCGTGGCCCGGTCGGTACCCGAACCACCGCCCCATCTGGAGGAGGGTGTCGTACGTGCTCGACGTGCGCAGGTAGTAGCTGACAGTCAAGCCCTCCAGCGTCAGCCCTCGGGACAACTTCTGGCCACCGATCGCGATGACCGAGAGACCGTTCCTGCGGTGATCGTAGTAGTCGAGCGCGTCGCGCGAGGCACCGTTCACCGTCTTGACGACGACCTTGCGCAGTGCTGGCAGGAGCTGGCTAGACACCTCGTCCCACGTGACAGGCTCGGTCTCGTCCACAGGGAAGTGCTCCGTGGTGGGGACGAAGTCGCGCTCCCAGAGAGCCTGGAACTCCGCCATACGCCCAGCAGCCTGCCCATAACGGTCACGGAGCGAGTCCACGAGGAGTCGCAGGTGGTCATCCACCTGGTCACGCACGATCCCCTGGACCGCGGTGAAGCGGGTGACGTGTACGAGCATGGAGTTGTGCACCCGCACCTGCCCCCGCGCTCTCCGAGCGGCGGAGGCCAGAACGAACGAGGCGATCGACTCGCGCAGGGACTCCGGAAGGTTGTCGGAGGGAACGAACGAGGACTTGTGCTTGGTGGGGATCCAACTCTCCGCATCGTCGACGGAGCGCACGAGCGGCAGCGGAGCGATGTCGTCCTCGTCGTCACTGTCGACCTGGAGCCCGAAGACGCGTTCCGGACCGAGGTAGTTGGACGGTGAGGGGAGTGTGCGAATGAAGCTCTCGGGGAACAGGTCGGAGCCGAAGGTGGCGTGTTCGACGTCGGGATCGATGTAGATGTTGGCGAACGGCGTTGCGGTGTACCCGACGTATGCCGACTTCTCGAAGCTCCTCATCAGCTCGCGGATCGCACCGTTGGTCTTGGTCGGGTCCGCCTCGGGGTCACGCTTGGTGTTGATCGTGGCGTTGTCGGCCTCGTCGTCGATGACGAACAGAGGGATGTCACGTACGACCTTGCGGCCCGTTTCGTCCTCCGTTCCTTGGACGTCCGTCACCCAGTTACGCAGGTACTCGAGGATCTTCCAGTGCTTCTTCACCACGAGCACAACCGGGAAGTGCCCAAGGTGAACCGAGTTGAATGCGCTCGCCGTCTGGCGCCCGAAGTCACCCTTTTCGGAACTGTTGGTCGGTGACGCGATGACCAGCCTCTTGCCAGGCATCCGCCCCGCGCCCATGCGACTGGACTTCCCCGCCTCGTTGGAACGCTGCTGATGTTGGGAGTCGAAACCGAGAAGACCCTCGTCCACACGTAGTTGTGTCTGGCTCCGCAGATCGTTGTGGATGCCGGCGAGAATCACCACGAG
This sequence comes from Streptomyces sp. NPDC048295, assembly GCF_040652135.1. Lineage (NCBI taxonomy): Bacteria > Bacillati > Actinomycetota > Actinomycetes > Kitasatosporales > Streptomycetaceae > Streptomyces > Streptomyces sp. NPDC048295. Next base: position 111,193 of record NZ_JBEZLL010000021.1, read on the forward strand.
CTGATACCCGGCATCCACTGCCTTCGAGGCTAGCCCGATGTACTGTCCCGTCTTGCCCGACTGGACCTGCCCGATCACCAGCCCTGTGCGGCGCCATGAACCTTCTCGACGTGGGTCCTCAAGCTGGCTCAGCACCTCGTCAGTGCTCTGGTCCAAGCGACGTACGACGAGCGGAGGCAGGTTCTTGACATCCTCGAGGTAGCGGCGGTAGCGCTCCCAGAAATCCCACTCGCGGTCGTTCTTGGCCTCCGGCAGCCAGGGCTTGTGGTCCGTGTCGCTTTCCAACCCGGAGGAACCCTCCTGGAAAACGGCCGTCATGGCCTCGATCTCCTTGGCCAACTGTTCCCGGTCCACTACCTCGCCCTGGCCGGCCAGCATCCCGAAGATGACCGTGACCGCGGTCTGTACTTCCTCGGGGGAAGGCTGGCGGTCCTGGGAGAACATCGCGAGCACCAGGCGACGTGCCCTGGCCAGGGACTCGTCGGATTCCTCAGGGGTGATACTCACAGCGGACCTCCGGTTTGCGGGAGTGGTATCGGGCAGGCTAAAGGCGACCTCTGACAGCGGGTCACCCGCTCCAGAAGCCCTGCATCTGGTCGAAGGGCGGCATGTGCCGCAGACGTTCACGGGCGGCGGAGGGCGAACGGCCATCGGAGACCATCGCCTCGTAGATCCGCTGCGCAACCTCTGTCGCTCCGGCATCGGCCGGCCCGGAGCCTCCGAAGGGCTCGGGATCGTCGCTGGTGTCCGTCTCGTGCATCACGCGGAGGGCGGTGACCGGCACGGTCTCCTCGAGCAGACGGATCAGGGCACGCACGTCATCCGAGCTCGCACCGCCAGGACGCAGAGCTGCCTTCACCAGGGGGTGCCCCCGGTTGACCCTGCAGGTGACCCGGTCGTCGACACGACGGACGTTCCAGGCGTAGAGGAGCGGATCCCCATGCGTGCGCGCCGCGATCTGCCCGCGGTACCGCAGCACGTCGGCGGCCCTTCTCCGGGCCTGCAGGGCGATGCGACGGAGGTGGGAACGCAGGGCGACCGGCGGGACGACGCTGGACTTCCGGACGTCGACCCCCCACTCGACGTCCGTCTCGGCGGGGATGTCCACGGCGATCCGTGCCAGGTTGTACTTCTCCTCGCGGCGTAGTCCGCGCTGTCCGAGCCAGTCGCCCGCAAGGATCAGACGGTCCCGGCGGTACACGTAGAACCCCTGCTGGTCGAGCCAGCCACGCGGGCCGCCGGCCTTCTCGTACTCGTCCGGGGCGAGCCTCTGCGCGCTGGGGAGGACGAACGCCTCCACCCGTACGGAACCCGATCCCAGCGGCAGGCGCTCGACGGGAAGCGGTTGTACGGACGGGTGGCGGGACAGGAAGGGGTCCCATGGCTCGACGGCGGTACCGGACACCCGGAGGTTGCGGCGCCGGCCTCCGGTGAGGAACCGCGCGAAGACCATCCCCAGATGGGACTCCGTGCGGGCGGCCTCCGCGTAGAACTGCTTCTGGGTCCGCTCGTCCTCCACCGTCACCGCGTCGACGTGGTAGCCGTTGAGGCGCCGCCACAACACGACCGTGCCGTGGTTCGCCTCACCCCGGATCCTGTCGAGCAACTCGCTGGTCGTCTCGTCCGCGCCGCGTAGCAGCCGCCACTCGCCCGTCCTCTCGACGACGTCGAGGTCCCACGTGCGCACGTGCCATTCGCCGGTGGTGGCGGTGGCGACGGTGAGCTGCCGGGCCTGTGAGAACGAGGCCGACTTGAGGCCGACGCCGAAGCGCCCCAGGTCCGTGGCGCTTCGGGGCGTCGCAGGGCCTCGCGCGGCCACGGTCATGGCGGTCACGAGCTCGCTGGCTGTCATCCCAGCACCGTCGTCGGCAACGGCGATCCAGGAATCCTGCCCGGCCCAGGTGAACTCGACGTCGATCGTGGACGCCCCCGCGGAGATGCTGTTGTCCACGAGATCCGCGATGGCGGCAGGCAGGGAGTACCCGAGCGAACTGAGCGAGGCGACCATGCCCGCCGGCTCCGGAGCTGCTATGTCGTACGTCACGCCGAATGTCCAGCCTGTTTCCGGTTTCTGATACTGGTTGCGATTATCCACGTATGCCGTTCGGGCCCTGGATGGGTAGTCGAGTTGGGGTGTGAACGTTCCATACGCCTCTCCGCGTGCTGAGGAAGGGGGCTTCGGCTCATGAGGCGACAGGGCGGCGGCGCCGTCCTACCGGAACCGTGGTTGCCAACCGACCGGCGACACCTGGAGCGCGTCCATGTGCACTTGGCACCGACCCACGGGAAACGTTCTCTTCACCACGTTGTAGTGCAATCCCTCGGTGGGGAGGTCGGGTCGCGTCAGGGCTGTCACCAAGGTGTCGAGGTCGGGCGGGGTTCCCAGGGCATGTACGTAGCGGAGAGAGGTGGCGTGCATGTCCGGCGCCGGGAGAGGGCGAAGACCGAGTTGTTGGGGTGTGCCGACACACCAGGTCCAGTCGATCGCGTCGAACGGTGGCCAGTCGGCCGGCAGCTCGGCCGTGGCCGTGCCCGCCCGTAGTTCTCCCCTCACACGGTCCAGCTGCTGGGCTGCGGAGGTGACCCAGTTTTCGACCTTCATGACCTCATGCAGGGAGAGTGCTTCGATCGGCCACTTGATCTCGAGGCACAGACCGAGACGCCTGCCCGGGTCCACGACGACCACGTCCAGATCACCAGCAGACCTGCCGTCGGTCCTGACCACCGGCACTCGTTCCGCGACCGAGGTGCCGGGTGTCGTGCGCAGCCAGGCAGCCCACGCCGCTGCGCGCTCGCCCTGTTCCCTACCTATGCGACCGAATCCCCGGGAGGCATGGGCGGCCGAGCGAAGCATGATCGGGTCCACGGCCCTCGGAGTCACGAGGGGCGGGCAGACGATGAGGACATCGCCGTGTCGGATAAGCGGGGAGGTCCTGCACGCGCGCCCGGTCCGGTAAGTGAGTCTTTCCACCACCAGAGCCTGATGAGCCTCCGAGACGTCCGGGCACATCTCCGCGAGGACGGCCATCAGCCGGGTGTCTGTCAGGTGGAAGAGCGTCGTCTCCAGCCGGGAGAGCCTGTGCGCTGTCTGCTCGCACAGGGAGGCGAGCCCCATGATCACGGCCAGGACGCTGATCATGTCGCCGGCGGTCATCCCCTCACCCAGGGGAAAGGAATCAGGCACCTGTCCTTCGGGCACCGACTGCCGGTATGCCTCGATCGTCGTGGAGGCGCGCTGGACGGCAGCGCGCAGGACCTCTGGTGGCGGGCTGGTCCGGGAGTCGACAGGCCGAGCGGAGATCCATCGGCGCTCCGTCTCGGACAGCTCCGGTAGCCGTGTGGGACGTGCGTCGCGTTCGAGGAACATGTCGGCTACCTCGGCCGATGCGTTCCAGCGGTGGCGCATCCGGAAGTTTCCCCTGGTCATCCGTACCTGATAGGCACCGCTCCGCACGCCGGTCTCCACCAGGTCCAGCCGCTGGGCCGCCGCCGCGGCAAGGACGATCTCCGTTGCGTCCTTCTCCGAGCACGTACCAGTGCTGACGGGATAGTCGTGGTGCCAGACGACGAGCTGAGCGAGGACGCTTTCCCACGGCAGATCCGTCATCATTCCTGCACTGATCTCCATCGCGCGGAATTTCGTCGCCGTCCGGAGAAGGTCGTAGATCCGCTCCGGTCCGGAGTTCCAGCCACGTAGTGAGCGGACCTGGTCACGAGCGCTGGCGATGGTGTCCAGCAGGTCCAGTTCGGGTTTCACGCAGGCTCCACTTGTGGACGATCGGTGTTCGAAGGGCCCTGCGGCGTCTGGCGGGGCCGGTGGTGGGGAGGGCAGAGCGCGGGCCCTCCCCACCGGGCAGTCACAGGGTGGGGTCCCAGTACCCGATTTTCGAGCCGTCCGGGGAACCGAACAGGTGCCAGCGGGAGAGGTTCCGGTTCCAGGACTGACAGGCCGTCTCGGGGAGCTGGAGGCAACCGTGGTCCGCACCCTCGTTCGTGATCATGCAGTTGGGGTCGTACAGACAGGAGTCGTTGTCGACGGCCCGGCTCACGACCGCGTCGAGGTTCTGCTCGAGTACGGTCCGCATGGCACCGAGGCTGAACTCGCTTCCGCCGTTGGGATAGATGGCGAAGGCCAGGTCGTACGGGAACAGGTACTCGGAGAGGCTGGTCTCGCTGTAGCCACTGTCAACTGCCAGCGCCCGCAGGAGCTGATGCGACAGGGAGTGGAGCAGACCGAACAGCTCGTGGACGGGCAGGTCGGGATGCCCCGGTGTCGGGCGGGTCTCGTGGGAGAGGGCCTTGCCGTCGCTCGGCCCGAGCTGGTGCACCAGCCACTGGGCGACGCCGCCGACGTCGTCGAGGGCGCGTCGACTCACGAGCTCGTTGCGGACCAACCACCGGCTCACCCGTTCCCTGTCCACCGGGAAGAGCAGTGCCTCCGCCTGTGTTGGGTGCGCGTAGAGCAGGGTCTTCTCAGGGGTGCCCCGTGAGGTGCGCCCTCGGTAGGGCACGAGATCCGCCTCCTCGGGGCTGAAACCCGTCCGGCTGTAGCCGATCGCGAGGTAGGTGATCGGGAGATCGCTCACCAGACAGGTGTCCCGGCCGAGGCCGGCAGCCGCAAGGACCTCGGGATAGCGCTCGTAGAGAGCGCGGCGCTCGGCGTTGCGTGCCTCCCGCTGGAGGCGGGGGACGCCCAGGCGCTCCAGGTTGAGGACCCGACGGTAGGTGTGCAGCTCGGCTGCGAGCCCGCGGGCGTCGTCGCTCTCGGTGTCGAGTCCGAGAGCCTTGCCCACCCGCTCCCTCAGATGGTCCACCTCGACGGGCATGAAGCGCGCCCGCAGTGCACGTGCCTGGTCGTGCAGACCGGCCTCCTCCATCACACGGATGCTCTCGATGACCTCGTCGGGGACGTTCACGGTGTGCCCGTCCGTGAGCCGCCGGAACTCCTCCTCGGTGATCTCACCGAGCCACCAGCCGAGGACGGCGGCCGTGTACAGGGGGTTGCCCTGGCGGGTGGCCTCTTCGGTTGTGGTCACGTTCACGAGCGTCAGGCCTTGGCCGACATGCGCTGTTCCCGCCGTGTGGAGCAGGGGATGCATGAACTTGTCCGGGTAGCTGCAGGACGAGTTGCTGCAGCTCCACTGCACACCCAGCGGGAAGCCGCATGTCATGCACTCCCAGCGGAAGTCACGGAATCGACTCGCACGGTCGTCCAGCCTGAACCGGGTGTGTCCCCTCGGGCACTTGCTCGGCGGGTACATGGGCGACATCTCGCCGCACCTGTGTGCGAACACGAACTGGAGCTGCCGGTTGCCGACGGCGTTGCCGCACACGGGGCAGGCCGGCGGCCAGTCGTCTGTCCCCGGCCGGGGGTCACTGGCCGACCAGACGTGTCCGCACCTTCCGCTGGCACAGCGCACCACCCGAGGCCAGATACGGCAGAAGACCTTGCCGGGGACCACGACCTCGTAGTGGCGATCGGCGAGCCGGTCCTCGTCTCCGGGAAACTCGGGTGCCCGGTCGGAGCCGGCGGCGAACGCGCGGCCGGCGGCCCGCCACCTGCGCACGAACCGCATGGCCTCTTGGACCAAGTGCTCGCGGTCGAGCGAGGGGCCGTCGAACTCCTCGTCCCGTCCGAACTGCACCACCTGGGCGGTGTAGCCGCCGCGGTGGTCGAAGGTCTGACCGGGGCGGTACCGGTAGAGGACCTGGCCCCGGTCGCGGGCCATGTCGTCGTTCCTCGGGTTGAACGCCATCACGACCTCCTGCCGTCGGACACGATGTGGAACGGGATGCCCTCGGAGACATCCCGGAGGCTTGTCATGGGCCGGTATTCGAGGCCCAGGTAGTCGCCTGTGGCGCGGTACCCGCGGTTGTTGCCGCCGGAGAGGTCGGCAGAGGTCCCGGCGGAGCGGAGGCTGGCCAGTGCATGCTCCACCATGTCCTCGAGATCACTGTGGAGCTCCTGGCCCTCCGGGCGATCCGACTGGAAGACCGTGTGAAGTGCCTCCAGCAGTTCGGTGAGTTGTACGCCCTCGAGCCCTCCGATCGAAGGATCACGGAGCGCGGCCTGCATCTTCGAGAGGTCGTGCAGGTGCCCTGGCGCGTTACCCGCTCGCCACCAGTCCCGGTTGGCGATCTGGAGGAGGTGGCCCATCAGTATCCCGGGGAGGGTCCTGCGCACGGCGAACCGGCTCCAGCGGTTGATGGCCACCGGCTCGACCATCCGGTCCAGGTACTCGTGGAACTTGCTGTGGTACCGGTAGTGCGACCGGTCCCGTTCCCTCACCGGGTTGAACAGCATGAACACGAGGCCGTGGTACGCACGGCCGACCCGCGACGACGCCTGGATGTACTCGGCCATGGACCTGGGCATTCCGTTGAACAGCATGAGGTTCAACCGGTCCACGTCGACCCCGTGGCTGACCATGCTCGTTGCGACGACCATGCCCGTGCTGCCGTTGGTGCTGCCCAGGTCGTCCAGGACACCACGCACCTCGTCCAGGCGTGTCTCGCCTTTCAGCTCGGCTACACGGAGATCCCTGAACCCCTCCCTACGCAGGGCCTCGTTTACCTGCGTGTCCAGCGAGCGCCGGATACGACCGAAGTCCACGAGGGTCGTCGCATACGTGAGACTCGTGCGGTACAGGTCGACGACTGCGCGGAGCTCCTCCTCCGGCCAGGCTTCGAGAGCCGGGGGAAGATCCCGACGCTGGTCGAGCTTCCACAGAGCCCGGTGTGCGGACGTCAGGATCCTGACCAGCGTCATCTCCGCCGTACCCCGTGTCGGCATGACCCCGACGAAGCGACGCAGGGGTAGACCTCGGTCGAGACGCCAGTAAAAGCTCTCGTCGAGGTTGGGGCCGGGAAGAGGAACCACCACCGACCGCAGGCCGAAGAGGTGTTCGCTCTGGCGGTCCTCGCCGCGGATGGTCGCGGTGGTCGCGATCACCTTCATCCGGACCCCCCGTCCGTCGGGGCGCTGCCGGGCTGTCAGCGTGCGCTGGACCTCTGCCAGGAGCCCCTCGTAGTGCCCCGAGAACGCACCGAGTTCCTCGTTGACCATGTGGAGTTCGTCGATGATCTCCAACGACGGGGAGGGGTCGTAGAGGGGAGCCCCTCCCAAGGGCTTGGGAGGCGACTTCGGATGGCCTGGGGCATGACGCTCGTGGCACTTGCCGCCCCGACCGAATCCGTGGGGAGTGCACCAGCAGTCGACGTCCCCGAAGAGCGCGCCGAACCGGTCCGACAGTCCGATGTTCGCGAGCTTGTCCAGAGTGCCGACCACGACGGTGGGGAGGTAGCGGTAGATCTCCGTGTCCACCACGACGATCGGGAGGACCTTGCCACATCGTTCGTTGCCGCAGACGTGTTCCAACCTGAGGCGCTGGGGATCGGGGGGCGGGATGTGCACCGACCGCTCACCGCAGTAGGGGCAGTCGTGCACCAGCCGGAACGCGTGGCGCTCCGCCTCGCTCGACCGAAGGCGGTCGAGCGTGCGGTCGGCGGTCAGGGAGTTCGGCGTGTTGCCGCCGCCGGCGTAGAACCCGATGAAGAACGGCCACCCGGGGTCACCGCCGATCTCCTTGAGCCTGTCGGCGTTCCGGTCCCGGACGATGTCCGCGGCAGCGACGACGTCGAGTTGCCGCTGTGTCTGCTGCAGGGTGAGTAGCCTGAGGGGGAAGCGGCACCAAGCCGAGACGCCGACAGTCTTGCCTCTGGCGCGGTCGTAGAACATGCACACCAGCACCAGTCCGAGGTACGCCTCGGTCTTGCCGCCTCCGGTCGGGTACCAGACGACGGTGGCCGCCTCGGTCGGGTCCACGCCCTGGTCGTCACCCCAGAGTCCGGGGGAGAAGAGGTGCTGCGGGTGCTCCCGCCAGGCCAGGGCGCCGAGCTGGCTGACGATGGCCACGAGCTGGAACAGCCGCCATCCCTGACTCGGCCGCTTCCGACGCTGGTTGAGCTCCGTCATGGATTCGTTGGCGAGCTGGAACGCAACCAGCAGGCGCCTGTCCCGTCGCAACCACGCGATGCCGTCGCGGAACCGCGAGACCTCAAGTGCGGCGGCCCGTCGGTCGTCCTCCTTCCGATCGGCCAGTCCGGGCCTGTCCTGGAGGTCCGCTGTGCTCCAGGCCGGCGAGTCCAGGTACGCCTCCATCTTGTCGGCGAGGTCGTCGAGAACCGGAAGCGGGTCGGCCGCGAGCGCCGCGTATCCCCATCGTTCGTCGGTCCGGGCCACGGCGCGGTGGGTGTCGTGCTGTGGAACGGGCACACTGCGCACAGCCACGAGTTGCCCGTCATGCCACCGCGGCTCGACACCGCAGTTGTTCGCGTACGCCCCGAGCTCCCCGGAGTAGCGATAGGCGTCGGCGCCGAGGTCCATCGTGATCGGCAGCAGACGGTCGCCCTCGACTTCCAGGCCCGCGCGGAACAGGGCGTTGTCCCTGGCCTCGTCACGGCGTGTACGGCCGGCGTTGCTACCCCGACCTTGGACGGTCACGACGGGGTCTTTGGCGAGGTTCTGGAGTGTCGCCGTCACACGGAGCCGACCGGAGGCGACCGGCCTCGACGTGACGACGACGTGCGCGCCGGGGGACGGCACCACGGGGTCCCCGCCCACCTCCCGAGCCAGCCACTGTTCGAAGGCCTCGTCATCCTTCATCGCAGCAGGAGGGACCAGTCGCTCTCGGCGGTCGCTCCCGACGCGGCGGTCGATCCGCGGGTCGCGGAGAGCCAGCTCGACGGCCTCCGCGAAGGCGTGCCGGAACTCGGCTTCCAGGGTCTGCCGCAGACCGGCCTCGTGCCCCAGGACGATCTCCACCGGCCCGACCGTCACACCAAGTCGCTTGAACAACGGAGCCAGCCGGTACGGCTCCTCGCGCTCGCCGGCCCACTCCAGCTGCTGGACGCGGGTCGGCAGTGCCGAGTAGTAGAACGAGGCTTTGGCCTTGACCGTGACGGAGCTGGCGTTCTCGGCTTCGAACTCGAACCCGAGGCTGTCCGGAGTGGTCCGTCCGTACCGTGGAGCGGCGCCGCCCGGCTCGACGGTGTGGGGGCCGAGGCTTTCCATGAAGTAGCGGGCACTGGGAGGTTCGCCCAGGCACACGTCGCCTTGGGCCTCTCCCGTCGCGTCGCTGACCACCGCGCTCACGAGGTGCTCGACGAGCGCTGTCTGCTGGGCGACACTCGGCTCGAACGGGGGAGTGGTCACGGCGTCTCCCCAAGAGGCCGGGCGTGTGCCGCCGGAATGGGGGAGGGGCCGTAAGAGGACCTGACGAGGCAGGTGCCGTCGCTCGGGAACTGGCGACGGGGGAGCCGAATCGGCTCCGATGCGCGTGCCGGGGATGGTGAACATGCCGAACCGGCCCGCAGGACAGGGGTGTCCACGGGAACTCCAAGGTCCGCGAGTCAGAAGCCGCCACGGCACGACGCCATGGCCGGACATCTTCTGCTTCTCCGAACCTGAGCAGCATGGGCTCAGGTGGAACGAAGTCACAAGCTGCTAACCCAAATTGGTCAAGTCTGTCTTGAACGGTTCGATCTCTTGCCTGAATCGATCGAACGCGCCGATGAGCTCCTGCTCGGAGCGATCGGTGCCCCGTCCCCTTCGACCGTGAACGGGGCTGCCGACCTCCGCCGCAGGGGCGGACTACGAGTGGCCCCGCTCTCGCCTGACCGCTTCGACTTCCGGGTCCTGGCCGTCACGTGTCGTCGGCTCGGGCTCCCGTTCCGCACCTCGGCCACCCGGTCCTGTGCGCCATGCGGAGTAGAGGCCCGCCAGCGCGATGGTCACCGCAGCGAGCGACTCGGGTGCGACGCCGAGAGCCACGAGGGCCACGCCCGTCGCCAGCACGGTCACGAGGGCCACCAGGTCGTACACGGAGCGACGGGTGGAAGGGGTGCGCTGGGGCATGACGGCTCTCCTCTGGTGACGTACGTGACGAGGCCAGACTGTGGCCCCCGTGGCAGCACCGGTAGTGTTCTCTCCGTTCTATCTGAGAGAACATCAAAATTGCCGAGAGAACGGACGCTGATGTCAGCTCGCCTGAGGGGGAAGGATGGGCGGCCGCCTGGTCTTCCCTACGGAGCGAACGACGCAGAGGACCTGCTCGTCCTGTTCCTGCGCGGTCTTCGGGATGCCGCCGGACTGTCGGTGGAGCGGATACACCTCCAGCTGCCCGACATGGTGGGCGACAAGCCGAAGCCGGCTCCGTCGACGCTGCACAGGGTCCTGAGGGGTAAGGGCCTCAGGAACCGTCAAGGTTTGGTCAAGGCCCTCATCGAGATATGCGTCCCGGACCCGATCGAGGCGGCGAAGGCCCACAGGAGGGCCCATGCGCTGCTGAAGAAGGCGTGGGAGCAGCCAGGCCGGGCCGAGGCTGACCAAGGGCAGGGCGATGGCAAGGACTGGTCTGCTCACCTGGCGAAACTCGTTCATGTGCAAGAACAGTTGCTGGACACCCAGGCGGCCCTTGACCTTGCCCTCCAGGCCAAGAAACAGGCGGAGGCGAAGCTCGACGCCCACTCGAGCTCACGCGAAGAGGAGATCGCCGAACTGCGGCGAGGTCTGCTGGCCGTCACGGGCGAGCGGGACGCGGCGCTGAGGTTCGTCCAGGAGGCGACGCAGCGGATCACCGGCTTGGAGCGGAAGCTTGCCGCAGTTGGTACGAACCCGACTCCTGGCAGGAAGGCGGAGCAATGGCAGGGCACGGAGTCGATCCCCAGCGTCACTCACGGTGTGGACGAAGTGGCGATGGTGAGGGATGAGCTGCTGGGTCTCGACCCCTCCGGACGTCGAATGACGGCCGTGCTGGAGCACGCCACGGAGAGACTGCTCGACGGGGAGCTCACCGGACGGTTCCGCTGGGAGGAGCTCACCCAGTCGGAGAAGGCGATGGCTGGGCAGCTCATCGAGAACCTGATGCGGCACGACTTCCGGTTCGACACCCGCGGACCGCTCGACTTCAGGATCGCCGGGGTTGATGTGGAACTCAAGGTGACGTCCAGTTCGACCTGGACCATCCCGAGGGAAGCCCAGGGCCGTGTGTGCATGCTGGTCCACCTCGACCACCGCAGGGGGTTGTGGAGCCTCGGAGTGGTGAGGGCGACCGAGGAGCTGCTGCGCTCTGGCGCCAACAAGGACGGCAAGCGGAATCTGAGCCGTGCGGGACACGAGGCGATCGAATGGATCCACAAGGACAGCCGCCTGCCGGTGAACGTCCTGAACCGACTCCCTGCCGCCGACTTGCAGGCGATTCTTGCCCAGACGACTGGCCAGGGGCGCGTGAACGAACTGTTCCGCGCGGCGCAGCGCCAGTCGGTGACCCTTCCGGTCCTCGCCACGGTCGCGAGGCAGCGGGATGCGGCGAAGAGGGCGCGGGATGCCCGGAGGATCCTGGCCGCCGAGGGCATCCTCGTCCTGAACCACCGCAACTCCGATCCTGAGATCGCCAGGGCCTTGGGGCTGCCGGTCCCGGAGAAGGGGACGTGGGTCAGCGTTCGTCTGGCGCTGGCCACCCAGGAAGAACGCGGCACAGGTCGGTCGGTCGTCCTGTCCGGTACGTGGTGGAGACTGGCGAAGCCGGATGACGAGGTGAGTCCCCTTCCCGGCCACTGACAGACTCCACTCGCAGGTCCTACGCAAGCGGTTCTGTCGTGTCCGATCAGCTGCGGCGGCCCCGGCTGACGCCCCCGAACGCAGGGACATCCCAGGGACTTTTCAGGGACTTTCACGTCTGTCCCAGGGAGATCTCAGGGACTTTCCGCCAGGTAAGCAGGGAAGGCCCTGACAGCGCTGAAAGACGTAAATGCGCTGGTCAGGGCCCAGAACCTCAGCACTCGATGATGTTCACCGCGAGACCGCCGCGCGCCGTCTCCTTGTACTTCACGTTCATGCGGCCACTCGGCATCGCTCTTCCATCCATTGGCGAATCTCCGTAGGTGAGAACCGAAGCTGTTGGCCTACCCGGAAGCTCGGCATTCCTTCCTTGAGATGGTTGTCATACACCCAGGAAGTCGGCTTCCCGAGGTAGGTGGCAAGCGCCTTGACGTCCCACATCGGCTCACTCACAAACAATTCCTCTACGCTTGCTCTGGCTGCTCGCGAGGACGGTAGTGAGGAATCGCGGCCGCACCAAGCGGGTGGAGGTCTGCCGGGCGACGAGGGTCCCGGAGTCAGCACCGATCCAGCACGACGCACCCGAACGGACCGGAACGGACGCCAGCGGAAGTCAGCACCAGGTCAGCACCAGCGCGTCTGCGCTCGATTTGCCTCGCGCGGTCCGTGCCTCTGACCTGCATGTTTGTGCAGGAGGGCGCCGCGTGGTAAGCGGCGCCCTCCCATTTGGAGAACATCTGGCTCCGCACCAAGCGCTACGACGCGAACGGCAAGGTCAGAAGCGGTACGGGCGGGGTCTGCTACCTCTACTGGCCCGCCAGGCCGACGGCGGAGCAGCGCCGGGTCCTGAGGTCGTTCGACCTGATGTGACCAGACGCGGCGCCACGGCCGCCTCACCCACCTGACGCCGCGTTCCCGGCCGTCCCGGGTGAGGCGGCCGTACACGTCCACCATGACCCGGAACGAGCGGTGTCCGAGTCGGCGGGGCACTTCGCGGACGGACGGGCCGCTCGTCGAGGCCGCGGTGGTCCATCAGGGCCGCGAGGCGTGCGCACTTTACTCGGGTGGCCGGAGCCTGCCGACAGCCCGATCCCACGATTCTCGCTGGAGACCTGGGTACGGCGGGGCGATGTCACGGGCTGAGGCTCAGCCCGGAGGCGCCGGGCCATCGGGGCCGCGGCCGCATTTCCGGGAGATCACAGGGGTGGCGGGCCGGGACCGGGCTGTTGCCGGCCGCCTCGGGGCCGCGGTCGCGAGGGACCGCCGGATGCCGCGTCGCCGAGGCCGGAGCGGCTGCTGGCCGGGATGCGCCGCAGATTGCGGCCGAATCACATCGCCACCCGGGCAAACATCGTGCAGACACGATCATCGTATCGAGTTAATGTCACCGGCTTTCCTTGCTCCGGGCGGCGAAGTGACAACTAGGGTTCCCCTGGATCTGGACGGATTCCCGTCCGCATACACCTTTCCTCAGCTGTTGCCCGATGACGTCCGCATACGCGTGTCACCGCCCTCCCCAAGGAGCGCTCGTCCGATGACTGTTGACTCGAGCCCGGAAGCCCGACCGGAACCGCCCCGGCAATCCAGCCTGGGCACGGCCGCTGCCCGCAACCTCGCCACCACGACCAAATCGGCCCCGCAGATGCAGGAGATCACCTCCCGCTGGCTGCTGCGGATGCTCCCCTGGGTGGAGGCCCGGGGCGGTGCCTACCGGGTGAACCGCCGCCTGTCCTACACCGTCGGCGACGGGACTGTGGAGTTCGTCCAGGACGGCGCCCAGGTCAGGGTGATCCCTCGTGAGCTCGGTGAACTCGCCCTGCTGCGCGGCTTCGACGACGTGGAGGTGCTGACCGCACTCGCCGGCCGCTGCATCCAGCACGACTTCCGGGCGGGCGAGACGCTGGTCGAGCGCGGGACGCCCGCGGACAAGCTCCACCTGATCGCCCACGGCCGGGTCAACCAGACCTCCGTCGGCAACTACGGCGACGAGGTCGCTCTGGAGGTACTCGCCGACGGCGACCGGTTCGGGGAGGACACCCTCCTGGACGAGGACGCCCGGTGGGAGCGCACCGTCACCGCCGAGACCTCGGGCACGCTGCTCACGTTGTCACGCGCCGACTTCGCGGCAGTGCTGTCCACGGCGCCGGGCCTGCGGGCCCATCTCGAAGAGTTCTCGTCGCTTTCCAACCGGCGGCAGAACCATCGCGGCGAGGCGGAGATCGCGATGTCGGCCGGCCATGTCGGAGAGCACGAGCTGCCCGGCGCGTTCGTCGACTACGAACTGCATCCGCGCGAGTACGAACTCTCGGTCGCCCAGACCGTTCTGCGGGTCCACACGAGGGTCGCCGACCTCTACAACGAGCCGATGAACCAGACCAAGGAGCAACTCCGGCTCACGATCGAGGCGTTGCGCGAGCGCCAGGAGCACGAGCTGATCAACAACCGGGAGTTCGGCCTGCTCCACAACGCCGACTTCAAGCAGCGCATCCAGACGCACTCCGGCCCGCCGACCCCGGACGACCTGGACGAACTGCTCTGCCGACGCCGCGGTTCCAAGTTCTTCCTCGCGCACCCCCGGACGATCGCGGCGATCGGGCGTGAGTTCAACTCGCGCGGGATCTATCCCGACCACGCCGATCTCGGGGGCCAGCAGGTCCCGGCCTGGCGCGGGGTCCCGATCCTCCCGTGCAACAAGATCCCCGTCACGCCGGAGAAGACCAGCTCGATCCTCGTCATGCGTACCGGCGAGGACAACCAGGGCGTCGTCGGACTGCACCAGACCGGGCTGCCGGACGAGTACGAACCGGGTCTGTCGGTCCGCTTCATGGGCATCGACGAGAAGGCGATCATCTCCTACCTCGTCAGCACCTACTACTCCGCCGCGATCCTCGTGCCGGACGCGGTCGGCGTGCTGGAGAACGTGCAGATCGCCCGCTGGCCGAAGTAACGGCCCCGGCCCGAAAGGCATGTGTGCGACACCCCGGACCCGCCGGGGAGGTCGCGCGTGCCCGAGGGCTCCGGGACAGCCGCCCACCCATCGAGGAGCCATGGATGCCCGTGCCTGAGCTGCCACCGCCGCAGTCGAGCCTGCCCGAGGCCGCTTCCCGCTTCGGGGCGCACGTACTGGCTGCCGCAGCGGCCCGCGCCTGCGATATCGGGGCCGCCGTCGGCGGTCCGCCCTACGCACCTTCCCTGCCCGCCCCGTCCGCGCCCTTCGCGCCTCCGCTCGGGGAGCCGGCGGCCGGGGCGCCGACACCGACCGCCGACCTGGAACGGGTCCTGCGCGGCCCCAGCGGTCTGGGCACGGCGGGCCTGCGCCTGGTCCCGCGGGAGGAGCCGCCGACGCCCTCGGCCCCGTCGGCAGGAACGACAGAAGGCGTGCCGGTCCCGGGCCTCTACTACCACCCGGTGCCCGAGCCCGACCCGGTGCGGGTCGAGGAGGTCAGCCGGAGGATCAAGTCCTGGGCGCTGGACGAGGTCGCTCTGTTTCCCGAGGACTGGGAGGAGGAGTTCGACGGCTTCTCCGTGGGCCGCTACATGGTCGGCTGCCATCCGGACGCGCCCACCGTCGACCACCTGATGCTCGCCACGCGCCTGATGGTGGCAGAGAACGCGGTGGACGACTGTTACTGCGAGGACCACGGGGGCTCGCCCGTCGGCCTCGGTGAGCGCCTTCTGCTGGCGCACACCGCACTCGACCCCCTGTACACCACGGAGGAATACCAACCGCAGTGGGCGAAGTCGCTCCACGCGGACGCGCCTCGGCGTGCCTACCGCTCCGCCATGGAGTACTTCGTCCGCGCGGCCGGCGCCTCCCAGGCGGACCGGCTGCGGCACGACATGGCCCGGTTGCACATGGGGTACCTCGCCGAAGCGGCCTGGGCCCAGCTCGACCATGTCCCTGAGGTGTGGGAGTACCTGGCCATGCGCCAGTTCAACAACTTCCGCCCCTGCCCCACCATCACCGACACCGTCGGCGGCTACGAACTGCCGGCGGACCTGCACGCCCAGGCCGCCATGCAGAAGGTCATCGCTCTCGCGGGAAACGCGACGACCATCGTGAACGACCTGTACTCGTACACCAAGGAACTCGACTCTCCCGGGCAGCACCTGAACCTGCCCGTCGTGATCGCCGAGCGTGAGGGTCTCTCCGACCGGGATGCCTATCTGAAGTCGATCGAGGTCCACAACGACCTCATGCACGACTTCGAGACCGAGGCCGCGGCCCTGGCCGCCGCCTGCCCCGCCCCGAACGTGCAGCGCTTCCTGCGGGGCGTGGCCGCCTGGGTCGACGGCAACCACCACTGGCACCAGTCCAATACCTATCGCTACAGCCTGCCCGATTTCTGGTAAGAGAATGGATTCACCTGTGCCCAACACCGAGCTCACCGCCACCGCCACCGTCACCTCCCCGCGCATCCCCCACCCGGCGACGCCCTACCAGGGGGACATCGCCCGCTACTGGGACGGGGAGGCCAGGCCCGTGAACCTGCGTCTCGGCGCTGTCGACGGTCTCTACCACCACCACTACGGCATCGGTGAGGTCGACCACACCGCACTCGGCGACCCCGAGGACAGCGAGCGGGAGAAGAAGCTGATCACCGAGCTCCACCGACTGGAGTCGGCGCAGGCCGAGTTCCTGCTGGGACAGCTCGGCGAGATCGGGCGTGACGACACCCTGGTGGACGCGGGCTGCGGCCGCGGCGGCACGATGGTGATGGCGCACCAGCGCTTCGGATGCACGGTCGAAGGCGTCACACTGTCGGCCAAGCAGGCCGACTTCGCCAATGGACGTGCCCGTGAACTCGGCTTCGAGGACCACGTCCGCGCCCGCGTCTGCAACATGCTCGCCACGCCCTTCGAGACCGGGTCGGCCGCGGCTTCGTGGAACAACGAGTCGAGCATGTACGTCGATCTGCACGACCTCTTCGCCGAACACTCCCGCGTCCTGTCGGTCGGCGGTCGCTACGTGACCGTCACCGGCTGCTGGAACCCGCGGTACGGCCAGCCCTCGAAGTGGGTCTCGCAGATCAACGCACACTTCGAGTGCAACATCCACTCGCGCCGGGAGTACCTGCGCGCCATGGCCGACAATCGCCTCGTGCCGCAGGCCGTCATCGACCTCACCCCCGACACCCTGCCCTACTGGGAGCTGCGGGCCACGTCATCGCTGGTCACAGGAATCGAGGACGCGTTCATCAACTCCTACAAGGACGGGTCCTTCCAGTACCTCCTCATCGCAGCCGACCGCGTCTGACCTCCTGTCGGCCGGGCCCGGGGTCCGGACGCCCTGGCACCGGGGGTCCACAAGGGTTCCCCTCCGCAAGGTTTCGGCCTGCGGAGGGGAACCCCCGTCGGGGTTGCCCAGCTTCCGTGAACCACGAGGATCGACGGCGGCGACCGAGCCTCTCGCACCTGCGTAAATCCCGCAGCGGAACAGCCCTCGGTCGCGATGTCCGAGGCCGCGATGCCCGAGGGCGCTGCTCACCGGTGCCCTGTTCCGTGTGACCATCCGGTTCCGGCACGGCCACGCCGACGGCGGACCGGCGCCGGGCCCTCGGGCTGCCGGGCCCGATGCGAACCGGAGCGGGGCGCCGCGGCCGTACCGGGTGGCCCGCCCGCACCGGTCACGGCGCGGCCCCGTCGGCAGGCTGCACGGGCCGACGGGGCCGGGGACGGTTTCCGGGGCGGTCAGCGCAGCCGGAGCGCCTCGCGGATCGTGGTGAACAGGTCGGTCTGGTCGGTGACGCCCAGGACCCGGTAGGCCTGCGGGCCCTGCGCCGCGATCCGGACCTCGGTGCCGGTGTGCTCCTGCGACTGGCCGGGCGTGTTGGTCGAGTAGTTGACCTTGATCTGCTGGCCCTCGTCGGTGACGAGCGTGGAGGTCAGGCCGGGGGGCTGGGCCTCCAGGGGCACGATCTGGCTGCTGTGGCCGTGGTCGGCGGTGGTGACCACGAGGGTGTCGGGGTGCTTGGCCGCGTACGCGCGGGCCGTCTTCACCGCACGGTCGAACGCCGCCGTCTCGCCGATCTGGCCGCACGGGTCGGCCGCGTGGTCCTGCTTGTCGATCGAGGCGCCCTCGACCTGGAGGAAGAAGCCCTTCTTGCTGTGGTTCCGCTTCTGCTTCTCCTCCAGGAGCTGGATGGCCTTGGCGGTCTGGTCGGCGAGGTTCGGGGTGCCGGCGGGCCGGTTCGGGTTGGAGGTGACGCAGCGCTGCGGGTCGGTCCCGCCGACCGCGGCGGCCTTGCCCGTCCACTCGGTGGCGACGTTGCCGGGGGCGAACAGGCCGAGCACCGGCTTTCCGCCCTTGACCGCCTTCAGGGAGGCGTTGTCGGTGACGACCTGGTAACCCAGCTTCCGCGCCTGCTCGGTGACCGTCAGGCCCTTGTACCTGCCCTCGGTCACCTTCTGGTCGAAGCGCTGCTTGCCGCCGCCGAGGAGCACATCGACCTTGTGGTCGACGCTCTGCTCGGCGATGGAGCCGGGGCCGCCCTTGGCGATGGTGTCGGTGGGGCACTTGGCCATGTCGGCGGGGCCCTGGCAGGAGCGGTCGGTGGTGTGCGAGGCGAGAACGGCCGGGGTGGCGTCGGTCAGCTCGGCGGTGGTCACCGAGCCGGTCGCGTAACCGCCCTTCTGCGCCAGTTCCAGAATGGTCGGCACGGCCTTGTCGGTGCCCGGCGTCTTGGAGATCCGCCCGTTGACGGTCTTCACGCCGGTGGCCCAGCCGGTGCCGCTGGCCGCGGAGTCGGTGACGTAGTCGGGCGTGCCGTCGGCGTGTACCGCGTACGTCGTGTACGCGCCGGTCAGCGGGAACCTGTCCATGTTCAGGCGGCCCGCCGCCCCCACGGTGTAATCGCGGGCGAGGGTGATCTCCGAGTCGCCCATGCCGTCGCCGATGAGCAGGATGACGTTCTTCGCCTTGCCGCCCTTGATGGCGTCGTCGGCGTGATCCTGGGGGCCGTACGCACCGGCCGACGCCGTGAGGGCCACGGCGGCGGTGGCGGCGACGAGGACCGCACCGGTGGCTGTCAGGTGACTGCGGGACAGGCGCTGTCTGGGCATGGAAATCTCCTTGATCCGGTCGGCCGGGAAGCACCGACGACGATCACCTCATCAGCGGGGGGTGAACCACCGGTGACGTCGAAGCCGCTTCCGGCCTGCCGGAACATGGCATGAGAGGCCCGCCGGTCCGTCCCGCGGCCGTGGGTTCCCCCGCACGGCGGCGGGCCCCGGCGGAACCGAATCCGCCGGGGCCCGCTGCCCGGTGCGTGCGACCGGTGGCCGGTGTCAGTCCGTGCCGGACTCCATCGCGGCGCGGTCCAGCATCGTCTCCTCGTCCGTGGCCTCGCCGCGCGAGGCGATCGCCTGGGCGCCGCCCTGGTCCATCGCGCCGATCAGGCCGGTCGAGGCGGCCTGTGCGGCGCCGATCGGCGTCGGGTGGCCCGTGCCGACCAGACCGAGGCCCGCGTACTGCTCCAGCCGCGCACGCGAGTCGGCGATGTCCAGGTTCCGCATGGTGAGCTGGCCGATCCGGTCCACCGGGCCGAACGCCGAGTCCTCGGTGCGCTCCATGGAGAGCTTGTCCGGGTGGTAGCTGAACGCCGGGCCCGTGGTGTCGAGGACCGAGTAGTCCTCGCCGCGCCGCAGCCGCAGCGTCACCTCACCGGTGACGGCCGCGCCGACCCAGCGCTGGAGCGACTCACGGATCATCAGCGCCTGCGGGTCCAGCCAGCGGCCCTCGTACATCAGCCGGCCGAGCCGCCGGCCCTCGTTGTGGTACGCGGCCAGGGTGTCCTCGTTGTGGATCGCGTTGACCAGGCGCTCGTAGGCGATGTGCAGCAGCGCCATGCCGGGCGCCTCGTAGATGCCGCGGCTCTTGGCCTCGATGATCCGGTTCTCGATCTGGTCGGACATGCCGAGACCGTGGCGGCCGCCGATCGCGTTGGCCTCCATCACGAGGTCGACGGGGGAGGCGAACTCCTTGCCGTTGACGGTGACCGGGCGGCCCTGGTCGAAGCCGATCGTCACGTCCTCCGTGGCGATCTCCACCGACGGGTCCCAGAACCGCACGCCCATGATCGGGTCGACCGTCTCGACGCCGGTGTCCAGGTGCTCCAGGGTCTTGGCCTCGTGCGTGGCGCCCCAGATGTTGGCGTCCGTGGAGTACGCCTTCTCCGTCGAGTCCCGGTAGGGCAGCCCGTGCGCGAGCAGCCACTCGGACATCTCCTTGCGGCCGCCGAGCTCCGTGACGAAGTCCGCGTCCAGCCACGGCTTGTAGATCCGCAGGTGGGGGTTGGCGAGCAGCCCGTACCGGTAGAACCGCTCGATGTCGTTGCCCTTGAACGTGGAGCCGTCGCCCCAGATCTGCACCCCGTCCTCGAGCATGGCCCGCACCAGCAGCGTGCCGGTCACGGCACGTCCCAGCGGCGTGGTGTTGAAGTACGGGCGCCCGCCCGACCTGATGTGGAACGCGCCGCAGGCGAGCGCCGCCAGCCCTTCCTCGACCAGCGCGGCACGGCAGTCGACGAGCCGGGTGATCTCGGCGCCGTACGCGGAGGCACGGCCGGGCACGGACGCGATGTCGGGCTCGTCGTACTGGCCGATGTCGGCGGTGTACGTGCAGGGGACGGCGCCCTTGTCGCGCATCCAGGCGACGGCTACGGAGGTGTCGAGCCCGCCGGAGAAGGCGATGCCGACGCGCTCGCCGGTGGGGAGGGAGGTGAGGACTTTGGACATGGCAAGATTATGCATGGTTTCGCATGGTCATGCAACATGGTGCGTCGTGAACCACGTCGGGCCGGCCACTGTCCGGGCCGGCCCGACCTGGTTCACCGCTCGAAGCGACACGCCGCCCCGGGCGGCGGATCGTCAGGAGCGGCAGGTCGCCTTTATCTGGGCGGCGGCGTGGTGCGCCTTCTCCCACCCCGTGGACCAGTCGTCGCCGCGGTCGAGCATCTTCACCCCGATCGTGGAGCCCTTCAGTGCGAAGGTGCCCGCGTCGACCCACTGGCCGCGGTGGGCGACCTGGTTGATCGTGAAGCTGCTGTACATGGTCGAACGGTCGTTGGCGTTCACCAGCACGTGGTACTTGGTGGGGTGCCCGCCCACGTACAGCGAGGTGTTGCTGTTCGGGATGTATACCGAGATCTGGCAGGTGCGAGCCTGGGTGCCGGGCTTCCACCACCACTTGACGCGGCTCTTCGCGTCGACACCGGTGTCCCCGGACATGGGGACGGAGACATAGCTGCCGTTGCAGCCGTTGCCCGCCGCGCCGCCGGACGACCGGGTGTACCAGCCGGCGCTGCCGTCGGTGAAGTAGCCGTCCTGCTGGTAGCCGCCACCGGCGGGAGTGGCGCAGCCGGGACCGGCGACGCCGGTGTAGACCACGGTCGACTGCGGGGTGGACTTCTCTGTGCCGGAGCCCGAACCGCCCGCCGCGCCGCCCGTGCCGGTCTTGTTCGTCGTGGTCTTCCCGGCAGTGGTCTTCCCGGCCGTGGACTTCGTGCCGTCACCGGCCTTCCGCGCGGTGCCGTCGCCGTCCGCGGTGGTCCCGCCCGTGGAGCCGCCGCCCTCGTTGAGCGGGCCGGAGCCGTGGGCGCCGTCGGCGGACGGGCCGCCGTCCTTGGCGTTCTCGCCGTTCTTGCCGCCCGGAACCTGCTTGCCGTCGACCTTGCGCGGGGAGGGCGCCGCGGAAGCGAACGCGCCGGGTATGTCCCCCTTGCCGGAACCCAGCATGGTGCCCGGGGCCTCGCCGCCGCCCGCCGAGCGCTTGCCGTCGTTGCCACCGCCGACATGCACCAGGAAGGGGACCGTCACCAGCAGGACACCGGCGATGGCGGCGCCCGCGAGGAGCGCCTTGTTCGGACGCCCCGTCTTCTCGGGAGCGTCGGCCGTGGTGGTGGCGGTCATGGTCGCGGTGGCTTCCGCCTCCGTCTCCGCCTCGGAGGTCGCGGCCCCGCCCTCGGCGGTGGCGGCCGCGGCCCCGCTCTCCGTCTCTTCTTCCTGTGCGTTCTTCCGCCCGGGTTGCGCCGCCGCCTCGGAGCTTCGCGTCTCCGCTCCCGCGGGCAGGGGCGCGGCGCTCTCCTCCTCCGTGGAAGACGCCTCGCCGGACGCCTCGCCGGATGCCTCGCCCGACGTCTCGGCGGGCGTCTCGGCGGGCGTCTCCGGCGCCGCTCCGGCTGTCTTCTCCGGAGCGGTGGACGGCTCCGCCGCCCCCGTCGTGCCACTGCCCCCGGCGGATGCCGCGCGAGCGGTCCGTACCGAGGTCTCGCCCGTGGCGGCCTCCGAGGTGGTGCGGGGCTCCGGCTCGGAGACGGCCGGGGTTTCTTCGTTCCTGGACGTGGTCATGGGGTCCTCTGGGTGACGGGA
Organism: Streptomyces sp. NPDC048295; assembly: GCF_040652135.1. NCBI lineage: Bacteria > Bacillati > Actinomycetota > Actinomycetes > Kitasatosporales > Streptomycetaceae > Streptomyces > Streptomyces sp. NPDC048295. Next base: position 133,181 of record NZ_JBEZLL010000021.1, read on the forward strand.
CTGGTGGGGAGCTGGTGGGGCGAACCGGTGGAACCGGTGGAACCGGTGGCAGGTGGGGAGACGGTGGGCCGGACGGCGTCGAGTACCTGACGTGCGTCCAGCAGGATGCGTGCCGGGCCTGCCGGGTTGACCGAGAGGCGGACCTGGTCCGTGGAGAGGCCCCGCACCAGATCGGCGACGGCGACCGTGTCGTGAGCCAGGGCGCCCTCGAACGGCTGGTGGGGCACGGCGGTGAAGAGCGGGATCGCAGGTGAACCGTCGGCACCGGCGACTGTCAACGGGCCTCCGTCCGGCGCCCGGAGCACCGCAGCCTCCGCGCCTGCCAGCGCCTCGACGGCATGGCTCAGCGGGCCGTACCCGGTGACGGCCAGCTGCACGGCGGCGTCGACCGGATCGGTCGGCTCGGGCCAGCCCAGGGCGATCGGGGACGGCCGGTAGTCGTCGTTGGGCTGCCACTCCACGACCTCGCCGTCGAGCCCGGACCGCCACTCCCCGGCCACGGCCCAGGGCGGTGGGGCGGCATCGTCCGTCCAGGCGGGGTCGACGACGCCGATCCAGTGGTCCGGCGCCTCCCGCGCGGCCTCGCGGATGTGGTCGGGCACGGGCGGAAGTTCCTGACCTGCCGGCCCGTCGGTGTGCTGCATGTGTGTGCCTCGGTTCGTATCCGTCATGACGTCGTGGTGATGGGTGCCGACGCCGGAGCAACCTCGTCGTCGTGCTGGAGGATCGCCGCGTACGGCGGGTGCTTGAGCAGTTCCCGTACTGCCTCCGGGGACAGATGGCGGTGGTGCGCGAGCACCCTCAGCATCTGCATGTCGGTCAGCTCCAGGGCACGCATGGACAGCCCCTGGGGTGCGAGGTCCAGCGAGGCCATCGCGGATTTGAGCGGATCGTTGAGCGGGCGCAGGTTCACCTGCCGTACGACGATGTCCCGCACCCCGTGGTCGTCGAGGACACGGGCGAGGACGTCGGGGGAGGAGCCGTCCGAGTCCCCTCCGGCGTTGTCGGCGTGGTTGGTGGCCGTGGGGGGAGGCGGCGGTGCCGGTGCCTCGCCCACGGCGGGCTCGACCACGGACGGGGAGGGGGACCGCCGAGGCGTGTGCTGCCGTGTTCGTGGTGGGGTGCTCGACTCGCTGTCCGCGTAGTAGCCCGTCTCCGAAGGGTTCCGGTCGCGATTCGTGTCCGGTTCGACGACCGGCCTGGACCCGTACCGTCGGGGCGTGCGCCGCCGCGCCCGCAGCGGTGTGCCCGACTCGCTGTCCGCGTAGTAGTCCGTCTCCGAAGGGTCCTCCTCCACGTCGTCGGCGGTGGGCTCGACGACGGGGTGGGGTGCCGGTGACCGGGGTGTGTCCTGCTGTGTGTGTGACGGGGCGCTCGACTCGACGTCCGCGAGGTAGTCGGACTCCGACGCGTCGCTGTCGTCGTCCGTGGTGGTCTCGGTCAACGACAAGTCTGTGCTGTTGTGCTGGTTGTCCTGTTGGTCGTCGTGCTGGTTGCTCTGTCGGTCGTCGTGCTGGTTGTCGTGTTGGTCGCTCTGTTGGTCTTCGTCCCTTGAGCTGCTCTCTCCTGAGCTGTCGTCCTCCGTGTCCGAATCGGACTCCGTGAGCACAGGGGACAGTGCCGCCTGGTAGTGGCGGTCCTTCAGGTACAGCACGACACGACGCGTGGGCTCGTCGGCGGTACCGGGATCGAAATCCTGGAACGTGCCGTCGTCCCGGACGACGGTCACCCTGACGCCGAAGGTCCGGGCGGCGAGTGCGGGCAGCAGGTCCGCGGCCCCGTGGTCCCAGCCGGTGTCGTCGGGGGAGCCGCCGGGGCGCCGCAGCTGCGCCAGCGCGAGTGCTCTGCGCTCGTCGGGGGACAGTCGCGCGTACAGCGGCAGGGTGCGTGAGGGGTCCGCGAACTCACGGGCCTCGGGGGACCCTTCGGTGAACGTGGGGCCGCCGCCGTCCAGCTCCTGCGGGTCGAATGTGTCGAGGAGGTCCGGGGTAGCGAAGTCCAGCAGATCGCCGGAGTCGTTCGTCAGGGTGTCCGTCATCCGTCCCAGCAGCCCGGCGGGGGACGTCGCGGTGTTCCCGGAGTTGTCGGCCGGGACCGACAAGGGTGTGCCGGTGTGCCGCAGCCCTGCCCCGAGCGCGTGGAAGAAGGCGTCGCCGTCCTTGGGCACGTCCTGAAGCGTGTACGTGTCACCGTCCGGGGAGACGAGCGTCTGCACGGCGTCGGAGGAGTCCTGTGCCGTGTCCGGGACGGTGAACTTGGGAGTCTTCGGGCTCGGCGACACGGGGGCCGTGAACTCCACCGGGGGAGGCTGGGGGCCGCGGCGCGGTGTGCGGTGGAACCACTGGGTGAGGCGATCCGTCGCCGCGCGCACCCGGCGGAACTCCCGCATCGCGTCGCGCGAGCGGGCGGCCAGCTGCTCCATCCGTTCCAGCCGCTCGGCTGCGGCCTGATCGTCCCCCGTCGACTCGGTGGCCGCGCGCCGGACCGTCCAGTAGGCCTTGTCCGCGTCCACCCATGCCTTGCTCGCCGCGGCCACCGATGTCCAGGCCGCGGTGACGTCGGCAGGAAAGGTCGTGTCGTCGATCAGTCCGAGTTCGCGGGCCACGTCCTCCCGTACCCAGGCCATGACATTGGTCCGGTACTCGACGACCTGCGACCTGTTTCCCTGGACGAAGACACTGGCGAGCTTGCCGTGGGCGATCGTCGCCTCGCCCAGCCAGTCCGTGGGAATCGAGAAGAGCAGGGCCCGGCCCGTCTTGGGCTTGATGTTCTGCTGGGTGCCGTCGGCCGAGGCGATCTTGAGGGTCCCGGACTCGCCGGTGTTCCCCCCGCTGCCCGTGGGCGCGGGCGAGACGCTCCCGACCGACGGTACGGATGTGCCGACGGACGCTCCGAGGGTCGTACTCTGCCCGCCCGTCTCCGTGATGGAGACGTCCGAACTCGCCGACTGCCGCTCGGGGCTCTCCATCGTGGCATCCGCGGCCACGCTCAGCAGTACCGCCTGATTCAGCCGGGGACGGGAGAAGAGCCGGTAGCTGCCCTGGGTGTCCAGAGCGATACCGGCATCGTGCATCGTGGTCGCCAGATAGCCGTTGGACGTCGCGGTGTTGGCGAAGAAGGCCGACGTCTGGGTGCTCGAGAGCCCGTCGGCCAGGGCCTGCCCCGAGGCCAGTCCCTGGGGGGCGAGGCCCGACCTCCGGGCCTTGGCCGCGGCCTCCGTCAGCCGAGGGCCGGTGAGCTCCACGGGGCCGGTGGACTTGGGCAGGTGCGGGAGCTTGGTGTTGAACGCCTTGGCCATGGCCAGGTGCGCGGCGTCCAGCGCCGTGTCGGTGCCGGTGATCCGGCGGGGCATGAAGCCGTTGGAGGGCATGGTGAACACCTCCGTCCCGCCTTCTCGCCGCCAGTTCTCGATGTCTTCGGTCGTGAGCTGCCCCGGCCGCCGGAGTGTGACCCTGGGAGCCGGGTTCTGCTCCTCCAGCGGATTGCTGTCGGTGTTCTCCAGCGGCTCTGTCACCTCGACGGTGATCTCCTGCTGCGAGACCGAGGTGTTCTGCTGGGTCGAGGACGAGGCGTTGTGCTGCACGGCGTCGTCGTTCATGTCCGGCATGGCCAGGCTGAGCGGCAGCTGCTCCCGCAGTGTGCCGATCGGGAAGTCCCCCGACGTGAGCTCCGTTCCGTCGGAGCTCACCAGCACCATGCGGAGCCGGTACGTGGTGAGGAAGTCGGCGAACGGCTCGTTGGGGTAGAACGTGTAGTTCTTCATACGGCTCGCCGACGTGGTGACCGTCTTCTGCTGGGTGACGGCGAGCGAATCGGAAAGGCTCGGCCCGGCGGTGGGGGCAGCGGTGTTCTGGGTCCGCACGGCCTCGGTGACCGAGAAGCCGGTCGTCGTGGTGACGGCCTTGACGCCGTTCACTTCCACGGTCTCGGTCATGCCCAACGTCTCCTGGAACGTGACGCTGTGATCGATCCCGTCGAACTCGGTCTTCTCCTGCGTGAGTTCGATGCGCACCGTGGCGCGCTGCGAGCCGATGGACACCTGGCCGAGTTTGGTCCAGGCGGTGCGGGTCACCGCTGTGACCCCGTTCCGGGCGGCGGCCATCTGCTGCCGGAGGGCGAGCAGTGCGCGCGGCGACACCAGGTCCAGGATGTGGTCCCGCCCGGCGTCGTCGACCCCCTGCGACTTGAGGAGTTCGGCGAAGTCCCGCGCGGCCCGTGAGGAGTCCAGGGAGTTGACCGGGAACGAACCGAACGGTGTGTCCTTCAGCCAGGGCGCGGGTGACCAGGAGTCCTCCTTGTAGAGGGGGACAGGAGGAAGTCCCTGGCCGACGAGCCCGAGACGGTGTGCGGCCTTCTCCGGGATGTGGCCGAGCCATCCTCCGGGCACGTTCAGCTTGAATCCCGCGTAGTGCGAGTTCAGTATCGGCAGCAGTGTGCGCAGGGAGCCGGCCAGCCCGTTGGCCTTTGTCGTGAAGCCGACCTCGTGCTGGATGTCTGCGGTGACCAGGTACTTGAGGTTCTCGTCGTCCCGGTCGTTCTCCACCGAGACCGTGTTCGTCACCGTCGCGGTGCTGCCCTTGGTCCACGTCCCGTTCAGGACCAGTCCGTACGTACCGACCAGTGAAGGCCCCTGGTCGTGGCTGCGTGCGTAGGCGAATCCGAAGTTCAGCTTGGCCACCGTGACCGATGTCTTCGCATGGGTGACCTGGGTCTCGGCGCCGAGCGTCAGCTCGGTCTCCACCGAGACGGGTTTCGACTGCACGACCGGATTCCGGAACGAGGCCCGGTGGACGAGTCGGCCGATCCGATTGACGTACGGTCCGGCGCCGAACAGCTCGACCATGCGCATGCCCGCGCGGGTGACCGACTGGTCCAGGAACGATGCGAGGACCTGAGGCTGGAACTGACGCATCACCGCATCGTGCGGGGCGGCTCCGTACAGGCTGAACTGCCAGGTGTTGCCGGAGCCGTCCTTGAGGGCCGTCTCGACAGCCCGGCTCAGCTCGGAGCTGCCGGCGACTGCGATGACCTGGTGGGGCAGATCGCTGAACGGAGTCAAAGGGGCGGGAAGTTCGGTGAGTTCGTGGACCTCGGCGTCGGCGTCGGCGTCGATGTCCGCGCCACTGTTCGTGTTCTCGTTCGTTTCCGCCCTGTCGTCCGTGTCGCCGTCCAGCAGATCGTGGACCTCCTTGGTGCTCAGGAGGGTGGGGACGGGGGCGGGACGACTCGGGTTCTGCGTCTGTTGCTGTTCCTGGCCCGGTTCCTGGTTCTGTTGCGGGTTCGGCGGAATGTGCTCATCGGGAACGTCGAGCAGGACCCGCCCGGTCACCGCCGGACGGCGTGCCGTGCCGCCGATGAGGTCGATCTCCGCATTGCGCCCGACGGAGAGCCCTGTACCGAGCACGCCGAGGAACCGCAGCGGTTCGCGGAACCGCCAGTACCCACCGCTGGTGACGGTTACCGACAGCTGGTAGCTGAACACATGGGACGGGCCCGACGTGGCGTGCAGGGGTTCGTACGACACCGTGGCACCGGAGCCGGTCTTCCGGGCTTTCTGCCAGGCGAACCGGCCCGCCGGGGTGAGCACACCGCTGTTGATCGGCTGCTTGAAGGAGTCGGCGTTGGTCTCGCGCGCCGACACTCCGATGTCGATCCCGAACTCCCTGGTGTGGGAGACCGTGCCGGAGCTGTCCAGCCGCTGAGTGCCGGGTGTGCTGCTTCGAAGGATCAGCTCGTTGCGTGTGCCCTCGTAGCGGCGTCCGGTCAGGTCGCCCTTGACCTGGATCCAGCGGTACTTCCGCTTGGTTCCGGTGATGTCGACCAGCCGGATACGCAGCCCGTCGGCGGCGAAGGACTCCAGTTGTCCCGCCACGCTGTGATGGCTGAGGGCGTCCATGACACTCAGGGTGTTCTGCAGTGCGGCGTTGAAGTGGTTCCTGCCCCGCCACCCCTTCGTCCTGTCCGCAGGATCTGTGAAGTCGGCGAGCGGCGCGACGAGACCGGGGTGCTGTTCGGCGACGGCCGCGATCACACTGTTCGTCAGCTCGGTGAGGAACGAGGCGGGGGGCGGGGGTGCGGCCGCCGTGGACGCGCCCTGGACGGAGTCCTCCTCGTTGTCCTCGTTGTTCGCGCCATCGCGGTCGTTGTTGCCGTTGCCGTTGCCGTTGCCGTTGTTGGGGAGGAACGCCTCCAGCCTCGTCATGCCGAGCAGTGTCGGGTGGTCCTCGGGCAGATAGACCGGAGGCAGCGGTTCGCCCGTGTGGGGAGTCACGGACGTGATGACGCCGCTGTTGCTGTTGCTCCCCCCGGCCACGGAGGCACTGCCGGCCGAGAGCTGGGCCGAGCGGGTACGCAGGGTCGAGCCGTCGTCCCATCCGGCGAGGCGGCGCGCCTCCGCGCGGGTCATCCGGTCGAGGGTCCGCACGGTGAACGTCCGGCTGCCTTTCCCCCCGGACCTGCGGACGTGGATCTCCTTCTCCACGAGGTACAGCTCGGTGCGGACCTTCTTGGCACGTCCGACGATCTTGCGGCTGCCCGAACCGCCGAAACCGGTGGTCCGGGTGGAGCGGTTGCCGAACTGCGTGAAGCCCGCCACCTGCACGCGCGGCCGGACCGGGCTCGTCGCGTACTCGTCGAGGGAGAAGCTGGGGCCGACGGTGAACTGGAGGTCCTGGCTGTACGCGGTGGACGTACTGCGGTCGTTCTTGATGACCCGCTGAATCGCGTTCCGCAGTTCGGCCGCGTTCGTTCCCGAGAGATGGGTGGCCCTGCCCGGCACGATCTTGTCCACGACGAAGACTCCGGCGGGTTCGCCGGAATCCGTGAACAGGGGTTGGCCGGCGACCGGACCGTGCGCCATCCGGTCCGCGGTCCGGATGAAGTTCTCCGAGCTGAAGAACCGGGTGATCTCCGCGTGCATCGCCGATCCGACGACGGCTTCGGCGTTGCCCACCGCCCATGCGTGGATCTCCGCGACCGAGCCGTATCCCTCGGTGTGCACCGTGCGGTAGTCACTGTGCTCGTCGAGCGTCATCTCATGAGGCGCGTGCTCACGGTTGTGTTCGGCGGTCAGATTGTCCGCGAGACGCAGCAGCAGTCCGTCCTTCACACCGAACGTGATCCTGGAGGCCGGCCCGTCCTGGGTCTGTACCGCGGGTCGGGTTCCCGCCAGGTTGAACCGCTCGGTGATCCTTTTCAGCTTCCCGTGCTTCTCGGGCGCCGGGTCCGTCAGCTCGACGGTGTACATCACATCGCCCAGGTACAGATGCGATTCGTCGGAGTGACGGCTCTCGACCTGGCTCAGGGTCTGGTCCTGGAGGTTGAAGTCGACGGACTTCGTGAAGCCCAGGGTGAGGCCCACCCGCCCGAACATGTTCGCCGGGCCGATCGGTGGGCCGAGCGGGACCGAGACGCCGAACTGCCGTGAAGAACTGGCCGTTTCGGACTTCCCGGAGGTGATCTGGCTGCGATGGATCTGGTCCACCTTGACCGGGTCCAGCGTGATCGGCGCGCCCTTCTCGTTGGTGATCATCGACCAGGGGGCCTGCGGGCGCTGGGAGACCCGCAGCTGGCGGACGCGCCCGGTGGTGTCCTTGAACGGGGCGGAGAGCCAGCCGTCCCCGTGGAACAGGTGGGGCGTCTGCTTCAGGGCCTGCTCCAGTTCGCCGAGCGGGTTGTTCCCGACGGCCCCGGTGCGTCTGGCGGGGACGGGAAGTGCCGACGTGGCTATGTGGGTGAGCACGTTGTCGACACCGCGCTGGATCACCTGGCTCTCACCGTAGGTGAAGGCCGAACCGGCGTTCGTGCCGTCTCCGGTGATGTACGTGGGAAGGCTCAGGCCGCCCGGGAACTGTTGGACCGCGCCCTCGCGTGGTGCCACCACCATCTGGTTGTCGACGGTGGCCGGGCGCTGTTCGGCGAGCCTGGCCACGACGAGCTGGACCACTTCGGTGGAGGCGACGGTCTGTGTGGTGGACGGCGGTCCCAGCGGCTGGTTCTCCTGTTGTGATTCTTGTTGTACCTGGTGCGGGTCGAGCGCGTCCTGCGTGATGTCGTGGGAGGCGGAGCGGAGGTCGTCCTGCCGCTCGGCGGCGGCCGGTCCGGTCTCGGCGGATGTCTCGCCGACCCGGTCGAACAGAGCGGAGTACCGGTCCAGGCCGGGGGTGTCGGTCCCCGACAGTCCTTCGGTGATGCGGCGCAGCAGATCGGGTGTCATCCGCCCGTCACGGTACGGACCCCAGACGCCGTCGTCACCGCCGAATCGCTCCTTGTCCAGTGCGCCGAGTGCCGCCAGCAACGAGTCGTGGTCGGGGGACTGTGCGATCTGCGTGCCGAAGGTGCCGCGAAGGGTGCGCACCAGCTGGAGCGTGCGCATCGTGGCCCAGACGTCGGGGGAGTCCTCGGAGGACGTGGCTCCGGTGGAGCTCCCGACGCCCGCCGCGTCCGAGGCGTTCGTGGTGTCCGCCGGAGGGTGCAGGCCGGCTGTGCGGGCGAGCGCGGTGAGTTCGGCGCCGGACGGCTCGGGAGTGTAGGAGATCCAGTGACCGGGATTTTCGTCGCTGTCCCGGAAGAGCACCGGGCGTATCTGCTGATCGGAGCCGATCGCCGTACCCGCCGTCGTGGTGGGTGCGTACACCGGCCGACCCGTCACATTGGCGACGTGCTGGGCGACGGACAGCCCGCCGTGCGTGGGCGAGGCGCCGGTGGAGCAGGCGTACAGCACGATGGGGCGGTCCTTGGGACCGAGGTCGGCGGAGTGCTCCAGGTAGCGACCGAGCTCCCGGCCGCTGATCACCACGGTCGTCCCGTCCTCCCGCGTCAGCGTCACCCGTGTGGGAGTGCCGTGCGCCGCGAAGAAGGACACCTTCTGGCCACCCCAGGGCAGTCGGCGCTGCCGGCGGTACATGGACGATTCCTGGTGATGGTGGTCCTGGAAGGTCGTGGAGGCGATGACGGTGCTGAAACGTCCACTTCGCGGCGCCCAGTCCGCCTGCGTGTACGAGGCGAGGACCGACGACTCGGATGTGTCGTTCGTGACCGTCTGCCGGACGATTTCGTCCGAGTCGACCGTGTGGTCATCGGCCGAGCGGGCGGACCTGAGCAAGAGCCGGGGAGGCGGCGTGGTGGAACTGACAGTGGCTGTATCGACGGCCGGGGAGATCTCCGACACCGCTTCGGTGGTGTCGCCGAAGAGGCCGAGGCTGATGTCGATGTCGGATTCGTCGTCGGTTTTCGGTGTGGTGGTGGTGTCGCCGAAGAGGCCGAGGCTGATGTCGATGTCGGATTCGTCGTCGGTTTTCGGTGTGGTGGTGGTGTCGCCGAAGAGGCCGAGGCTGAA
>NZ_JBEZLL010000021.1:142614-171890 GCF_040652135.1 Streptomyces sp. NPDC048295
GATGTCGATGTCGGATTCGTCGTCGGTCTTTGGTGTGGTGGTGGTGTCGCCGAAGAGGCCGAGGCTGATGTCGATGTCGGAGCCGTCGTCGGCGATCTCGGCCGGGGAATCCGTGGCCCTGGATTCCTCGACCGCGTCCTCGTCCTTGCTCGCGTCCTCGTCGCCGTCCTCGCTCTGCTCCTCGGCCGTGCTCTCCTGCCGGCTGACGGTCCGCGTCCGGATGCTGTCGGAACCCGATGAACGGTCGTCGTCGGATTCGTCGTCGGACTCTTCCCGCCGGTCCCAGTCGGTCCGCCAGCGTGGCTCTTCCTGCGATTCGTCGTCCTCATGGCTCTCGTCATGGTCGAGAGACTCGGTCCGGGGCAGCGCCGGACGATCGGTGAGGGCCAGACGAAGGGCCTGCAGCGTCTGATCGTTGTGGGGTTCGTGTGCCTTGGCCCGGAGGTTCCCGAAATAGGTGTGCAGCCGGGAGCCGGGCCGCATCAGCTCACCGATGGCCTCCGCGATGACGTCGGTCGCACTCTCCTCCGGCACGACGGACAAGAGGTCCATGGTGCTGCGGACCTTGGCGACATGTTCGTCCCGGAGTTCCTGCAGCCTGGTCAGGACCGAGTCGTACTGTTTCTTGGTGATGGTCACAGAGAGGCCGGTGTACGGATCCTTCACCACGGCCTTGACGTCGTCGCCGTCACCGAGCAGAGACTCCAGGCCCTCCGTGCTCAGCACTCCCTTCGCCAGGAGGCGGTTCATCTCGTCCCGTGTCAGGACTCGTCCTTCCCCGTCCTCGGGCAGCGACGGCATCACGGCCTGGGCCATACGCACGTTGCTGAACGCCGTCCATTCGGGCGTCGGCTGCTCGCTCGTCAGCTTCGCGGCCTTGCGGCCCCACTGGCTGGGGTGGGTGATGGCCTTGGTCACCTGGCCGAGATGATCTGCGGCGACCGGGTCGAGCTTGTCGTACGGGGTGTGATGGGTCAGGGCGGAGAAGTACGGCCGGCCCAGCAACTGCATCAGGTTCGTGGTGTTGGCGCCTTCCAGCACCGCCGGAAGCGTGCCGAGCTGGAAGACCTGCCGGAACACGTCCTGGGGGAGGCCCGGGGACTGCACGATCAGGACGTCACCCGGCCCGAGCCGGGCGAGTTGCTGGTCGAGGTCGGCGGCGTTGATCTCGGTGCGGCTCAGGTGGGCGTCGGTGTGGGCGGGGGCGAAGTCGACCGTGGTGCGGCCGAACGACAGGATCACGGACGGCTTGCCGATCCCGGCCTTGGTGATCCCGGCAGCCAGCGAGCTGAGCGCCGACACCCGGCCCGAGTCGGTCACGTTGTGCAGGCCGTAGACCGGCATGACCTCGGTGCCGTTCTCATGAACGGCACGGGCGACCGCCTTGAGCCCGGCGGCCACGGCAGGGTCGGTGACGCGCCGGTCGATCAGGTCCGTGAGTTCGTCCTGGGTGAGGAGGGGGGTGTGGAAGTTGAACAGAGCATCGGAGGCCAGGGCGTTCTCCGCGTCCTCGGCCTGCTCGGTGCTCTCCAGGTCCCTGATCTCGACTGCGCCGTCCGCGGACGGCCTGCTGTACAGATAGCGGTGCGAGGTGTCCCAGGCATAGGGCTTGAGCACGATCGCCCGGTCGGTTCCCAGGAAGTTCAGGAACCGCTCCGCCGCCTCCGCGTCGTCGTCGAGCCGGTCACTCGCCGCGACCATGACCAGGCCTTGGGCCCCCGGCTTCCCGGAGGCCCGGGGGTCGGTCGCAGTCCGGTGCGGGTCGAACGTCCGGGTCTGCCAGTCGACGCGGGCGTTGAGGTCGTCACTCAACAGGAGCTTGAGTTTCTGCTGGACGCTGTCGGGAGCGATCGCGGTGATGGGCCCCTTGTAGCCCAGCTCGTCGAGGGAGTCCATCAGCATCGTGGCGGCGGCCTGATGGCCGAAGTTGGCCGCGTCGTCGATGTAGATCGTGACACCGCCCCCGGCGCCGTTCAGCTTCTCGTGCAGCTCTCTGCGGAGGTCGATCTCCTGTTGTGACGGCGCGTTCCCCCGACGGTGGGCGGCGATGTCGTCGAGCAGCTGCTGCGGCGGGTTGCCGGGGGTGCCGAGGAGCTGCGTCCACAGCTGATGCTCCGGCACCGTGACGGTGTGGGGGGTGGCCTGCGACTGGGACGAGGTCTGCGTTTCGGACGGGGACGCGTCGGTGTCGGAGGTGCCGTCCTCGGTGAGCAGGCCGGTGCTGGGCTCGGTGTCGTTCTCCGGGCCGTCGTTCTCCGCGTCCGTCAGCGTCGTCGGCGCTGCGGGCTCCTTCTCGGAGTCGTGCTCGGAAGTCCGGTCCGAACCGTTCTTCGGGTCCTGGTCCGTTCCGTTCTCCGTATCCGGCTGAGTGTTCGGCGTCTGCTCGTCCTGCGATGTGTCGGGAACGTTGTTCCGGACCGGGCCGCCGCGCGAGTTGTCGGAGGAGTTGTTGCCGGTGTGGGGGGTGTTGGACGTCTGGGACGGACCGGTGTGCGCATCGGAGCCGGTGGGGGGCACCGTGCGATCTTCGGAGGACTGCCGTATCTCCTCGTCCGCCTCGTCTGCTTCGTCCGTATTGTGCGTGCTGTCGGTGGTGTCGTCGGTGAAGTCGGTGTTGTCGGCGTTGCCTGAGGTGTTGACCGGCCCCTTGGCAGCCGTTCCGGTGGAGCCGGACGGGCCCGTGGAACCGGACGGGCCTGTGGAGCCCTTCGGAGGAGATGTCGACTCGGGTCCGGTCTCGTCGTCGTTCCCCGTCTGTTCGGGCTGTTCCTTCTGCCCCGTCCGTTCGGTCGAGTCCGTCTGGTCCTGGGACCCGGAGCCGTTCGTCGTGCTGTTGTTCTTCCCGCCTCCCGGAGCCCCACCGGCCCCGCTCCCGGCACCGGAGTCCGTTCCGTTCCCGGGCTTCGCCCCCGTGTCCTTGTCGTCCTCCCGGCTCGACGTCGGCACGTCCGTCCCGGCGAAATTGTTCTTCACCCAGGTACCGGGCTTGGCCGCACCGTGCCCGAGCAGGGACTCGGCCTTGCTGCTGATCCCGGAGCCCAGGAAGGTGTCCCAGCTGGTCGTCCAGTTCCCGGTCATGAGGCCACCGGCCACGATCTCCGCGACGGCCTCCGAGCCACCGGAGGTCAGGAAGTCCTTCGTGTCGTTCAGTGCGGTGTTGCCCAGGTTCTTCGCGGAGAAGGTCTTCGGCCGAGGAGCCTTGTCGGTCACGTCCTTGGTGAGGTTCTTGACCGGTCCCGAGCCCGTGAAATTCTTGAAGAGCTTGCCGAGCCCGGACGAGAACACACCGTGAAAGAACCCCGCGAACGCGCCGAAGACACCGTCCTGCGCGATGGCCTTCCAGTCGAAGCCCTTGGGCCGCCGCCCGTCGGGTCCCGCCGCCATCATGGCGAGACGTACCGCGAAGGTCTGGAACGCCTCCTGGAACGCCTCGCTCAGGCTCGGCATCAGATGCGTGCGCTTCAGCAGCGTGTCCAGCACCGTCAGCAGCACCACCCGGCTGCGCGCCTTCGCCACCGCGGCGTCACTCGCCGAGGCCCCGCCCGAGAAGAACGCCATCACAGCGATGATCAGCAGCTCGATCATCAGCCGGATCAGCTCGGCGATGATCTGCCACTTGGACTCGGTGATGTTCATCGACGTCTCGGTGCGCCCGTCACCGATGGTCTTCAGCTGGTCGGAGAAGTCCCGGAGATGGTTGGTGCCCCCGTTGTCGATGAAGAGCCTCATCGACTGGAGGTAGTTGGCGCCCACCTTGGGCGGGAGCGACCTGCTGATCCCGACGACCGACTGCTCGATCTCACCGGACAGGTCGGTGAGACGGTCGGCGAGCCGGTGGTACGGCCGCCGGCTGGCGTACGCCAGATCTTCGTCAGCCTGCAACAGCCGTTCGCCGATGAGGACGAACAGCAGGTTGTTCAGCTCGGGCGTCGCCTTGATCGACATGGGGCCGTGCTCTCTGCCGTCAGCGCTTTCCGCTGGTGTTGGGCTTGATCCGGTGGTCGCGGATGGCGTCCAGGATGTTGTTCTGGTTGGACTTGATCGAGGCCAGGTTGACCGAGGTCCCGTGTGCCACGCCCTTGACCGATTCGGACAGGGCGATCGCGGTCTCGCTGCTGCTCTCCCGCTCCTTCTGCTCCTGCGGGATGACCTCCTGGGCGAAGCTGTCGTCCTGGCCCGGCCAGTCGCTCGTCGCCCGCACGTCCACGACGAAGTCGTCCACCATCGAGCCGATCGAGGCGCTGATCGAGAACATCTGCCGCAACCCGGCCTGGATACGGGCGGGTTCGGCGTAGTAACCGTCGCTCATGCTGTGTTCAGCGCTCCTCGTCCTCGTCGATCTCGTCACGCAGCCGGCGTCCCGATTCCTGCCGGGCCCGTTCGTCCGGGTCCTGGAGCACCTCGGGCCCGAAGATCCGCGCCCAGTCGATGTCCACACCCGTCAACTCGGGTGTCCCGGTGCTCGGCCGGGTGAACGGCTCGAAGGTCTCCATCACCTGCCGGGCCATCTCCGCACGGGCCCGCCCGAATGCCTCCAGCACCGCCCCGGACAGTTCACCCGGCGACATGGTCCGGTACTTCTGTTCCAGGAACCGCAGCGCGGTCAGCTCGCCCTGGGGCCCGACCGTCACCTCCACCGACCGGTCCGCCGACCGTACGGTGCGGGTGGCCTGCCGGAGTTCGGCCTCGGCCTTCGCCACGCCCTTCTCGGTGGCCTCCAGCTCGGCCATCGCCGCGGCGAGCCGTGCCTCCACGGACCGGGCGTACGGGGAGACCTCGCCGCGTCCAGAGTTCTCCGACGCCTCGTTCATCGCGCCGCTCACCGTCCGATCACCGTGGGCGTGCCGCCCTCCTCCGCGCCCCACACGTCCTCGTCCTCGGCCACCCAGTGCACCCGGTCGCGCTCACCGCTACCGGTCGCCTGCCCGCCCTGGGTGCCGCCCGCAGCCCCGCCGGCGACGGCCGTGGAGCTGGTGGCGGTGCGGGTCCTGCGGGCGCTGCGCTCCTCGTCGGCGCCGCGCCGGCCGCCCGTACGCGATGTCCCGCCGCGTGTACCGGGACCGCTCTCCGTCAGGACGTTGCGGACGCGTTCGCCCGACGAGCCGCCGGCCTGCCCGCCGGCGCCCATGCCACCCATGCCCATCCCGCCCATGCCCATGCCACCCATGCCCATCCCGCCCATGCTGCCCGCGGGGTTGAGCGGGGTGGAGCCGTCCTGGTCGGAGCCCGTTCCCGTGCCCGGCCCCGTGCCCAACTCGGTGGTGGGGGGCGGGGCCGCCGCGGTCCCGGGCGGTGCACCGAGCGTTCCGCCCGGGTGGAAGGTGCTGTCGTACTCCTCGTAGTCGCTTCCGCCGGACCGGTTCTGACCGCCCCCGGACGACGAGGAGTTGTTCAGCGAGTGGGAGTTCCCGCCGAGGGAGTTGAGATCGTGACGGAGATCCCGGTCGAGGTTCCGCAGACTCCTGTCGAGATCGTGATTCAGATCCCGGGTCACGTCGTGGTTGAGGTCCTGATGGGTCGGCGGCGGCGTGAAGCGGGTCTTGGAATCGGGCCACTGGAGGTCGGTCCTGGGGTTGAGATCGCTGACCGTCTCCTTGCCGTTCTTGTCGATGCTGGTGACCTTGCCGGTCGACGGATCGACGATCTGCTTGCTGCCGTCCTTGTGCGTGGTGGTGAGCGTGCCGTCCTTGTTCAGCCTGGTGACACTGCCGTCCGGGTTGGTCACGCTCTGGCCCGGGTTGAGGTCGTGCACCGTGGGCTTGCCGTCCTTCGGGGTGACGGTGTACTTCCCGGTCTTCGGGTCGTACGTCGCCTTGTCACCGTTGGGGAACGTCATGACCGGGTTGCGGTCCTTGTTGAGCTGGACGGTCGTGCCGTCGGGCCCGGTCACCGAAGGGGTGGGGGTGTTGGGGCCGGGGAAGAGCGGGTTCAACGGGCCCGTATGTGTCGTGTCGCCATTGCCCTGGGTGCTGTCACTGCTGCCCGGATTGAGATCGTCGATCAGTTCCTTGCCGGTCTTGTCGTCGAGACCGGAGCCCGAGCCGGGGTTGAGATCCTTCGTATCGTTGTTGCCGAGCAGGTCCTTGATGCCGCCGGGCCCGTCACCGAAGTCGTTGAGGGACTTGGTGACGTTGTTCCCCATGTCACCGATGCCCTTGTTGAGGTTGTCCAGCGCCGTGTTGAGATCCTTGTTGTTCTTGTCCGTCTCCTCCTTGGCCTTCTCGGTCTTCTCCTTGGTGTAGAACTCCGTCAGCGACCCGGTGTTCTTGGTGGTGAGCGGCGTCTCGAACGGCTTGGTGGAGTCGATCCAGGCATTGTTGAGGTTGGACAGCACCGTCTGGGCGGTGCCGTTGAGGCCGAGCTGGAGCCCCTCGATGTCCGGATGGGGCGTATCGATGAACTCGTTCCACTGCCTCACGGCCTCCTCGCCCACCTTGGCCCAGTTCTGGATGTCGGTGAGGTCGCCGTACGTCGGGTGGGGTTCCTGGAACCCGTCCTTGGTGGAGTACGTCGTGGTGGAGGTGGGGTTGATGACGTTGCCCTGAGTGGTCGTCGACGTGATGAACGGGATGTTGTGCTCCGTCAGCCAGGTCAGGATGTCGTTCAGCACCTTGATCAGGAAGAAGTGCGGGTCGTGCTCATTGCGCCCCATCCACGCGTTCCACGCCGTCTGAAGGGACTTCCCCTGGGTCAGCAGTGTCTGCTGTGCCGCCATCAGCTGCTTGGAGTGACTGGACTTCGGAGTGAACGCGGGATCCCCGACGGCGTCGTACGTGGCCCCCGCGCCCAGCTGCTCCTTGTAGTTCTCGTAGTTCCCGTTGAGCTGATGGACCAGCTGCCAGAAGATTCCCGCTGCCTGGCCCTTCCAGGCGGACTGCTCGCTTCCCAGCGACTTCTCCCACCCCGCCAGGATCGCTCCCTGGTCCACGAAGAACTGGGCGGCCCGGTCGAAGGCCTGGGCGGTGTGCTGGAAGGAATTGAGATCCACCACGTTGGCGTCGGGGACCGAGGCGCCGTTGAATTCGGCCCCCTGCGTGGTCTTCGCGGTGATCAGGGCGCTCAGGGCCGCTCCCGGCCCTCCCATGTACTGGCCCAGGGGGCCGATGTCCCAGTCGTCGCCGTACTTCCCCTTGTACTTGCCGCCGCTCAGGGACTCATTGGCCTCCAGTCCCCGGCTGCGTCCGTTCTCCGACATGAAGGAGCCGATGAAGACCAGCCGGGCGTGGTACATCTCCACGTGGCCGTTCTTGTTGGTGTAGAAGTACAGGTCGTAGTCCTGGCCCGAGCTCTTCAGCGATCCCTGCTTCGCCGCGTCCACCACCGACTGGACACCGATCTTGTCCAGGCTCATCCGGAAGAGCGGGCTCTTCTCCTTGCTGCTCAGGCCGGTGAACAGGCCCTTGCGGCTGGGCATCGGATAGCCGGTCAGCTTGGTGACGGCCTGCCCCCAGTAGTCGTCGGCGTCGTAGCTCTGTGAGGTCGGGGTCGACATGCGGAACGCTCCGGAGGAGAGGAAGAGGGTCGGGGCGGGCGGTGAGGAGCCGTACGGAGACGGGTCGGGGCGGGCGGTGAGGAGTCCGTACGGAGACGGGTCGGCCCGGACCGCCGGAGCGGCCCGGGCGGATCACCGGGGAGGGACCGCCCCCGCGGGGGCGGCCGGGGCAGCGGCTGTCAGAAGTCGCCCGACAGGCCCGGAGCCCGTCAGGTGCTGGTCGTGGTGGTCGGGCTCAGGTCCTTGTCCACGTCCGAGAAGATGTCGAGCAGCGCGGCACCGTCGATCGATTCGAGGCTCTTGCCCTGGGTGCTGAGCAGCTTCTCGATCGTCGTCAGCAGGTCGCTCTTGATGTGCTTGAAGAGCGTCTCCTGACTCTCGAAGATGCCGTCGACCGAAGCCGCCGCCGTCTTGACCGCCTTCACCAGGGACTGGCCGTGCACACTGTCGTCCGTCCCCAGCAGGCCGATGGCCAGCGCCGGGTCCTGCTGGAGCGTGGTGGGCGTGGTGCGTCCGTCGAGGATGCTCTTGAGCGCCTTGAGGCCGTTGGGGTCGTCCTTGCGGATCTTGTCCAGCGCCGTCTGGAAATCCGTGACGTCGTTCTCGGCGAACGACTTGAGGGTCTTGCCGTCGAGGTGGGTCAGATCGGCCATCGGAAGCCCTCGCTCAGCGGCCGATGGAGATCTCGGACCACATCTGCGACAACGAGTTCTCGCTGTACTTGTAGTTGCCCGAGATGTCGGTCAGCAGGGCCGCGTGCGAATTCAGCAGCGTCTCCATGTTCCGCACCGCCTGGTCCCAGGCGGCCTGCTTCTGACGGTAGGTGTCGGCGTCGGAGCCGTACCACGTCTTGCGCAGCTCGGCGAGCTCCGCCTCCAGGGACGCGAGCGTCCGGGCGATCGCCTGGGTCTGGCGGACCATGTCGTCGCCGGCGTTGTTCATGTGGCCGTAGTCGACCAGGATGTAGCCGTCTGTCAGGTTGTCGGGCATCGGGGGAGACCTCGCTTCACTGCCTGGGAGGGATGCCCCGCCGCGACGGCGGCGAGGGGTGCCGGACGACCGGCGGGATGGGCGACGCGATGACGCCGTCCGGGGCGGTCCTACGCCATGAGGTCGTCGAACGCCTTCTGCGAGGCGCTGTACGCCTGGTTGATCGCGTCGTTGGACGACCCCTGCGTCTTGCCGTGCTCCACCAGGCTCGTGTTGAGCTTGTCGACCATGTCCTCCAGGTTGCGGAGGATGATGTTGACCTGGTCGTCCCACTGCTTCAGCAGGACCCCGTACTGGCCGCCGTCGCTGCCCTGGTAGCCCTTGCTCAGGTTGTTGCGGGTGTCGTCGACGTCCTGGCGGGACTTGAGAATTCCGCTGTAGGCGGCCTCAAGTGCCTGAATACCGTTCCGGGTCGAGCTCTCGCTCGACTGCTGGAGGTTGCCGCCCGGTCCCGCCTGCGCGTCTGCGTCTGCCACGGTGTCTCCCATGCTCAACTGCTGGATGGCCGTGATCCTATGATCAGATCCGTGGTGTGCTCAATGATCCTTGACCGCATCTGAGCTTTTCCTGAGGATCAGTCAACTTCTTTTACCCGAAGGCAACATCCTGTTGTCCCCACGGCCGCCCGGTTCCCCCGCCACCTGCGGGCACGAGGGTGCCGTCGTGCCCACGGTGCGCCCCGCCGTGGCCGCTTCCGGGCTCAGATCGGGGCCGGACGGCAGCATCGCCAGGAGCGGGGACGGAAGGGCCTGGACGGAGGCGCCGTCGTACCCCAGCGCCTTCTGCGCCGCCTGGGAGAGCAGCCGATACTTCACCCCGTTGTCGGCGACGAAATAGGTGGTGGAACCGACATCGGTACCGCCCGCACCGAGCGCCTTGACCAGCGCACCGCGTCCCGGCCGCACGGCCGTCGCGTCGACCGGCAGACAGGCCGGGGCGATGTTCTCCGGCGAGGCGGCGGAGGCCGGCGGGAGCGCGGTGAGCGGAACCAGCGCACCGGTCACCCGGGTACCGTCCCCGTGGTCCGGCCGCACCCGGGCACAGGCCGCCCAGCCCGCCGGCACGGACTCGGCGCGCGGCGGCGTCCGCGGCAGGCCCGCCGGAACGGGCTCGCTGCCCTCCGCGCCGGGCGCCAGCCGTGCCTTCACCTCGGCCGCACCGATCACCGCCGCGGCGGGCGCCGCACCCCCGTACGCGTCGTCCTTGGTCTCGGCGGAACCCAGGGCCAGCGCCGCCCCGGTCTCCGTCAGCGGAACCAGGCCCTCCTTGCGCAGCAGGTAGTACTGGCGCGCCGCCCCCGGCGTACGCGACTGGAACACCTGCCCGAGCTTCGAAGGATGCCCGCCCAACGACGGCCCCGCTCCGCCGCGGCCGGGCACGGCGGGCGCAACCAGATCCGGACCCTGCACCAACGCGTCCAGGAACGCGGCGGACACCGGCCGGGGCGTCACCGACCCGTACCCCAGCGACACCGCGGCGTTCCCGCTCCGGTCCAGCCGCAACCGGCTGCCCTGCCAGACCAGATACCGTGCCCGGTCCGGCCCCGACACCACCAGACCCTGCCCCGCGCCCATGCCCCGCTCTTCGACGGGCGCACCGGCCACCAACGCGGTGAAGGCGCCTGCCGGAGGCGCTGCGCCGCCGGAGTCTTCCGCGCCGGCCTCCGAAGCGAGCACCGAGCACACCTGCCACGGGTCCTTCTCCAGGTCCGCCACGCCCGGTACGGAGTCCGGCGCGCCCGGTATCCCGACCGGGGCGCCCACCGCCGTGCCCTTCAGCGACGCGGTGCTCACATCCTCGGACTTCAGTTTGCCGTCGCCGACGAGCAGCGCGGAGGCGTAGTTGCGCACCGGACGCAGCCGGCCCGCCACATACACGTAACGGGCTCCCGTGTCCCGGTTCACCACCAAGGTCCCCGACGCCCGCCACGCGTCGTTGCCACCGGGGGACATGAAGCCGTACACCAGTGAACCGGCGGCCACCAGCGCGGTGATCACCACACCGATCAGCACCCCGCGAGTGGTCCGCCCCAGCGGGCTCTCCGGGGCGTCCGGGTCGGCGAGCAGCATCCCCGAGGTCAGCCGGCCCATCACGAAGGTGTGGGCCTGGACCTGGTCACGCTTGGACTGCATGTGGCAATACCTTCCGGGTCAGCCGTTGATCGCCCGGAGCGCGGCGAACACGCCGAGCACCCAGAGCGCGAGCGGCAGCAGGCTGATCGCCAGCGCCGAGTGCAGCAGTTCGGCCGCGCGGCCCCAGTACGGCACCAGCCGCCGCCCCGGCACCGTCCACGACACGATCGCCAGCAGCGCGGTGCAGGCCACCAGTCCCGCCACCAGCAGCGGCCGCTCGTCGGGAGACAGGGACGCGGCCAGCGCCACGGTCAGCAGCAGCGCACCCCAGACCCCGGGCAGCAGCAGCGCGAGACGCTGCGGCACATTGACCATGCCGCGCCCGTGCAGCAGCAGAAGCAGCGAGAGAACCGAAGCGGTGAGGGTCTCCGGCAGGTTCGGGCCGTCGGCCAGCACCAGGAGACAGGCCGCGCAGACGGTGCCCGCCGCTCCGTAGAGCGCGGTCATCCAGCCACTCGCCAGCTCCGTACGGGTGGTCACGTCACCACCGGCGTAGGGCTCGATGCCCTCCTGCAACTGCTGGGAATTGGTCGGCAGCGCCGGCATCCGCATCCCCGCCAGCTTGAACGCCAGAGCCGGTACGAAACCGCCCAGCACAACTGCCAGCGCGGCGAGTACCGTCGCGGCACCGTCCATCGTCAGACCGGCGGGCCCGGCGAGCGCCCCGCCCAGCGCGACGGCGCACCAGAACACCGCCGTCGCCAGGAAGAACGGCACGGACACGGCGGCGAGCGCGAGCCCCAGCACCGCACCGCCCGCACCGGCGGCCCCCGCGGCCAACAGCCGTGCGCCCAGCACCTGATGCACATCGGGGCCGCCCAGATCACCACCCGGCAGCAGCCAGCCCGCCAGCGCCAGATACGGACTCGCCATCGACCCGAGCACCGAGGCGGCCGCCGCGTCGCCCACCGCGCGGCTCGCCGAGGCGGCCCCGGCCAGCAGCAGCGCCCCCACCGCGCCCGCCCCGGCGGCACGTACCCCGACCGGGCCCCCCGGCCAGGCCAGCAGGACCAGTCCGGCCAGCAGCGTCAGCACGCACAGGGCGCGCAGCAGCCGCCTGCTGGCATCGGCGTTCCAGCCCTGCAGCCGGTCGCGCACCACACTGGCGATGCCGTCGACCAGGTCGTCCAGCCGTACTTCGGGCAGGGCGTCGGTGTGCGGGCGCAGATACAGCACCTCGCCGTCCTTGAGGCCGAGGGTCTCCAGGGTTCCCTCGTCGTCGAGGGCCGGCCCGCCCAGCCGTTGCAGCACCCAGCCGCTGTGGTCCAGGCCGTTCTCCTCCAGTTCCTCACCCGCGTAACGCAGCACGGTGGGAAGGAGATCGGCCACCGGGACATCGGCGGGCACCGCAAGGTCGATGGTCTTTTCGGGGGCACGTATGGTGAGGCGGCACAGGCCCGCCACGGAGCTGTCGGTCAAGGTCGGGACTCGCGTTCTCGGGGGACTTGTCGGATGCGACGTGGACGCGCTTGGTGATCGGATGCAGACTACTGATCATCATCCGGACCACGTCAACGGACCTCATCCGAGTCCCTGTTGGTCCGGAACCGTCCGGCTTGTGCGCCCGTCGGCACTCCCGCGCGCCCTACCGGTCGGGTCCACCCGTCACGGCGGGCGGTCCGCCGCTGTCCGCGGCCTCTTGTCGCCGTCGTCGAAGGAGTCTGTTCGTTGAGTGTGGTCCTCTTCCGCCGCCCAGCCCGCCGTCGCGGCCCGGACATGCCCGAAGGAGAGCTGAACCTCCAGGAGCCACCGACCCTGCCGGAGACGGTTCCTGACTCCTCGGCGATCTGGACCTATCTGCCGATGGCCATGATGTCGGTGTCGATGATGCTGATGTTCATGCGTCCGGGCGGCGGCAGCAGCGTCTTCACATACCTGGCACTCGGCATGATGGTCACCGCCTCGGCCGCCATGCTCGTCGGCCAGATGATGCGCAAGGGCGGCGAGCGCAAACAGCGGCTGCGCGGTGAACGCCGCGACTACCTGCGCTATCTGTCCCAGATCCGGCGCAGCGTCCACGAGGCGGTCAGCGACCAGCAGGAGGCCCTCGCCTGGCGGCACCCCGAGCCCCGGGTGCTGCGCACCATGGTGCGCTCCACCCGGCTGTGGGAGCGCCGGGTCTCCGACGACGACTTCGCCGAGGTGCGCATAGCCGTCGGCGACCAGCAGCTCGCACTGCGCCTCACCCCCACCGCGACCAAACCGGTCGAGGACCTCGAACCGCTCTGCGCCCACGCGCTGCGCCGCTTCATCAAGGCGTACGGAGTCGTTCCCGACCAGCCCACCGGTCTCTATCTGCGGTCCTGGACCCGGATCCTGTTCCGCGGCGACGACCGGGCGGTACGGGACACCGTCCGTGCGGTCCTGTCCCAGCTCGCCTTCTTCCACCCGCCGGAGGAGCTCTGGATCGCGCTCTGCGTCGCCGACGAGAAGCGCGCCGAATGGGAGTGGGTCAAATGGCTCCCGCACAGCCAGCACGCCCAGGAACAGGACGGCGCGGGCCCCTCCAGGCTGGTCGCGTCCACCTTCCGTGACCTGGAGGAACTCCTCGGCGCGGAATTCTCCGAGCGGCCCGTCTTCGACCCCGAGGCCGTGCCGGGCCGCGACGAACCCTTCACCGTGATCGTCGTCGACGGCACCACCGTGCCCGCCGCCCACCGCCTCGACGGCCCCGGCCTGCGCAACGCGGTCGTGCTCGACCTGTCCGGCGCCCTCAGCTGGCGTCCCGGGCGCACCACGCTGCGCCTCGACGTCCAGCCGGACAGCCTGCACCTGGTCCGCACCGACCGCAGCCGCAAGGAACAGACCACCCTTCTCGGCCGCCCCGACGCCATGGGCCCCGGCTCCGCGGAGGCACTGGCCAGACTGCTCGCGCCGTACCGGATGAGCCTGTCGTCGGACGCCGCGCAGCCACTGGACACCGATGTCGAACTCACCGCGCTGCTGGGCATTCCCGATCTGTACCGGCACGAGCCGGCCACCCTCTGGGAGCGCTCCACCGGTTCGGCGCGGCTGCGCGTGCCGGTCGCGGTCGGTGCCGACGGCGTGCCGGTGGAACTGGACATCAAGGAGTCCGCGCAGGGCGGGATGGGCCCGCACGGCATGCTGATCGGTGCCACCGGTTCGGGCAAGAGCGAGCTGCTGCGCACCCTGGTGCTCGGCCTCGCTCTCACGAACTCTTCCGAAACACTCAATTTCATCCTGGTGGACTTCAAGGGCGGTGCCACCTTCCTCGGACTCGACGAACTCCCGCACACCTCGGCGGTGATCACCAACCTGGCCGATGAAGTCGCCCTCGTGGAGCGCATGCAGGACGCCCTGCACGGTGAACTCATCCGCCGCCAGGAGCTGCTGCGCAGCGCCGGCAACCACACGTCCGCGCTGGAGTACGAGAAGGCCCGCGCGGCCGGGGCCGACCTCGAACCGCTGCCGAGTCTCTTCGTCGTCGTCGACGAGTTCAGTGAACTGCTCTCCGCGCACCGCGAGTTCATGGATCTCTTCGTGATGATCGGGCGACTCGGCCGGTCACTCGGCGTCCATCTGCTGCTCGCCTCCCAGCGTCTGGACGAGGGCCGCATGCACCAGCTGGAGAGCCACCTCTCCTACCGGGTGGGGCTGCGCACCTTCTCCGCCATGGAGTCACGGGGCGTGCTCGGCGTCCCCGACGCCTACCAGCTGCCTTCCCAGCCCGGCAGCGGCTTCCTCAAGAGCGGGGTCGAGGCGCTGACCCGGTTCCGGGCGGCCTACGTCTCCGGCCCGTACCGCAAGCGCCGCGGCGCCGCCGCCCAGGCCAGGGTCGCCAGCCAGGTGATGCCCTGGACCACCGACTGGGTCGTGCCGCGAGCCCCCGCCCGCACCCCAGACCCCGAGCCCGCCGCCGCGCCCGAGGAGCCCGGCACCGGCGACACACTGCTCTCCGTCGCCCTGGAACGGCTGCGCGACTCCGGACCGGCCGCCCACCAGGTGTGGCTGCCGCCGCTGGACCTGCCGCCCGCGCTCGACCTGCTGCTGCCCTCGCCCGAGCCCGACCCGGCACGAGGCCTCACCCCGGCGGGAACGCCGGGGCCGGGCACGCTCAAGGTGCCCCTGGGGCTGGTCGACATGCCGTTCGAGCAGCGGCGCGACCCCTTGACGGTGGACCTCTCCGCCGCCGGCGGCCATGTCGCGATCGCGGGCGGTTCGCAGAGCGGCAAGTCGACCGCCGTACGGACCCTGATCAGCGCGCTCGCCCTCACCCACACCCCGCGCGAAGTGCAGTTCTACTGCCTGGACTTCGGTGGCGGCGCGCTCTCCGCGCTCTCCGGACTGCCGCACGTCGGCGGTGTCGCGGGACGGCTCGACACCGAACGGATCAGCCGTACGGTGGCCGAGGTGACCGCCGTGCTCAACGAACGCGAGCAGTTCTTCCAGGACCGGGGCATCGACTCGATGGCCTCCTACCGGCGCCGCCGGGCCGCCGGAGAGTTCCCCGAAGAGCCCCACGGCGACGTATTCCTGGTCGTCGACGGCTGGGCCACGGTCAAGCAGGACTTCGACACGCTGATCCCCACCTTCCACCAGATCGCGGCCCGCGGCCTCAACTACGGCGTACACATCGTCGTCACCACCTCCCGCTGGATCGAGCTCCCCGCTCAGGTCCGTGACCAGGCCCTGACCCGGCTGGAACTCAAGCTCGGCGACCCGATGGACTCGATGATCGACATCCGCAAGGCAGCCACCGTGCCGCGCGGCGCCGGGCGCGGCCTGACCATGGAGGGCAAGCTCCACTTCCTGACCGCCCTGCCCCGCATCGACGGGCGGGACAGCGCCGACGACCTCGCCGAAGGCGTCGCCGACCTGGTCGGCCGGATCGCCGAACACTGGCAGGGACCGCCGGCCCCTCCGGTACGGATGCTGCCGCACCGCCTCCCGGCCGCGGAACTCCCCGAGCCCGAGCGCACCGAGGGGCTGCGCGTCCCGATCGGCCTGGACGAGGAGACCCTCTCGCCGGTCTGGCACGACTTCGGCCGCAACCCGCACCTGATCGGCATCGGCGACAGCGAGAGCGGCAAGACCAATCTGCTGCGTCTGCTGGTCCGTTCCATCACCGCCCGGTACACCGCGGCCGAGGCCCGCATCCTGGTGGTGGACTACCGTCGCGAACTGGTCGACGCCGTCCCCGAGGAATACCGCCTCGGACACGTCGTCGCCATCGACTCGCTGCGCGAACTGGTCGGCGGCGCGGCCCGCGCGATCAAGACCAGGCTCCCCGGTCCGGACATCGCCCCGTCCCGGATGCGGCAGTGCGACTGGTGGACCGGGCCGCGCCTGTTCGTCCTGGTCGACGACTACGACATGGTCAGCGGCACCGGCTCCTACGACCACCCGTTCGCCCCGCTCCTGGACCATCTCGCGCTCGGCTACGAGGTCGGTCTGCACGTGGTGGCGACCCGCTCGGCCACCGGCGCGGGCCGCGGCCTCAACGATCAGTTGCTGCGCCGCCTGGACGAGGTCAACACGCCGGGCATGCTGCTCTCCTGCCCGCCGTCCGAGGGCTATGTGTTCGGCAATGTGAAGCCGCGCAACCTGCCGCCGGGCCGCGCCCAGTACATCGTCCGGCGCAAGGCCACCCTCGTGCAGACCGCACTCGCCGGGGAGGCCGAGGAGCCGCTCGCGGGCTGAGCCGCGGCGAAGGGCCCCGGGATGCGGCGGATGCCGTGCTCCGGGGCCCTTCGCCGTTTCGTACGGGCGCTCAGTCGCCCGGCGCTTCCGCCACCCGACGGCGCTCCGCGGGGCGCCAGCCGCGCGAACGGCCGCGGGGTGCGACCAGCGCCACCCACGCGACCAGCAGAGCGAGCGAGCCGCCCGCCACCGCGATCCACACCGCCCTGCGGGTCGCGCCCCCGCTGCCGTTGTCCGGCGGCAGCGCCACGGAGTCGTCCCGCTCCACCCGGGGGCGTGGAGCCGGATCCCGCACGGAGGTGACGGCCGCGTACGGATCCAGGCGCGGCACATCCGCCGGATAGGCGGTACGGGTCAGCCGCTCCGCCGTCCCGGCCGCCGACAGGTCCGGATGAGCCGACCGTACGAGCGCGGCGGCGCCCGCCGCGTAGGCGGCGGCGAACGACGCCCCCGACCCGATGAAGTGCCCCGTTCCGCGCGGCCCCACGCCCACGACCCCGTCGCCGGGGGCGGCGAGATCCGCACCGCGGGTGGCCGGCGCGGTGTCCGGGCGGGTGCCCCGCGCGTCCATGTCGATGACGGAGAGAACCCCGGGCGCCGCGGCGGGCCAGTAGTCGCGCGGCGGTTCGGGCTCCCGGCCCGGCGAGGAACCCGCCGGGTCGGGGGTCGCGGCGGCCACGATCAGCGCGTCGCGGGAGGCCGCGTACTTCACGGCCGAACGGAGCCCGGCCGAGTCGGCGGCCAGTGCCGGGGAGACCTGGATGACCTTCGCACCCGCGTCGGCGGCGGCCCGGATCCCGTCGGCGACCGAGGCCGCGGTCGCCGTCCCGCGCTCGTCCGTGCCCCGCACCGCGATGATGCGGGACTCCTGGGCGACCCCCGCGACGCGCACGTTCTTCGCGGGCGCCGCCGCGATCAGCCCGGCCACGAACGTCCCGTGGCCCACGCAGTCCTCCCCGGCCGGGCCCACGGCCGAGACCCGGCCCGCGAGCGTCGGAGCCTGTGCCGAGACCCCGGTGTCCACCACCGCGACCTTCACCCCCGCCCCCCGGCCGAACTCCCAGGTACGGGCGAGCTGGAGGTTCTGCTGCTCCCACGGCACCGCCGTGGCCCGCGCCTTCGACCCGCCGGTGCACGAATCACCCGCGTCGAGACGCGCGGGCATCACCGGCAGTCTGACCTTCTCGCCGTCGGCCGCGGCGGCCGCACCGGCCACCGGCAGCATCATCGCCGCAGCCAGGAACGCCGCGGCGGGAACTCGTCCGGTGCGGCGTCCGCACCCGCGCCGCACACCACCGCCCGGCGTCATTCGGGCACCGCCTGCGGGCGTACGACATCTTCCGGGAGCAGCAGCCGCAGATCGTCCAGGCCGGGCGCCGCCATGGCGCTCAGCCGGCCCGCCTGACGGGTCATCATGCCCTCCAGGACCTGCCGGGCGAGCCGCGCGTTGCCGAACGAACGGTCCCTGGGCAGCGCGTCGAAGTACTCCCGCATGACCGCACCGGCACCCGGCCCGCACTCGTATCCCGACGCGGCCGCGTGCTGGCGGACGATGGTGACCAGCTCGTCCGAGGAGTAGTCGGCGAACTCCACCCGCCGCGAGAACCGTGACGAGAGACCGGGGTTGGAGGCCAGGAAGCGCTCCATCTCACCGGTGTAGCCGGCGACGATCACCACCACCTCGTCGCGGTGGTCCTCCATCAGCTTCAGCAGTGTGTCCACTGCCTCGCGCCCGAAGTCGCTGCTGCCCGAGGACCCTTCCGGAGTCAGTGTGTACGCCTCGTCGACGAACAGCACCCCGCCCCTGGCCCGGTCGAACACCTCCCGGGTGAGCTGGGCGGTGTGCCCCACGTACCGGCCGACCAGGTCCGCCCTGGCCACCTCGACGAGCTGGCCGCGCGGCAGCACACCCAGCGACTTCAGCAGCTCGCCGTAGAGCCGGGCGACCGTGGTCTTGCCGGTGCCGGGCGGACCGGTGAAGACCAGATGGTGGCTGATCCGCGGCGCGGGCAGCCCGGCCGCCTCGCGCTTCTTCGCGGTGGCCAGCAGATTGACCAGGTCGGTGACGTCGCGCTTGACGGCGGCCAGACCCACCATGTCGCCGAGCCGCGCCAGCGGGTCGCTCTCCGCCCCGCCGTCGGCCGGCTGCCCGGACGCCGCGGCCGCGGCCTCCTCGCCGACGTCCTCGGGCAGCAGCCGGGTGAGATCCTGCTCGTCGGCTTCGGGGAGCGCGGCCAGCCGGTACGCCTGACGGTCCACCATCTCCTCGAACACCTGCCGGGCGGCCCGGCCGTTGCCGAAGCCGGCGTCCCGGGGCATCCGTTCGAAGTGCGTGGCGAGCGCGCCGAGCGTTGATTCGTCGAGCTCGTAGCGGTGATGGGCACACATGCTCTCGATGATCGCGACGAGTTCGGGCACCGCGTAGTTCTCGAACTCGACCGTCCGGGAGAAGCGCGACGCGAGACCAGGGTTGGAGCCGAGGAAGTCACGCATCTCGTCCGCGTATCCGGCGGCGACCACGACGACGTCCTCGCGGTGGTCCTCCATCAGCTTCAGCAGCGTGTCGACGGCCTCGCGGCCGAAGTCGGCGCCGGAACCCCGCCCGTCCGACAGCAGGCTGTACGCCTCGTCGATGAACAGCACCCCACCCAGCGCCCGCTTGAAGGTCTCGGTGGTCTTGATCGCGGTGCCGCCGACGATCTGCGCCACCAGGTCCGCGCGCGACACCTCCACCAGATGGCCGGAGGGCAGCGCGCCCAGTTCGGCGAGGATCGCCCCGTAGAGCCGGGCGACCGTGGTCTTGCCGGTGCCGGGCGGCCCGGAGAAGACCAGGTGCCGGCTCATCGGCGGGGCCGGCAGACCGAGACGGGCGCGCCGCTGGGCGAGCTGGATCAGATTGACCAGTGTCCGCACCTGGTGCTTGACGTTCTCCAGGCCGATCAGCGCGTCCAGTTCGGCCAGCGGGCCCTCCTCGCGCGCCGCGCCGGAGCCGTCGCCGAAGGCGCCCGTACCGGCCGGATCGGTACCCTCCGCCTCCCCGAGCCCCCAGGCGTCCCGTTTGCCGTTGCCCGTACTGGTCAGGTTCTCCACCGCCAGCCGCTCGCCCGGCAGCGCCTGCACCAGACCGCCGCCCTCGTTGTCCCGCGCGGTGCAGTTGACCACCGACACGGCGGACGTGGTCTCCACCCGGAAGCCGTCCCGGCCCGAGCCGCTCACCTCGCAGGCGGTGAAGGCGCCCCGGCCGCCCTGGGCCAGCAGCACTCCGTGCCCCGCGGCGGCGGCGATCCGCAGCCGGGTCGCGGTCAGCTCGCCGCCGTCCTCGACCACCACCCCCGTGTCCGTGGACTCCCGGACGTCCCAGTCCCGGACGGCGACACTGCCGCCCGCCGCCACGGACATGCCGTGCGCGGCACCGTGGACGGCGCCCCCGCCGACGTAGACGTTGCCGTTGTCGGCGACCCGGATCCCGGCGCTGCCGGGCCGTTCGATCTCGCAGTCCTCCAGCCGGCCCCGGCCGTCCTTGACGACCTCCACGCCGTGCCCCTTGGCCGCGCCGATCCTGGCCCGGCGCACCAGCGGATTGGCGCCGCTGCGTATGCGTACGCCCACGTCGCCCGCGTCGAGCACTTCGAGACGGTCCAGCTCGGCGACCGACTCCTCCTCCAGCAGCACACCCGTCTGCACGCTGTCGCGGACGGTCAGCCCGATCAGCACCGGGGAGGCCGAGCCCCGGACGTGCAGCGCGGCGTCCTCGGCCGAGTCCAGCCAGCAGTCCTCGAAGGTGCCCCGGGACCGGTCCGAGACGAGCAGGCCCGAACCCTTCGTGCGAGCGGTACGGCAACGGCGCAGCAGCGGATCGGTGCCGCCGGACAGGACGATGCCCGGCCCGCTGGTGCCGGTCACCCGGATGTCCTCCAGCACCGTCCGGGCCGACGAGGAGAGGTGGATGCCGACACCGGTGTCGTGGACCACGGTCCGCAGGACCTGGGTGGTGCTCTGCTCCTCCAGCGCGATGGACGGCTTGTCGGTGGAGGAGATGTCGCACTCCTCGACCGAGCCCTGTCCCTCGCCGTTGGCGAGCACCCCGTTGGCGCGGGCGTCGCGGATCGTGCAGCCACGCAGCGTGATCCGGCCGCGTTCACCGATCACCACGCCCGAGGTGCCCAGGTGTTCGACCGTGCAGGACTCGGCGGAACTCTCCACCGCCGAGGTCACCACCAGCCCGGCACCGCGCGGGTTGCGCACCCGGCAGTCCCGCAGCGCCACCGAGCCGGACCCGCGGGCCAGCAGGGCGGTCCACGACGCACCGGTGATGTCGCAGCCGTCCATCGCGATCTGGCCGCGCGACGCGTCCACGACCGGCAGCTCCTCGTCGCGGCCGCGCAGCACCAGATCGGTGAGCATCACGGCTTCGGCCTGGAGCACCACCGCACTGCCGTGGGGCGGGCATATCTCGACGCTGCCGCGGGACTGTTCGGCGACGACGGTGACGGGGACGGTGATGACCAGACTCTCGGCGTAGGTGCCGGAACGGACGCTGATCACAGCGCCGTTGCGCGCCCTGGCCAGCGCCTCACCGATCGTTCGAAAGCCGTCGGGCCGCTCGGGACAGACCGTCAGAACCTGGCGTGACAAGCGGAATCCTCCTCCTTGGGGCCACACCGCGGTCCTGGGAACACATTGTCGGAGCGGGTGCGGCTCCATCATGCCGGAGTGATCCGCGAGAGCTTCGGCCGGAGCGGGAACGCCGCGTGAACCGCGCCCTGTTGACCCCGGCCCGGATCGCCCCATCACGGACGAAACGGGGCGGAGGGCAGAACGCCCCCGCCCCGTCCCCGGTGCCGTGACTAGTTGATCGCCTTGATCAGCTCTCCGTCGGCGGTGTCACCGCTCAGCTCCCAGAAGAAGGTGCCGCCGAGACCCTGCTGGTTCTTCCAGCTCATCTTGGTGGCGATGGTGGCCGGGGTGTCGTAGCTCCACCAGTTGGTGCCGCAGTGGGCGTAGGCGGTGCCGGCGACGGTGCCGGTGGCCGGGCAGCTGTTCTTGAGGACCTTGTAGTCCTCGATGCCGGCCTCGTAGGTGCCGGGGGCGGCGCCGGTGGCGGTGCCCCCGGGTGCGTCCTGGGTGACGCCGGTCCAGCCGCGGCCGTAGAAGCCGATGCCGAGCAGCATCTTGGACGCGGGGACGCCCTGGGCCTTCAGCTTGGCGATGGCCGCCTCGCTGTTGAAGCCCTCCTTCGGGATGCCCGCGTAGGACGTCAGCGGGGAGTGCGGGGCGGTCGGGCCCTTGGCGTCCCAGGCGCCGAAGAAGTCGTACGTCATCACGTTGTACCAGTCCAGGGACTGGGCGGCGCCGGCGTAGTCGGCGGCGTCGATCTTGCCGCCGTCGGAGCCGTCGGCGGTGATGGCGGCCGTCACGAGGTTGTTGCCGCCGAACTTCGAGCGCAGCGCGGAGGTGAGGCCCTTGAGTGCGGCCGGGCCGCTGGTGTCGCAGGTCAGGCCGCAGGCGTTGGGGTACTCCCAGTCGATGTCGATGCCGTCGAAGACATCGGCCCAGCGCGGGTCCTCCACCAGGTTGTAGCAGGAGTCGGCGAACGCGGCCGGGTTCTTCGCGGCCTCACCGAAGCCGCCGGACCAGGTCCAGCCGCCGAACGACCAGATGACCTTCAGGTCCGGGTGCAGCTTCTTCAGCTTGCGCAGCTGGTTGAAGTTGCCCCGCAGGTCCTGGTCCCAGGTGTCCGCCACACCGTCGACGGACTGGTCGGCGGTGTACGCCTTCTCGTAGTCGGCGTAGGAGTCACCGATCGCGCACTTGCCGCCGGTGACGTTGCCGAAGGCGTAGTTGATGTGCGTGAGCTTGTCGGCCGAGCCGGAAGTCTCGATGTTCCTGACGTGGTAATTGCGGCCGTAGACACCCCAGTTGGTGAAGTATCCGACGACCTTGTCGCCGGCCGCCGTGGGGGTGGCGTCGGCGGCGGCGGGAGCCGCTGCCCGCGTGGTGGTGGGGGGAGTGCCGGCCGACGCGGTGCCCGCGACGCCCAGCAGGGTGGCGCCGAGGGCGGCGGTACAGGCGGCTGCGGCGAGCGCCCGGAACCGGGCGCGTGGACGATGCAGTCCGAACATCTTGTCTCCTCGTGGGGGAGGGAACTCGCTTGTGGGGGCTGTTGGCCGGCCGTCACGTGTACTTGGCATGAACGCGCTGAGGCCGTTCCGCTGGGAACCGTAGATGGACTAGACCAGTCGGGTCAATGGTTCGGACCAACTCCGGTGATCGTTCCGCTCGGTGCCGAGTCGCCCGGTCACCCCGTGACGGATATCGTCCGATCGGGCATACTCAAGCCGCCACAGCCGCTGGCCAGCAGCTCTCGTAATCCGAGGGGGCCGGCGTCGGCTGGACAGCAGTGCTTTTCCGGGCTCCGCCCGGAAGCCCCCCGGCGGCGCCGCCCACACCCCTCGCGCGCGACCGTCGCAACGCCCGACAGGGAGGAGAGCGCCGTCATGACCGACCGTGCTTCGCAAGTGGTGGAACGCCGTCTGCCCACCGAGGAGTCCAGGCAGCTCGTCGCGCTCGTCCGCGACATCGCCCAGCGAGAGATCGCGCCCCGGGCGGCGGAGGAGGAGGAAGCGGGCCGGTTCCCGCGCGAGGTCTTCACGCTGCTCTCCGAGTCGGGACTGCTGGGACTGCCCTACGACTCCGCGTACGGCGGCGGCGACCAGCCGTACGAGGTCTACCTCCAGGTTCTCGAAGAGCTCGCGGCCGCCCGGCTCACCGTCGGCCTCGGCGTCAGCGTCCACTCCCTCGCCTGCCACGCGGTCGCCGGATACGGCACCAAGGAGCAGCGGGCCGAACACCTCCCGGCGATGCTGGGAGGCGGCCTGCTGGGCGCCTACTGCCTCTCCGAGCCCGCCTCCGGCTCCGACGCCGCCTCGCTCCGCACGAAGGCCGTACGCGACGGCGACGACTGGGTTGTCACCGGCACCAAGGCGTGGATCACCCACGGCGGCATCGCCGACTTCTACACGGTCCTGGCCCGCACCGGGGTCGAGGGCCCCCGCGGCATCACCGCGTTCCTGGTTCCCGGCGACGCCGAGGGGCTCGTCGCGGCCGCCCCCGAGAAGAAGATGGGCATGAAGGGCTCGCCCACCGCCCAGCTGAACTTCGACGGCGTACGGGTGTCCGACGCGCGCCGGATCGGCGAGGAGGGCCAGGGCTTCGCGATCGCCCTGTCCGCGCTCGACTCCGGGCGTCTCGGCATCGCCGCCTGCGCGATCGGCGTCGCCCAGGCCGCTCTGAGCGAGGCCGTCGGCTACGCGTCCGGACGGCAGCAATTCGGCCGCCCCATCGCGGACTTCCAGGGGCTGCGCTTCATGCTCGCCGACATGGCCACCCAGATCGAGGCGGGCCGCGCGCTCTACCTGGAGGCCGCCCGGCTCCGCGACGAGGGCAAGCCCTTCTCGCGCCAGGCGGCCATGGCCAAGCTGTTCTGCACGGACACGGCCATGCGGGTCACCGTCGACGCCGTCCAGGTGCTCGGCGGATACGGCTACACCCTCGACTTCCCGGTCGAGCGGCTGATGCGCGAGGCCAAGGTGCTGCAGATCGTCGAGGGCACCAATCAGATTCAGCGGATGGTCATCGCGCGCCACCTCGCGGGTCCCGAGACGCGCTGACACGCAGCGGCCGGTCCGACCACACGGGCGTCGCCATGATCCGGTTCCACTCCTGGTCGTGGCGGCCCGGCAGGGTCCGGCCCGCGCCCTCCCAACGGCGCAGCAGCGCCCGGTAGATGGGCGGATCGGTGGAGCGCGGCACCGGTCGCGGCACCGAACGGGGAGGCACGGGCCGGGGTACCGGCTGCGAACCGGGCTGCGGAACCGATTCTTCGGCGGTGGGAGCGGCGAGGCGGCGGCGGCCGGAACCGGCCGTTGAGTGCAGCAGGGTCATGCCTGGCCAACGGCGCCGGACGGGCCGTGGTCACTGTCCGGCCGAATCGAGAGCCCGTTCGCCCGGTCCCCGGGCGGCAGGCGGTCCTCATCGCGGGCACCACGCGGCGGGCCGTCGTGGTGCGGGCGCAGATGGGCTGTGGGGCCCGGACGGGTGTGTCCGGGCCGGTCCCGCGCGAACGCGGGAGCGGCTGTCAGGCGGCGTCGCGCCGCATCCGGGGCACGCGCAGCGGGCGCGAGCCGGGCCCGCCGGCGTGCGAGAAGGGCTGCATCCTCCAGTCGAGCCCCTGGGGGAGCGTCAACAGCAGGCCCGTCTCCTGCTCCTGGGCGTCGAGGGAATCGTCGGCGGGCCGCGACTGCGCCGCCGCGCGGCCCGTACCGGCGCAGACGGTCAGCACGAACGGATTCCACGGCGTCGGGCACAGCGCGTGCTCCGGCAGCACCTCCTCGCCCGCCAGCAGCGCGATCGGCTGCGCGCAGTCCGGGCAGATCACCCGGTACATCTCGAAGGTGTCGTACGCGTCGGGAGCGGTGTCCTCGACGGGCGCGGCATCCTCGACGGGATCCGGTTCGGTACGTCCGGTGAGCTTCAGGCTCGGCATGGGAAATTCCCCCCTCAGATGGGCCGACCAGGCGACAGGGCCTCGACCACAGCAAGCACTTCCCGTCGCGCAACGGCCGTAACCGCCAGGTGGCCCGCTACCCACCCGTAAACCTGTGGCATTCGTCACATGCCTGCCACAGGTGCCCCTTCCGGAGCCCCTGCCGCTGTGCCTGGAGGGACCCGGGGCAATAGGTTGATCCGTATGGAGGAGCTGGACCGACAGATCGTGGAGTTGCTCGTCAAGGACGGGCGGATGAGCTACACCGACCTGGGCAAGGCCACGGGCCTGTCCACATCGGCCGTTCATCAGCGTGTCCGCAGGCTGGAGCAGCGCGGGGTGATCCGGGGCTACGCCGCGGTCGTGGACCCCGAGGCCGTCGGCCTGCCGCTCACCGCGTTCATCTCGGTGAAACCCTTCGACCCGAGCGCGCCGGACGACATCGCCGAGCGGCTCGCGGACGTCCCGGAGCTGGAGGCGTGCCACAGCGTCGCGGGTGACGAGAACTACATCCTCAAGGTCCGCGTCGCCACGCCGCTGGAGCTGGAGCACCTGCTCACCCGGATCCGCTCGCTCGCCGGTGTCTCCACCCGGACCACGGTCGTGCTGTCGACGCCGTACGAGGCCCGGCCGCCGCAGATCTGAGGGGGCCGGGGGCCGCGAGGCTCCCCGCAGGCGCGAGACTGGTCCCATGACCGAGAGCACCGCCCCCCAGAGCGAACACCGCACCGTGCTGCTGCGCGGTGGAGACGTCCACAGCCCCGCCGACCCCTTCGCCACCGCCATGGTGGTCGAACGCGGCCATGTCGCCTGGGTTGGCTCGGAAGGGGCCGCCGACGCCTTCGCGGGCGGCGTCGACGAAGTGATCGACCTCGACGGTGCGCTGGTCACCCCCGCGTTCACCGACGCCCACGTCCACACCACGTCGACCGGCCTGGCCCTCACCGGCCTCGACCTGTCCGGTGCCCGGACCCTCGACGAGGCGCTCGGCCTGCTGCGCGCGTACGTGGCCGCCCACCCCGGGGACCGGGTCGTCCTCGGCCACGGCTGGGACGCCACGCGCTGGCCGGAGCAGCGCCCCCCGTCGCGCGGCGAGCTCGACGCGGCGGCGGGCGGACGGCCGGTCTACCTGCCCCGGATCGACGTGCACTCCGCCGTGGCCACCACCGCCCTGCTCGACCTGGTCCCCGGCGTCACCGGGCTGATCGGCTACCACCCCGACGCCCCGCTGACCGGCGCCGCCCACCACGCGGTCCGCTCCGCGGCCCACGGCGCCGTCTCGCCGCGGCAGCGTGCCGACGCCCAGCGCGCCGCCCTGCGGCACGCCGCGTCGCTCGGCATCGGCACCGTCCACGAGTGCGGCGGCCCCGACATCTCCGACGAGGAGGACTTCGCCGCCCTGCTGAAGCTCGCCGCCGCGGAGGGCGGACCGCGGGTCTTCGGCTACTGGGCCGAGCAGGTCGCGGACGAGAAGGACGCACGCAGGCTCAGGGAGCTCGGCGCCGTCGGAGCGGCCGGGGACCTCTTCGTGGACGGCTCGCTCGGCTCGCACACCGCCTGCCTGCACGAGCCGTACGCCGACGGCCCGGCCGGAAACACCGGCGCCGCCCACCTGGACGCGGCGCAGATCGCCGCCCATGTCACCGCATGCACCGAGGCGGGGCTGCAGGCCGGCTTCCACGCCATCGGGGACGCCGCGGTCTCCGCCGTGGTGGAAGGGGTCCGGGCCGCCGCCGAGACGCTCGGCCTGCCCCGGATCCGGGGCGCCCGGCACCGGGTCGAGCACGCCGAGATGCTCACCCCCGAGACCGTCGCCGCCTTCGCGGAGCTGGGTCTGACCGCCTCCGTGCAGCCCGCCTTCGACGCGGCCTGGGGCGGCGAGGAGGGCATGTACGCGCGGCGGCTCGGCGTCGAGCGGGCCAGGACCCTCAACCCGTACGCGGCGCTTCTGCGGGCCGGCGTGCCCCTGGCCTTCGGCTCCGACAGCCCGGTGACCCCGCTCGACCCGTGGGGCACCGTACGGGCCGCGGCCTTCCACCGCACGCCCGAACACCGTATCTCCGTCCGGGCGGGCTTCACCGCCCACACCCGGGGCGGCTGGCGGGCCGTCGGCCGTGACGACGCGGGGATCCTGGTGCCCGGCGCCCCGGCCGACTACGCGGTCTGGCGCACCGCCGATCTGGTGGTCCAGGCCCCGGACGACCGGGTCGCCCGCTGGTCCACCGACCCCCGGTCGGGGACGCCCGGCCTGCCCGATCTGACCCCCGGCGCCGAGCTTCCGGTCTGTCTGAGGACCGTGGTCTTCGGACAAGTTGTCTATGCACGGCCGAACGAGTGACGTGCGGGTATCGCGCATCGTCACCGTCGGCGGTCCCCGTTCCGCCGCGACCTGCGGATCTTCGCTACTGACCAGGCAAGTTTCGTAAATATTGCAGGTCAGACGGCTATTGACAGAACGCGCCCACCGGCCGGTAGGTTCGGCAAGTCCACCACAGGACGTCCGACCGGTTGAATCTCCACGCAGTCGTCGAACGCCGCTGGGTCATGGGGTGGTGTGCCGCACCGGCGCACCACCACTGACAGCCAGGTTCAGCGTCCGCGCCTCGGGGGCGAGGGAAGGTTTCATCCGGACGGCGGTGCGACCCGGGTGGGGCCCGGACGTTCAGTAGACAACGGCTCTAGGTCGACCCGCAGCCAGCGGGTCCCAGGCCGGCCCGAAGGGCGCTGGGCCCCCATCCGTAGTTCCCGTCCGTGCGCGCCCCGGGTTTCTGTCCGCACTTCCGTCCTTCTGTCCCCGGCGCCGAACAGCCCCGTCCGACCGTGTCGGCGATGGGTCCCCGCCCGCTGGATATGGTGTGCACCTGCGTACGGACTTAAGGGGCAGTAAGTGAACGACGGCGGTCAGCGGCGGTACGGCCCGCTCGGCAGAATCCTGGTGATCATTCCGACCTACAACGAGGCCGAGAACATCAAGCCGATCGTCAGCCGGGTGCGCGCCGCTGTGCCGGACGCCGACATCCTGGTCGCCGACGACAACAGCCCGGACGGCACCGGCAAGATCGCCGACGAGATCGCCTCCGGGGACAGCCAGGTCCGGGTACTGCACCGCAAGGGCAAGGAAGGGCTCGGCGCCGCCTACCTCGCGGGCTTCCGCTGGGGGACCGAGCACGGCTACGGCGTGCTCGTGGAGATGGACGCCGACGGCTCCCACCAGCCCGAGGAGCTGCCCAGGCTGCTCACCGCGCTCAAGGGTGCCGACCTGGTGCTCGGCTCCCGCTGGGTGCCGGGCGGGCGCGTGGTCAACTGGCCGAAGTCCCGGGAAATGATCTCCCGCGGCGGCAGCACCTACTCCCGGCTGCTTCTCGGACTGCGGACCAGGGACGTCACCGGCGGCTACCGGGCCTTCCGCGCCGAGACCCTGGACGGCATCGGCCTCGACCAGGTCGCCTCGCAGGGCTACTGCTTCCAGGTCGACCTGGCCCGCCGGGCCGTCGAGGCCGGTTATCACGTCGTCGAGGTCCCGATCACCTTCGTCGACCGGGAGATCGGCGACTCGAAGATGAGCCGCGACATCCTGGTCGAGGCCCTCTGGCGGGTCACCTCCTGGGGCGTCACCTCCCGTACGAACCGGGTCCTGGGCCGCAAGGCGCTCTGATGCGCAGTGCCCGCCGCCGGCGGCGGCGGGCAGCCGGGCAGCCGCCCATGATCACCCCCTTGTGCCGTTCGGACGGCCGTACGGGCACACTGGGGACCATGACGACCGGCACACCGCCCCCGACCGCCCCCCGGCGCTCCCGCGCCCGTACCTTCGTCCCCCTCGCCATCGCCGCCTGGGCGGTGCTGGAGATCTGGCTGCTCACCGTCGTGGCCGAAGCGGCGGGCGGATTCACCGTGCTGCTGCTCCTGGCGGCGGGCATCGTGCTCGGGGCCGCCGTGATGAAGCGGGCCGGCCGCCGGGCCTTCCGCAACCTCACCGAGACCCTCCAGCAGATGCCGGGGCAGCCCGGGGCGGCCGCCGCCCCGCCGGCCACCGGTTCGGGCGGCAGGGGCAACGGCTTCCTGATGCTCGGCGGGCTGCTGCTGATGATCCCGGGCATCGTCTCGGACGCCGCGGGGCTCCTGCTGCTGGTGCCGCCGGTCCGCTCGTGGCTCGGCCGGTACGCGGAGCGGTCGCTGGAGCGCCGGATGCGTGCCGCGAGCCCCGGCAGCCTCTCCGACGCCTTCCAGCAGGCCCGCATCCACCGGCCGGACGGAAAGGTCGTACAGGGCGAGGTCATCCGCGAGGAGGGCGCACAGCCCGGCGCACGCCCCGACGAGGGCCCCCGGCCGCCGCTGACCCCCTGAGCGGGCGGGCGGGAGCGTCCGCCCGGCGGCTCACGGAGCACGCCGCGAGGAGCACGCCACGACAGAGCCGCGGGGGGGGGGGGCGGCCCCGGGGGGGAGGCCCCCCGCGCGG